>NZ_DASQCJ010000232.1:0-10250 GCF_035634735.1 Cellulomonas sp.
GGACGCGGCCTCAAGGTCGCGCGCACCCTCGAGGAGATCCCCGAGCTCTACGAATCCGCGGTGCGCGAGGCCGTGGGCGCGTTCGGCCGCGGCGAGTGCTTCGTGGAGAAGTACCTCGACAAGCCGCGGCACGTCGAGACCCAGTGCCTCGCCGACGAGCACGGCACCGTCGTCGTCGTCTCCACCCGCGACTGCTCGCTGCAGCGCCGGCACCAGAAGCTCGTCGAGGAGGCCCCCGCGCCGTTCCTCTCCGACGCGCAGCGCGCGCAGCTGGTCGACGCGTCGATCGCGATCCTGAAGGAGGCCGGCTACGTCGGCGCCGGGACCTGCGAGTTCCTGGTCGCCGCCGACGGGACGATCTCGTTCCTCGAGGTGAACACCCGGCTGCAGGTCGAGCACCCGGTCTCCGAGGAGATCGGCGGCATCGACCTGGTCCGCGAGCAGCTCCGCATCGCCGACGGCGAGCCGCTCGGCTACACCGAGGTGGAGACCCGGGGCCACTCCTTCGAGTTCCGGCTCAACGGCGAGGACCCGGCCGCCGGGTTCCTGCCCGCGCCCGGGAAGATCTCGACGCTGCGGTTCCCGGCGGGCCCGGGCGTGCGGGTCGACTCCGGCGTCGTCGAGGGCGACACCGTGTCCGGCGCCTTCGACTCGATGATCGCCAAGCTGATCGTCTCCGGCGCCACCCGGCAGCAGGCCGCCGAGCGCGCGCGCCGCGCCCTCGCCGAGCTCGAGATCGCCGGCATCCCGACCGTCGTGCCGTTCCACCGCGCCGTGATGGCCGAGCCGGCCTTCGTCCCGACCGCGCCGGACCAGCCGTTCGCGGTGCACACCCGGTGGATCGAGACCGAGTTCGCCGACCGGCTCCCCGCCCTCACCGGCACCCCGGCGGTCACCGCCGCCGGGCCGGCCGCCGAGGACGGCGAGCCCACCGAGCTCGAGCGCGTGGTCGTCGAGGTCGGCGGCAAGCGCCTGGAGGTCGTGCTGCCCGCCGCGCTCGCCCTGCGCGCGGGGCGCGGCCGCGCCGCCGCCGCGGGTCCCCGCCGCTCGGCGCCGCGCCGCGCCGCCGGCCGCCCGGCCGCGTCCGGCAACGCCCTCACCTCGCCCATGCAGGGCACGATCGTCAAGGTCGCGGTCGGCGAGGGCGACACGGTGGCCGAGGGCGACCTGGTCGTGGTGCTCGAGGCCATGAAGATGGAGCAGCCGCTGGTCGCGCACCGCGCCGGCACCATCGCGTCCCTGTCCGCCGACGTCGGCGGGATGGTCGCGGCGGGCACCGCCATCTGCGAGATCGTCGACTGACCGCGGTGCCGCGCCGACCGCACCACCCGGGCGACGGGTGGGTCGAGTGCCGGTGCGGCCGCCGGCACTGGGGCACCGCCGGGGCCGCCGGCCTGCTGCTGGCGCGCCCCGCGACCGGCACCGACGCCGCCGCCGTCGTGCTCCAGCACCGGGCGCCGTGGAGCGACCAGGGCGGCACCTGGGGCCTGCCGGGCGGGGCGCGGCACACCGGGGAGTCCGCGGTCGACGGCGCCCTGCGCGAGTCCCAGGAGGAGGCGGGCATCGAGCCGGCGTCCGTCCGGGTGGTCGGCGAGCACGTGCTCGACCACGTCGACTGGTCCTACACGACGGTCGTCGCGGTGACCGCCGGCCCCGTCGACGCCCGGCCGACCGACGACGAGAGCCTCGCGATCGCCTGGGTGGCGCTCGACGACGTCGCCGCGCTGGAGCTGCTGCCCGCGTTCGCGGACGCGTGGCCGACGCTGCGCGCCGCGCTGCCCCCGGAGGTCGAGGGCGCCGCGTCCTGACGCGCGCGGGGCGCCCGCGGCCCGCCCGCGACCCGCCCGCGGCGCACCCGCGCGGGCGACGTCGTTCGCCGGGGCGGCACGCCGCCCACTACGTTGACGGCGTGAGCGTCCCCGAAGCCGCACCGCCGACGGTGCCCCCCGCGTCCGCACCGTCGCCGGCCGGGAGCCCGCTCCCCCCGGACGCGGGCACGGCGACCCGGGTCTCGCTCGTCGCGCTGGTCACCGTGCTCGCCCTGGACGCCGTCCGCGCCGCCGGGCCGGTCCTGGACCGCGCGTTCGCCGTCAGCACGGTCGCGGTCGCCGCGGCCGCCCTGGTCACGTTCCTCGGCGCGGGACTGCTCGCGGCCCTGGCGCTGGTCGGCACCGGCCGCCGGGGGCCCGGCACCGCGTCCGGCCGCACCGTCCTCGCCACGGTCGTCGCGCTCGGCGCCGCCCGGCTGGTCACGCAGGCCGTGCACGACGAGGCGCGGTTCGTCGCCGGGCTGGTCAGCGCGTCGCTCGCCGTCGCCGCCCTCGTCCTGGCGACCACGCTGGTCGCGGGCCGGCCCGGCGGCGGGCGGCAGGCGGCGCTCGGGCTGACGCTCGGCACCGGGCTGTCGGCCGCGCTGCAGCTGGCGCTCGGCACCTGGGACGCCCTGTGGCGGGGCGGCGTGCTGGGCACCGTCGTCGCGGTCGCCGCGGTGCTGCTCGCGGTCGCCCTCGCGTGGGTCGCGCGCGGCGAGCAGGCCACGGGCCGGCCCCGGCGCACCTGGGTGCTCGGGCCCGCGCTCGCGCTGGTCGTCATGGTGCTCGGCAACCCGGCGTTCGCGGCGGCGCAGTCGCACCTGCCGCTAATGGCGGCCGGCACCGCGACGGTGCTCGCCTCGGCGCTCACGGCCTGGCTGCTGCTCGTCCCCCGGATCATGGCCCGGCCGGTCCGCTGGGCCGCCGCCGTCCTGCTGCCGGTCGCCACCGCGGTCGCCTTCCTCACCACCGGCGTGCTCGCGCTCGTCGCGGTCCTGGTCGCCCAGGCCGCCGCGGGCGTCGTGCTCACCGTGGCGCTCAAGACCCGCCGGCCCGCCCCGCCCGGGATCCCGCGCACCGCCCTCGCGACCGGCGGGGTCGGGCTGGGCCTCGTCGTCGTGCTCCTGCTGTACCTGCTCGACTACGACGTGCCCCTGGGCGTCGACAACGCCTGGGTCGTCGTGCTGGCGGCCGCGCTGCTCGCGACCGGCGGGCTGCGCTGGCGGACGCCGGCGGAGCCCGCCGAGGCCGGGGCGCCGGTGGCGGGCGCGGCGGCGGCCGACGCCGGGCGCGAGCCCGCTCCCCCGCTGCGCGCCAACGCGCTGCGGTTCCTCGTGCTGCCGTCCGTCGCGCTGCTGCTGGTCGGCTGGGTGTCCGCGACGCTCGCCGCGCCGGCGCCCGCGGCCGACGCCGACCCCGACACGTTCGTGGTCCTGGACTGGAACCTGCACTACGGCGTCGCCGCGCACACCGCCGTCGACCTGGAGCAGATCGCCCGCACCATCGAGGCGCAGGGCCCGGACGTCGTCGCGCTCCAGGAGGTGTCGCGCGGCTGGGTGCTCGGCGGCGGCTCCGACATGCTCACCTGGCTCGGCCACCGGCTCGGGATGCACGTCGCGTTCGCCCCGGCCGCCGACCAGCAGTTCGGCAACGCCCTGCTGTCCCGCGCCGAGCTCGAGGACGTCGAGGTGGTCGACCTCCCGTACGGCGCCGGGCCGCAGGACCGGTCGGCGCTCACGGCGCGGGTCGACGGCCCCGGCGGCGAGCCGATCCGCGTCACCTCCGTGCACCTGCAGCACCGGGACGACGTCGACACCCGGCTGGGGCAGCTCGCCGCGCTCGAGGCGGCGCTGCCCGCCGACGCGCCGTCGGTGCTCGCGGGCGACCTGAACGCCGAGCCCGGCTCGGCCGAGCTCGACGCGCTGGACGCGGCGGGCTGGGTCAGCGCGATGGACACCGCGGGCGCCGAGGACGTGCTCACGCACCCGAGCAACGAGCCCGCCGTGCGGATCGACTGGGTGCTCGGCCGGGGCGGGGTGACGTTCGCGGAGGCGCGGGTGCTCGCCGACGCCTCGTCGGACCACCTGGCGCTGGTGACGGAGGTCCGGGCGGGCTGACGCGGCACGGGCGCCGTGCCCCCGCGCCGGCCTCCCGCCCCGCCCGGGCTCAGCCCTGGTCGGTCCGGTGCAGCACCCGCGCCACCTCGCCGATGGACCCCGACAGCGACGGGTACACCGTGAACGCGTTCGCCACGTCGTCGACCGTCAGGCTGTGCGACACCGCGAGCGTGATCGGGAAGATCAGCTCCGACGCCCGCGGCGCCACCACGACGCCGCCGAGCACCGTCCCCGCCGTCGAGTGCGCGAACAGCTTCACGAACCCGTCCCGGACGCCGAGCATCTTGGCGCGCGGGTTCCTGGCCAGCGGCAGCGTGTGCGTGACGAAGTGCGCGTCCCGCTCGATCAGAGCCGTCTCGCTGAGGCCGACCGTCGCGATCTCGGGCGCGGTGAAGATGTTCGCCGCCACCCCGCGCAGCCGCAGCGGCGCCACCGCGTCGCCGAGCGCGTGCGACATCGCGATGCGGCCCTGCATCGCGGCGACCGACGCCAGCGGCAGCACGCCGGTGACGTCGCCGGCGGCGTAGACGCCGCGCGCCGAGGTGCGGGACACCTTGTCCACCTCGATGTGCCCCGACGGCGTGGTGCGGACGCCCGCCTCCGCCAGGCCGAGGCCCTCGGTGCTGGGGATCGAGCCGACCGCCAGCAGCACGTGCGAGCCGTGGATCTCCCGGCCGTCGGCCAGGGTCACGACGACGCCGTCCGCGGTCCGCCGGGCGGCCTGCGCCCGCGAGCGCCCGACCACCTCCATGCCGCGGGTCCGGAACACGTCCTCCAGCATCGTCGCCGCGTCGGCGTCCTCGCCGGGCAGCACCCGGTCCCGGCTCGACACCAGCACGACCTGCGAGCCCAGCGACACGTACGCCCCGGCGAACTCGGCGCCGGTCACGCCCGAGCCGACCACGATCAGCCGCTCCGGCAGCGCGTCCAGGTGGTAGAGCTGCGTCCAGGTGAGGATGCGCTCGCCGTCCGGCTGCGCGTCGGGCAGCGTGCGCGGGGTCGCGCCGGTGGCCAGCAGGACCACGTCGGCGTCCAGGGTCTCCTCCGCGTCGCCGGTGACCACGACCCGCTCGGGGCCGTCGAGCCGCCCGTGGCCGATCACCACGCGCACGCCCTCGCGCTCCAGCCGGGTGCGGATGTCGTGCGACTGCGCCAGGGCGAGGTCGCGCACCCGGGCGTTCACCGCCGCGAGGTCGATGCTGTGCCGCCGGCTGCGGCCGGTGTCCCGGGCGGGGTCGTCGTCCTCCGCGGGGCCGGCGGGCACGTCGAGCCGGATGCCGAGGTCGGGGGCGCGCTCGGCGATCGTCATCCACTCCGCGGTGGCGATCAGGGTCTTCGACGGCACGACGTCGGTGAGCACCGCGGCGCCGCCGAGGCCCGCGCGCTCCACGACGGTGACCTCCGCGCCGAGCCGGCGGGCGACCAGGGCGGCCTCGTACCCGCCCGGTCCGCCGCCGACGACCACCACGCGGGGCGCCGGGCGGTCGTCGGCCGGGGACCCCGGCGCGGGCGCGGCGGCGCTGCTGGTGGACGAGGCGGGCGGGGCGGCCGCGGCGTCGGCCGCGTCGGCGGCGGCGGGCGGGGTCGTGGGGGTCGACGGCGTCACGGGTCCATCTTCCCGGTTCGCGCCGCCGGCGCACCCCCGCCACGCGCGGCGGCGGGACCTCCGGGGTCCTGCGGGGCGGGTGCGGCCGGTACGCTCGACCGTTGCGACCGCACGTGTCCCGCGCGCCGGGTCGCCACCCCGCACCGACACCGCCGCACGCACCGCAAGGAGCACCCGCATGGCCGACGACGCCCGCCTCGACGACCCGACCACCGACCCGCTGGCCGTCGCGGCCGACGCCGCCGCGTTCCTCGCGGAGGCCACCGGGGTCGAGCAGCACGACGTCGCCCTGGTGCTGGGCTCCGGCTGGGGCGGCGCGGCCGACCTGCTGGGCGAGACCGTCGCCGAGATCGCCGCGCCGGACGTCCCGGGCTTCGCCGCGCCGGCCGTCGTCGGCCACGTCGGCACCATCCGGTCGATCCGGATCGCCGCGACCGGCAAGCACGCGCTCGTGCTCGGCTCGCGCACCCACCTGTACGAGGGCAAGGGCGTGCGCCGGGTCGTGCACGGCGTCCGCACCGCCGCGGCCGCCGGCTGCTCGACCGTCGTGCTCACCAACGGCTGCGGCGGCCTGAACCCGGCGTGGGCCCCCGGCACCCCGGTGCTGATCCGCGACCACATCAACCTGACGACCGTGTCCCCGCTGGAGGGCGCCACGTTCGTCGACCTCACCGACCTGTACGCCGGCCGGCTCCGCGACGTCGCCCGCGAGGTCGACCCGTCGCTGGACGAGGGCGTCTACGTGCAGTTCCGCGGCCCGCACTACGAGACCCCGGCCGAGGTGAAGATGGCCGGGATCCTGGGCGGCGACCTGGTCGGCATGTCCACCACCATCGAGGCCATCGCGGCGCGGCACGTCGGCATGGAGGTGCTCGGCATCTCCCTGGTGACCAACCTGGCCGCCGGCGTCGGCGACGAGCCGCTGTCCCACGCGGAGGTCCTCGAGGCCGGCGCCGCGGCGGGTCCGCGGATCAGCCGGCTGCTGGCGGACATCGTCGGCCGCATCTGATCGACGCGCCGCGCCGCCCGGGGTCCCCGCGGCGGCGCGGCGCGCAGCACGGCACCACCGCGGCCCGCGCGCCGCGCAGCAGGCAGCGAGGTCGGGGCGGGGCGCCCCGGGGAGGACGGCAGACGGATGAGCGAGCGCACCGAGACCGGCGCGGACGTGACGGAGCAGGGCGACGCCTGGGCGGAGCTGGCGGGCCGGGTCCGCGACTGGATCGCGGACGACCCGGACCCGCGCACGGCCGCGGAGCTGACGGCGCTGCTCGACCGCGCCGAGGCCGGCGAGCCGTCCGTCCGCGGTGGCGCCTCCCCCGAGGAGCAGCAGGCGGCGACCGACGTGCGCGACGCCCGCGAGGACCTCGCCGACCGGTTCCAGGGCTTGCTCCAGTTCGGTACCGCCGGCCTGCGCGGCGCCGTCGAGGGCGGCCCGCACCGGATGAACCGCGCGGTCGTCATCCGCGCCGCCTCCGGGCTCGGCGCGTACCTGCTCGGCGAGCTCGAGGGCGTCTCCCCGGCGCCGAAGGTCGTCGTGGGCCACGACGCCCGGCACGGCTCCGTCGACTTCGCGCGCGACACCGCCGCGGTGCTGACCGCCGTCGGCGTCGAGGTCGTCATGCTCCCGCCGTACCTGCCGACGCCGGTCCTCGCGTTCGCCGTCCGGCACCTCGGCGCCGACGCGGGCGTCATGGTCACCGCGAGCCACAACCCGCCGAAGGACAACGGGTACAAGGTCTACCTCGGCGGCCGCGTCGTCACCGACTCCGGCCAGGGCGCGCAGATCGTCCCGCCGATGGACGGCGCGATCGCCGCCGAGATCGGCCGCGTCCCGTCCGTCGCCGCCGTGCCGCGCGCGGCCGACGGCTGGTCGACCGTCGGGCCCGAGATCGTCGACGCCTACGTCGCCGAGGTGCTCGGCCTGGCCGACCTGTCCGACGAGGCCCGCGCCCGGCACGCCGCGCTGCGCGTCGTGCTCACCCCGATGCACGGCGTCGGCGGCGGGACCGCCCGCCGGGTGCTCGCCGAGGCGGGCTTCACCGACGTGCACGTGGTCGCGCTCCAGGCGGAGCCCGACCCCGACTTCCCGACCGTCGCGTTCCCCAACCCCGAGGAGCCCGGGGCGATCGACCTGGCCGTGGCGCTCGCCGCCGAGGTGCAGGCCGACCTCGTGATCGCCCTCGACCCCGACGCCGACCGCTGCGGCGCCGCCGTCATCGACCCGCGGATGCGCACGCACATGAGCGCGGGCGCCGCGGGCTCCGACGGCTGGCGGATGCTGCACGGCGACGAGACGGGCGCCCTGCTCGGCAGCGTGGCGGCCTCCCGGCTCGGCACGGCGGGCGCGCCGGTGGCGGACGACGCCCCCGTGCTCGCGAACTCGATCGTGTCGTCCCGGCTGCTCGGCCGGATCGCCGCGCACGCGGGCCTCCGGCACGCCCAGACGCTCACGGGCTTCAAGTGGATCTCCCGCGTCGAGGGCCTCGTCTACGGCTACGAGGAGGCGCTGGGCTACTGCGTCGACCCGGCGCACGTGCGCGACAAGGACGGCATCTCCGCCGCCCTGACCCTCGCCGGCCTGGCCGCCCGCCTCAAGGCCGAGGGCCGCGCCCCCGTCGACGTGCTCGACGACCTGGCCCGGCAGCACGGCCTGCACCTGACCGACCAGCTGTCGGCCCGGTTCACCGACCTGTCGCAGATCCCCGAGACCATGCAGCGGCTGCGCGAGCACCCGCCGGTGGTGCTCGCGGGGTCGCCGGTCATGGCCGTCGTCGACCTGGCCGCGGGCACGGACGCCGACCGCGAGGGCCTGCCCCCGACGGACGGCATCCGGCTGCTCACCCAGGACGACACCCGGGTGATCGTCCGGCCGTCGGGCACCGAGCCCAAGGTGAAGTGCTACCTCGAGGTCGTCGTGCCGGTCGAGGAGCACGCCTCGGTCGCGGCGGTCGGCGAGGCGCGGGTCGCCGCGCGGGCGCGGCTGGACGCGGTGCGCGCGGACGTGGCGGCGGCGCTGGGGCTCTGACGCCGGGCCACGACCGCCCGCGCGCGGGCGGCCCGTGCCGCTAGCGTGCCGGGTGTGGACACCGTGACCCCGGCCCCCGCTCGGCCGGCCGCGGCGCGGGCGGTCGCCGGGCCGGTGCTCGCGACCGCCCTCGTCGCGGCGGCGGCCGTGGCCGCGCTCTGGCTGCTGGGGCTCCCCCAGCCGCACCAGCAGGTGTGCCCGGCCGTGCTGCCGGTGCCGTGGTGGTGCTCCGCCGAGGGCGTCCGGGCGCACGGGCTGCGGCTCACCGGCCTGGTGCTGGCCGTCGCGGGCGTGGCGGCGGTGGTCGCCGTCCGGCTCGGGCGCCGGTGGCCGCGGGCCGCGTGGCTGCCGCCCCTCGCCGTGTGCCTCGCGGGGTGGGCCGCGTACGGGGCCACCACGCCCTGACCGCGGCGCCGCCGGGCGGACCGGGACGCGACGACGGCCCGTCCCCCGCTGCCGGGGTGACGGGCCGTCGGTCGTGCGCGCGGGGCCGGGCGGCTCAGTACCCGCCGTCCGCCTCGAAGCCCCCGAGCACCGCGGCGGTGCCGGACAGGCCGAGCCGGGTCGCGCCGGCCTCGATCATCGCCAGGGCGTCGGCCGTGGTGCGGACGCCGCCCGAGGCCTTGATGCCGAGACGGCCGCCGACGGTGGCGTTCATGATCTCGACGGCGTGCACGGAGGCGCCGCCGGCGGGGTGGAAGCCGGTCGAGGTCTTCACGAAGTCGGCGCCCGCGGCCTCGGCGGCCCGGCAGACCTCGACGATCTCGTGGTCGGTGAGCGCGGCCGACTCGATGATGACCTTGAGCACGACGGGCGCCGGGGTGGCGGCGCGCACGGCGGCGATGTCCGCCTGCACGTCGGCGAACCGGCCCTCCTTGGCGGCGCCGACGTCGATCACCATGTCGACCTCGTCCGCGCCGTCGGCGACGGAGCGCGCGGCCTCGGCGGCCTTGACGTCGCTGTGGTGCTTGCCGGACGGGAAGCCGCACACGGTGGCGACCTTGAGGCCCTGGGCGTCCAGCGGCAGGAACGACGGCGAGACGCACACGGAGTAGACGCCGAGCGCGGCGCCCTCCGCGACGAGCGCCTCGACGTCCGCGCGGGTCGCCTCGGGCTTGAGCAGCGTGTGGTCGACGAACTGCGCCAGCGCGGCGGCGTCGAGGGACTGGGTCATGCGCGGTGCCTTCCTGTTCCGGTCGGTGCGTGACCGGGGACGATGACCCGGTCGATGAGGTCCTGGCGCTCGTCCGCGTGGACGAACGCGTGGCGGGCGGCGGTCAGGGTGACCGTCCGCACGTCGTCGAGGGTCCAGCCCGCCTCGGTGACGAGCAGGTGCAGCTCGCGGCTGAGGCCGGTGCGGGACTGCAGGCGGTTGTCGGTGTTCACCGTGACGGCGAACCCCAGCCGCAGCAGGGTCGTGACGGGGTGCTCGGCGATCGACGCGGCGGCACCGGTCTGCAGGTTCGACGTCGGGCACACCTCGAGGGCGATGCCGCGATCCCGGACCCAGTGCGCCAGGCGGCCCAGCACGGGCGCGCCGTCGTCGTCGTGCTTGATGTCGTCGACGAGCCGCACGCCGTGGCCCAGGCGCAGGGCGCCCACGTCGACCGCCTCGTCCATCGAGTCGCGGCCCGCGGCCTCGCCGGCGTGCACGGTGACCGGGAACCGGGCGGTGCGCAGCTGCGCGAACG
>NZ_DASQCJ010000233.1:0-27211 GCF_035634735.1 Cellulomonas sp.
CGGCAGGTCGACCTCGTAGTGGTAGGGCAGGTCGCCCGCGCCGACGACGTCGATGTCCGCCTGCACGAACTCGCGGAACCGGCCGTCCTGGGGGCGCTCGCCGCGCCACACCTTCTGGATCTGGTAGCGCTGGAACGGGAACGCGAGGTGGCCGGCGTTCTCCAGCACGTACCGGGCGAACGGCACCGTGAGGTCGAAGTGCAGGCCGAGCTGGCCGGACCGGTCGGCCTCCGCGCCGTCCTCCTCCTGCAGCCGGCGCAGGACGTACACCTCCTTGGAGGTCTCGCCCTTGCGGAGCAGCTGGTCGAGCGGCTCGACCGCCCGGGTCTCGATGCCCGCGAAGCCGTGCAGCTCGAAGGTGCGCCGCAGGGTGTCGAGGACGTGCTGCTCGACCACGCGGCCGTCGGGGAGCCACTCGGGGAAACCGGACAGAGGAGTCGGACGTGCCATGCGGGTCAGTTTGCCAGGTACGGGTTGGTGGCCAGCTCCGCGTCCACCCGCGTGGCGGGCCCGTGGCCGGGCAGGACGTGCGTGCCGGGCGGCAGCGCGCCGACGACCTCGCGCAGGGTGGCGGCCATCGCGGCGGGGTCGCCGCCGGGCAGGTCGGTGCGGCCGACCGACCCCGCGAACAGCACGTCGCCGGTGAACGCGACCCGGTCGTCCCCCGCCGCGAGCAGGTAGAGCGTGGAGCCCTCGGTGTGGCCGGGGGCGTGCCGGGCGATGAGGGTCACCGACCCGAGCCGCAGCTCGACGTCGGGCGTGCGGTCGCCGTCGCCGTCGCCGAACGGCGCCACCAGCCCCGCGTCGACCCGCCCGAACGTCGCCGGGTCCAGCCCCGCCGCGCCGGCCGCGGACCGCAGCGCCGCCGCCACGCCCGGGTCGCCCGCCGCGCCGAGGCCCAGCGTCCCCAGCGGGTCGGCGAGCCGGTACGCGTCGCGGGCGTGCAGCCGCAGCGGCACGCCCGCCTCCGCGGCGAGGGCGCCGGCGTCCGCGACGTGGTCCGCGTGGCCGTGCGTGGCGACGACGCCCGCGACCCGCAGCCCGTGCTCCGCGAGGGTCCGCCGCACCGCGTCCGCGACGCCGCCGCCGGGGTCCACGACGACGCAGTCGCCGTCGTCCGCCGCGACGACGTAGCAGGCGGCGGCGAACACGGGGGCGGTGAGTCCGAGGATGCGCACGCCGCCACGCTAGCCGCGCCCGCGGCGGCCCCGGCCGACGCACGGCACGCGCGCACGGCGCGCGGGTCACCCGGTGGACCACCGGCTGCCTAGACTGTCCGGCGGGCGCGGGCGCTCCCGCGCCCACGCACGGGGGACCCGCCGACGTCGAGACCGAGGAGAGTGCGTGCCGTCCAGCAAGCGCGAGCGCGAGTACGAGCGCCGCCGGTACGAGAAGTGGCAGGAGCGCCAGGCGCAGAAGCACGCCCGGAAGCGCCGGCAGCAGATCATCGCCGGCGGGGTCGTCGGCGTGCTCGTGCTCGGCGTGGGCATCACCGCCGCGCTCCTCGCGACCGGCGGGGACGACGACGCCACGGCCGGCTCCGGCGCCACCGACGCCCCGACCGCCACGCAGACCACCGCCGCCGAGCGCCTCGGCAACGGCGGCGTGCTGCCCGACGCCGCGCTCGCCGAGGGCCGCACCTGGACCGGCACCATCACCACGAGCCAGGGCGACATCGCCGTCGAGCTCGACGGCGCCGCGGCCCCGCAGGCGGTCGCGAACTTCGTGACGCTCGCGCAGGAGGGCTACTTCGACGGCACCGACTGCCACCGGCTCACCACCAGCGGCATCTACGTGCTGCAGTGCGGCGACCCGACCGGCACGGGCACCGGCAGCCCCGGCTACGCGTTCGGCCCGATCGAGAACGCGCCCGCCGACGACGTCTACCCGGCCGGCACCATCGCGATGGCGCGCCAGGGCGGGAACGGCGAGTCGATGGGCAGCCAGTTCTTCCTCGTCTACGAGGACTCGACCATCCCGGCGGACGCCGCCGGGGGCTACACCGTGTTCGGCCGCATCACGTCGGGCCTCGACGTCGTGCAGGCAGTCGCTGACGCGGGCGTGAGCGGCGGTGCCACGGACGGCACCCCGGCCACCCCCGTCACCATCGAGGGAGTGGAGACCCAGTGACCGAGACGCCCGACGAGCAGCAGCGCGCCCAGGACAGCGACGAGGCCGCCGTGGCCACGACGCCCGGGGTCGGCGAGGCCGAGGTCCCCGCGACCGAGGCCCCCGCGGCCGGCGACGCCGAGGTCCCCGCGACCGCCGAGCAGGCCGAGCCCACCGCGGAGGAGGGCGCCCCCGCCGCGGAGCAGGTGCCCGCCGACGAGCAGGCCGCCCCCGCCGAGGAGGAGGCCGCCCCCGCAACCGCGGAGGAGTCCGCCCCCGAGCCCGAGGCCGCCGCGACCGAGGCGGAGCCCGAGACCGCCGCGGACCCGGCCCCCGCCGCCGCCACCCCGGCGACGGCCCCGCGGCCCAGCGCCCCCAAGCCCAGCGCCATGCGCCCCCGCCCGCGCCCGGCCGCCCCGTCGGCCCCGGCCGGCGAGACCCCGGCCGCCCCGGCGACCCCCGTGGTCCCGGTGCCCGTGGCCGACGACTCCGCCGAGGCGGCCGCCGCGGCCGGCTTCGGCCGGGTCGACGAGGAGGGCACCGTCTACGTCCGCGAGGCGGCCGGCGAGCGGGCCGTGGGCCAGTTCCCCGGCGCGTCCGCCGACGAGGCCCTGGCGCTGTACGTGCGCCGGTTCCTCGACCTGCAGGCCAAGGTCGCGCTGTTCGAGGCGCGGCTGACGGCGACCGACCTCGCGGTCAAGGAGATCGACCAGACGCTCGCGCGCCTGACCGAGGAGACCGCCGAGCCGGCGGCCGTGGGCGACCTGGACGGGCTGCGCGCCCGCCTGGACGGCCTGCGCGCCGCCGCGGCCGAGCGCCGCGCGGCGGTCGAGGCCGAGCGGGCCGCCGCCCGCCAGGCCGCGCTGGAGGCCCGCACGCAGATCGTCGAGCGAGCGGAGAAGATCGCCACGACCGACCCGGCGCGCATGCAGTGGCGCCCGGCGGGCGAGCAGCTCCGCGCCCTGCTCGAGGAGTGGAAGGAGGCGCAGCGCTCCGGCCCGCGCGTCGACCGCACCTCCGAGGAGGCGCTCTGGAAGCGGTTCAGCCACGCGCGCACGACGTTCGACCGGGAGCGGCGGCACTACTTCGCCGAGCTCGAGTCCCGCAACGCGGGCGCGAAGGCCACCAAGGAGGAGATCGTCCGCGAGGCCGAGCGCCTGTCCTCCAGCACCGAGTGGGGCCCGACCGCCGGGGCGTACCGCGACCTCATGGCGCGCTGGAAGGCCGCCGGCCGCGCGAGCCGCGCCGACGACGACGCCCTGTGGGCCCGGTTCCGCGCCGCGCAGGACACGTTCTTCCACGCCCGCGACGAGCTGAACGCCGCCACGGACCGGGAGTACGGCGCCAACCTCGAGGTCAAGGAGGCCCTGCTCGCCGAGGCCGAGACGATCGACCCGGCGAAGGGCCTCGGCCAGGCCAAGGCCGCGCTGCGCTCGATCCAGGACCGCTGGGAGGCGGCGGGCAAGGTCCCGCGCGGCGACATCCAGCGCGTCGAGGCCCGGCTGCGCGCCGTCGAGGCCAAGGTCCGCGACGCCGACCAGGCCGAGTGGCGCCGCACCAACCCCGAGACCCGCGCGCGGGCCGAGGGCGCGCTGGCGCAGCTGGAGAACGCGATCGCCCAGCTCGAGGCCGACCTGGCGAAGGCCCAGGCCGGCGGCGACGCCCGCAAGGTCGCCGAGGCGCAGGCCGCCCTCGACGCCCGCCGGTCCTGGCTGGAGCAGGTGCAGCGGGCCGCGGAGGAGTCGCGGGGCTGACGCCCGTCCACAGCCGGTGCCGGTCGCCCCTCGCCACGCGCGGGGGTCGACCGGCATCGTGCTTCCGGTGACCTCCCGCACCGCTCCCCTGCCCGCGGCCTCCCGCCCGGCTCCCCCACCCGCGGCCAGCCCGGCACGCGCCCTGCCCGCCCCGCGCACCGCCGCCCGGCTGCCGCCCTCGCCCCTGGTCCGGCCCGCCGACGTCGGCCCCGTCGCCTGGCACCTGCTGCTGCGCGACGGCCACCTCGTGCGCCTGCGCGGCGACGTCGCCCTGCCCGCGCGGGTCCGGGCCACCCCGGCGCTGCGCGCGGCCGCCCTGGCGCCGCTCGTCCCGCCGCGCTGCGCCGTCGCCCGCGCGGCGGCCGTGTGGGTGCACGTCGGCGGCGCCCCGCCCGCCCGGGTCGACGTCGTCGCGCCCAGCGGCGGGCGGGTGCCGGACCCGGCGCCCGGCCGGGCGGCGGCCGCCACGCCGCTCCCGGCCGCCGACGTCGTGCTGCTCGGCGGGGTCCGGGTGACGACGCCGCGGCGCACCGCCGTGGACCTGCTGAGCCACGACCCGCCGGAGCGCGCGCTGCCGCTCGTGGCCCGGCTGCGCGCGGCCGGGCTCGACCCGGCCCGGGTGCGCGCGGACGTCGCGACGGCCGTCGGCCGGCGCGGGGTGCGGGCCGCGGCCGCGCTGGTGCCCCGCCTCGCGCCGCCGCCCGACACGCCGGAGCCGCCCGGCACCGCCCGGCCGCCGCCCGCCGCCGAGCCGCCCGGCGGCGCTACGCCTCGACGACCGGCTGCTCCGCCTTCGCCCCGGTGATCCGGTAGACGTCGAACACGCCCTCCACCTTGCGCACCGCGGCCAGCACGGACGCGAGGTGGGACGGCTCGGCCATCTCGAACACGAACCGCGACATCGCGACCCGGTCCCGGGAGGTCGACACCGACGCCGACAGGATGTTGACGTGGTGGTCGGACAGCACGCGGGTGATGTCGGACAGCAGCCGGCTGCGGTCCAGCGCCTCGACCTGGATCTGCACCAGGAACAGCGCGGTGCTCCCCTGGCTCCACTCGACGTCGACCATCCGCTCCGGCTGGGCCCGCAGCGCGGTGACGTTGATGCAGTCGGACCGGTGCACGCTGACGCCCTGGCCGCGGGTGACGAACCCGATGATGTCGTCGCCCGGCACCGGGGTGCAGCACTTGGCGAGCTTCACCCAGATGTCGTCGACGCCCTTGACCACGACGCCGGGGTCGCCGGTGCGCACGCGGCGCGCGGTCTGGCCCGGGCGGGCGACCTCGGCGATGTCCTCCTCGGCGCCCGGCTCGCCGCCCATGGCGTGCACGAGCCGCTGCACGACCGTGGCCGCGGACACCTGGCCCTCGCCGATCGCGGCGTACAGGGCCGAGACGTCGGCGTACCGCATCTCGTTGGCGAGCGCGACGAGCGACTCGTGGGACAGCAGGCGCTGGATCGGCAGGTTCTGCTTGCGCATCGCCTTGGCGATGGCGTCCTTGCCGTGCTCGATCGCCTCCTCGCGCCGCTCCTTGGTGAACCACTGGCGGATCTTGTTGCGCGCGCGGGGGCTGGTGACGAACCCGAGCCAGTCGCGGGACGGACCGGCCGTCTCGGACTTCGAGGTGAACACCTCGATGACGTCGCCGTTCTCCAGCGTCGAGTCGAGCGGCACGAGCCGGCCGTTGACCCGGGCGCCCATCGTGCGGTGCCCGACCTCGGTGTGCACCGCGTACGCGAAGTCGACCGGGGTGGCCCCGGCGGGCAGCGCCATGACGTCGCCCTTGGGCGTGAAGACGTAGACCTCGCCGTCGGCGATCTCGAACCGCAGCGAGTCGAGGAACTCCGAGGGGTCCGCGGTCTCCTTCTGCCAGTCGACGAGCTGCCGCAGCCACGCCATGTCGTTGCCGTCGGCGTCGCCGCCCGCGCCCTTGGCGTTCTCCTTGTACTTCCAGTGCGCCGCGACGCCGTACTCCGCGCGCCGGTGCATGTCGTGCGTGCGGATCTGGATCTCGACCGGCTTGCCGCCGGGCCCGATCACGGTCGTGTGCAGCGACTGGTACAGGTTGAACTTGGGCATCGCGATGTAGTCCTTGAACCGGCCCGGGACCGGGTTCCACCGCGCGTGCAGCGCGCCCAGCGCCGCGTAGCAGTCCCGCACCGTGTCGACCAGGACGCGCACGCCCACCAGGTCGTAGATGTCGGCGAAGTCGCGGCCCCGCACGATCATCTTCTGGTAGATCGAGTAGTAGTGCTTCGGCCGGCCGGTGACCGTCGCCTTGATCTTCGCGCTGCGCAGGTCGGCGCCGACCTGCTCGCGGACCACGGCCAGGTACTCCTCGCGGGCCGGCGCGCGCTCGGCGACCAGGTGCACGATCTCGTCGTAGACCTTCGGGTAGAGGGTCTGGAACGAGAGGTCCTCGAGCTCCCACTTGATCGTGTTCATGCCGAGGCGGTGCGCCAGCGGCGCGTAGATCTCGAGCGTCTCGCGGGCCTTCTTCTCCGCCGACGCCGCGGGGACGAACTTCCAGGTCCGGGCGTTGTGCAGCCGGTCGGCGAGCTTGATGACCAGCACGCGGATGTCCTTGGACATGGCGACGACCATCTTGCGCACGGTCTCGGCCTGCGCGGCGTCGCCGTAGGTCACCTTGTCGAGCTTGGTGACGCCGTCGACCAGCATCGCGATCTCGGGCCCGTACTCGGTGCGGAGCTGGTCCAGCGAGTACGACGTGTCCTCGACGGTGTCGTGCAGCAGCGCCGCCGCGAGCGTCGGGGGCGTCATGCCCATCTCGGCGAGGATGGTGGCGACGGCGACCGGGTGCGTGATGTACGGGTCGCCGCTCTTGCGCAGCTGCCCGCGGTGCGCCGCCTCGGCCGTCACGTAGGCGCGCTCGATCAGGCTGAGGTCGGCCTTGGGGTGGTTGGTCCGGACGGCCTGCAGCAGCGGCTCGATCACCGGCGACTGCTGGGGCCCGCGGATCTGCCCGAACCTGGCCAGGCGCGACCGCACCCGGCTGGTGCTGCCCGTGGTCGCGGGCGCCTCCGGCCGTGCGTCGGGTCCTGCCGAGGTCCGTGGCTCCGCCATGCGCGCCCTCCCGCCGTGCCGGGTCGCGCCCGGCTGTCCGCCACCGCGCGGCCGGGGCGAGCCGGACACGCCGTCGATCCGCACGATTCTACGGCGTCACCGCGGTGCACCGCGTCACGGGCGCGCGCAGCACGACGCCGCCGGCACCCGTGGGGGTGACGGCGGCGCCGGCGGGGCCTCAGACGGCGAGCAGCGCGTCCACCTTCCGCCCCGCGAGCCGCGACCGGCCCGGCAGGAACGTGAGGTCCATCAGGAACGACAGGCCGACGACCTCGGCGCCGCACTCCTCCAGCAGCTCGACGGTCGCCTGCGCCGTGCCGCCCGTGGCGAGCACGTCGTCGACCACGAGCACCCGCGAGCCGGCGGGCACCGTGAACGGGTGCAGCTCGACCGAGGCCGCGCCGTACTCGAGCTCGTAGTCCCGGCGGGCGGTGGGCCCGGGGAGCTTGCCGGCCTTGCGCACCGGCAGGAAGCCGGCGCCGAGCGCCATCGCGACCGGGGCGGCGAGGATGAAGCCGCGCGCCTCCATGCCGGCCACCAGGTCGACCGGGCCCGGGACCCGCGCCGCCATCTCGCGCACGACTGCCTCGAAGGCCGGGCCGTCCGCGAGCAGCGGGGTGATGTCCTTGAACACCACGCCCGGGGTCGGGTAGTCGGGGACGCTGCGCACGAGCGCCTCGACCCGGTCGACGAGCGCCTGGCCCGTCAGCCCGAGGTCCCGCCCGCTCACGTCCTGCACGCCGCTCATCGCCGGCCCTTCTTCCTGCGCGGCTGCGCCGCGACTCCCTGGTGGCCGCCCGGGCGCACCTGGCCCGTGAACCGCGCGACCGCGACCGCCTCCGCGGGGGCGTCCTCGTCCAGCCCGCCCTCGGCGAGCCGCGCGCGGGCGGCCAGCACCTTCGCCGTGTGGTCGCGGATCGGCTGCTCGCGCAGGCGGAGCACGACCTCGAGCGGCGTGGCGAGGAAGATCGACGAGAACGCGCCGACGATCATGCCGACGAACAGCGCGAGCGCGATGTCGCGCAGCGTGCCGGCGCCGAGCACGAACGCCCCGATGAACAGGATGCCCGCGACCGGCAGCAGCGCCACGACCGAGGTGTTGATCGACCGGACAAGCGTCTGGTTGACCGCGAGGTTCGCGCGCTCCTCGTAGGTGGCGCGGGTCTGGTCGGTGATCCCGACGGTGTTCTCGCGGACCTTGTCGAACACCACGACGGTGTCGTAGATCGAGTAGCCGAGGATCGTGAGGAAGCCGATCACCGTCGCCGGCGTCACCTCCCAGCCGACCGCCGCGTACACGCCCGCCGTGATGACGATGTCGTGGAACAGCGCCACGATCGCGGCCACGGCCATCCGCCAGTTCCGGAAGTACACCGTCATGACGATGCTGACGAGGACGAGGAACACGACCAGCGAGGTCGCGGCCTTCTTCGAGACGTCCGCGCCCCAGGTCGGGCCGATGAACGCGCTCGCCACGTCGTCGTCGGTCACGTCGTACGCGTCCTCGAGCGCCGTGCGGACCTGGGTCACCTGGTCGTTGGTGAGCTCCGAGGTCTGGATGCGCAGCGTGGACGAGCCGACGTTGCTGACGCGCGGCACCTCCTCCGGCGCGATCGCGGTGACCGCGTCGATGGCGGGCTGCTGGTCCGTGGTGGACACGTTCGACACGGTGAACTGCGAACCGCCGCGGAACTCGATGCCCGGGTGCAGGCCCGGCTTGAACAGCAGGACCGCGGAGAGCAGCACGAGGATCCCGGAGATCAGGAACCAGGTGCGGCGGCGGCCGACGATGTCGTACGAGCGGCGGCCCGTGTACAGGTCGTTGCCCCACTGGGCGAAGTTGACGGCCATCAGGACTCGCTCCCCTCGGTGCGTCGCGCGGCGGGGGTGCTGCCGTCGGGTGCCTCGTCGGTGTCGGTGGTGCCGGGGCTCCCGGCGTCGTCGCCGTCGGCGGGCGCGGCGGTGCCGGCCTCCGCCTCGGCCTGCGCGGCGCGCGCGGCGGCGCGGCGCTCGGCGATCGTGCCGCCCGCGCCGACCGGCGCCGCGACGAGCGTCGAGGTCCGGGCGCCGAGGTCGGCGGGCTCCTCCGCGGGGGCGTCGGCCTCCGCGCGGCGGCCCGTGACGACGCGGCCGCGGCCGACGTAGCGGGTCGACTCGGGCGCGCCGAGCCGGCGCGGGTCCAGGCCGGACAGCGGGTGGCCGCTGCCGAAGAACCGGGTCCTCGCGATCAGCTTCATCACCGGGTGGGTGAAGGTGAACACGATGAGCAGGTCGAGCAGCGTCGTGAGGCCGAGCGTGAACGCGAACCCGCGCACCGAGCCGACGGCCAGGAAGTAGAGCACCACGGCGGCCAGGAAGTTCACCGCGTCGGACGCCAGGATCGTGCGGCGCGCGCGCTCCCAGGCGCGGTCGACGGCGGCGACCAGGGTCCGGCCCTCGCGCAGCTCGTCGCGGATGCGCTCGAAGTACACGATGAACGAGTCCGCGGTGATGCCGATGGCGACGATCAGACCGGCGACGCCTGGCAGCGAGAGGCGGTAGCCCTGCGTCCAGGACAGCAGGGTGATCACGCCGTAGGTGAGCACCGCGGCGATCACCAGCGACGCGACCGTCACCAGGCCGAGCGCGCGGTACTGGAACAGCGAGTAGATGACGACCAGGATCAGGCCGATGAGGCCCGCGATCAGGCCCTTCTCCAGCTGCTCGGAGCCGAGCGTCGCGGAGATCTGCTCCTCGCTCTGCACCTCGAAGCTCAGCGGCAGCGCGCCGAACTTCAGCTGGTTGGCCAGCGCGGTCGCGGAGTCCCGGGTGAACGAGCCGGAGATCTCCGCCTTGCCGTCCGAGATGACGACGCCCGGGTCGAGCGACGGGGCCGAGATGACCAGCCCGTCGAGCACGATCGCGAACTGGTTCTGCGGCGAGGACAGGCCCTGCAGCCGCTCGGTGACGTCCGCGAACTGGCGGGTGCCGGTGCGGTCGAACTCCAGGTTCACGGCCCACTCGTTCGTGACGGCGCCGGACTGGCTGACCCGCAGGCCCGAGCTGGCGTTCGCGATGTGCGAGCCCTCGACCTCGACCGGGCCGAGGATGTACTTGACCGTGCCGTCGGGGTCGCAGGTGACCATCGCCGCGTCGGCCGCGACCTGCTTGCCGCCCGTGAGGTTGGCCGGGTCGGTGCAGTCGAGGGCGTCGTACTCCGCCTGGACGGCCGGGGTGATGTAGTACTCGGCGTCGCTCGCGGAGTCCGGCGAGGCCTTCGTCGGCTCGTCCGAGGGCTCGGCCGCCGCGTCCGTCGCGCCGTCCGTCGGGCTGGCCGACGGGGTCGCCGTGGGCGTCGCGGCGCCGTAGGTGAGGACCGGCCGGAACTCCATCTGCGCGGAGGTGCGGACCAGGTCCAGCGTCTCCTCGCTCGGGCGGCCCGGGAGGGCCACGACGATGTTGGACCCGCCCTGGGAGCTGATCTCCGCCTCGGCGACGCCGGACGAGTCGACGCGCTGCCGGATGACCTCGATCGCCTGGGCGATGGTCTCCGAGGTGACGCGGGACTCGTCCTGGGCGACGGGCGCCAGGATCAGCTGGGTGCCGCCCTCGAGGTCGAGGGCGAGCTTGGGCGTCCAGGTCGCGTCCGACAGCTTGGTGCCGGCGAAGATCGCGCCGAACACGGCGACCGTGATCACGGCGAGCGTGAGCAGGATGCGCGCCGGGTGGCGGCGGCGTGTGGGTGGGGCCAACGGACCGTCTTCTCTCGTGCGCGCACCGCCCGCGGACGGCGGGCGGTGCGGATGAAGGGCGCCCCACCCCCGCGGCGTGCGGGGGGCGGGACGCCCGGTCGACTACTGCTGGGACTTCTTGCTGTCGGGGCCCTCGTCGTCGCGCGGCGGCTGCAGCGACGACAGGTCGTCCGGGACGTCGATCCGGCCCGGCGGGATGGCGCCGGGCTCGTCGCGCCACTCGGCGTCGTCGTCGGCGACCTCGTCGGTCTCCTCCTCGTCCGCCACCGGCGGCTCGACGAGGCGCGCGATCGCGGCCTTGATCCAGACGGACTGCTGGCCCGGCATCGACTCGAGGGTGACCTCGTCGCCGTCGACCTCGACGACCGTGCCGTACATGCCGGAGCCGGTCATCACCCGCTGGCCGGGCTGCAGGTTGTCGCGGAAGCTGAGCTGCTCCCGCTGCGCCTTGCGCTGGCGGCTGGACAGCAGCCACATCGCCCCGAGGCCGATGACGAGGATGATGAGGAAGGTCGGGTCCACGAAGAAACAGCTCCTGACTGCGTACGACGTCGGCCGCAGTCTAGGCGCCACGGCTCCGGGCTCCTAACGACCGCGGGGGCGCGCCGGTTCCCTGTGCGGGACCTGTTCGGGCAGCCGCGGCGCGCGGGGTCTCAGCCGAACAGCGTATCCGCCGGGGTCGGCGCCGACAGGCCCAGGTGCGCCCAGGCCTCCGGGGTCGCGACCCGGCCGCGCGGCGTGCGCCCGATCAGCCCCTCGCGCACCAGGAACGGCTCCGCGACGGTCTCGACGGTCTCGGGCTCCTCGCCCACCGCCACGGCCAGCGTGGTGAGCCCGACGGGTCCGCCGCCGAACCGGGTGCAGAGCGCGGTCAGCACCGACCGGTCGAGCCGGTCCAGGCCGCGGCGGTCCACCTCGTAGACCTCGAGCGCCGCGCGGGCGGCGTCGAGCGACAGCGTCCCGTCGCCGCGGACCTGCGCCCAGTCGCGGACGCGCCGCAGCAGCCGGTTGGCGATGCGCGGGGTGCCGCGGGACCGGGAGGCGATCTCCGCGGCCGCCTCGTGCGCGAGCGGCACGCCGAGCAGGCCGGCCGACCGGACCAGCACCCGCTCCAGCTCGTCGTCGGCGTAGAAGTCGAGGTGCCCGGTGAACCCGAACCGGTCGCGCAGCGGGGCGGGGAGCAGCCCGGCGCGGGTGGTGGCGCCGACGACGGTGAACGGCGGCAGCGCCAGCGGGATCGCGCTCGCGCCCGCGCCCTTGCCCACGACGACGTCGACCCGGAAGTCCTCCATCGCGACGTAGAGCAGCTCCTCGGCGGGCCGGGCGAGCCGGTGGATCTCGTCGATGAACAGCACCTCGTTCTCCTCCAGGGAGGAGAGGATCGCGGCGAGGTCGCCGGCGTGCTGGATCGCGGGGCCGCTGGTGACGCGCAGCGAGGTGCCGAGCTCGGCGGCGATGATCATGGCGAGCGTCGTCTTGCCGAGCCCGGGCGGGCCGGACAGCAGCACGTGGTCCGGGGCCCGGCCGCGGCCGAGCGCCGCCTGCAGCACCAGCGACAGCTGCTCGCGGACGACCTTCTGCCCGACGAACTCGTCGAGGTGCCGCGGGCGCAGCGCGGCCTCGGCGGCGCGCTCCAGGTCGTCGGCGCCCGGCCGGACGACGGAGCCGGCGGGGTCGAGGTCGACGCCCAGGTCCGCCTCGTCAGCCACGGCCGCCGCCCAGGGTGCGCAGCGCGGCGCGCAGCACGCCCGCGACCTCCGCCTCCCCCACCGGCTCGTCGCTGCCGTCCAGGACGGTGGCGACCGCGTCGGCGGCGGCCTTCTGGTTCCAGCCGAGGCCGACCAGCGCGTCGACCACCTGGTCGCGACGGTCCGCGGGACCCGCGGGGGCGGCGGCGCCGCCGGCGAGCGCGACCGGGGCCGGGGCGCCGAGGCGGTCCGCGAGCTCCAGCACGATCCGCTGCGCGCCCTTCTGCCCGATGCCCGGCACCCGCTTGAGGGCGGCCAGGTCCTCGGTGGCGACCGCGCGGCGCAGGCCGTCCGGGGTGTGCACGGCGAGCATCGCCAGCGCGAGCCGCGGCCCGACGCCGCTGACCTGCTGCAGCACCTCGAACACCTCGCGCTCGTCGTCGTCGGCGAACCCGAACAGCGTCAGCGACTCCTCGCGCACCACCAGCGAGGTGTGCAGCGTGGCGGTCGCCCCGACCCGCAGGCCCGCGAGCGTCGCCGGGGTCGCCTGCACGAGCATGCCGACGCCGCCGACCTCCACGACCGCGGCGTCCAGCCGCACGGCCTGCACCGTCCCGTGCACCGAGGCGATCACTCCGGCTCCTCCCAGTCCGAGGGGCGCGCGGCCGGGCGGCCGGGCGTCCGCCGTGCAGTCTGCCACGCGTGCGAACACGTGTACGAACGACACGCGGCCCCGCCGGGGTCAGCGGGACGGGACCCGGCGGGCCGCCTGCTCGGCCTGCGCCCAGGCGCGCTGCGCCGCGGTCATCGACCCGGGCGCGCGCTGCGGGGCGCCGACCGCGCCGGCCGGGCGCCACAGGTGGCAGATCGCCAGGGCCAGCGCGTCCGCGGCGTCCGCGGGGCGCGGCAGCTCGTCCAGGGACAGCAGCCGCTGCACCATCGTCTGCACCTGCGGCTTGTCCGCGCGGCCGCTGCCGGTGACCGCCGCCTTCACCTCGGACGGCGTGTGCATGGCGACGGGGATCCGCCGGCGCGCCGCCGCGAGCATCGCGATGCCGGCGACCTGGGCCGTGCCCATCACCGTGCTGACGTTGTGCTGGGCGAACACCCGCTCGACGGCCAGTGCGTCGGGGGCGTGCTCCTCGAGCCACTCGTCGATCGTCGCGGCGATGACGAGCAGGCGCTGGTCGATGTCGGCGGACGGCGGGCTCTGCGCGACCCCGACGGCCACCATCCGCACCTTCCGGCCGGGCAACCCGTCCACCACGCCCAGCCCGCAGCGGGTCAGGCCGGGGTCCACACCGAGTACGCGCACGCCCCCATCCTCCCAGCCGCGTTCAGTGGATGGTCGTGACGGACACGCCGACGGCGTGTCCGTCACCACCATCCACTGTCGAGGTGTGCCGCAGCCTCGGACGGACACGGGCCCGGACGCGACGACGCCCCGCGCCCGGGGGGTCCGGGGCGGGGCGTCGTCGCGTGCGGCAGCGCCCGAGGGGACGTCAGTCCTCCTCGAGCTCCGCCATGACCTCGTCGGAGGCGTCGAAGTTCGCGTAGACGTTCTGCACGTCGTCCGAGTCCTCGAGCGCGTCGATCAGCCGCAGGATCTTGCGGGCGCCCTCGGCGTCCACCTCGATCTGGGTGGCCGGGTAGAACACGACGTCGGCCGAGTCGTACTCGATGCCGGCCTCCTGCAGCGCGGTGCGCACCTTGACGAGGTCGGTCGCCTCGGACAGCACCTCGAAGGCCTCGCCCGCGTCGTTGACCTCCTCGGCGCCCGCGTCGAGCACGGTCAGCATGACGTCGTCCTCGGTGGTGCCCTCCTTGGGGACCATGACGACGCCCTTGCGCGAGAACAGGTACGCCACCGAGCCCGGGTCGGCCATCTGGCCGCCGCTGCGGGTGAACGCGACGCGCACGTCGGCCGCCGCGCGGTTCCGGTTGTCGGTGAGGCACTCGACCAGGAACGCGACACCACCGGGGCCGTAGCCCTCGTAGAGGATCGTCTGGTAGTCCGCGCCGCCGGCCTCGGCACCCGAGCCGCGCTTGACCGCGCGCTCGATGTTGTCGTTCGGGACCGAGGTCTTCTTGGCCTTCTGGATGGCGTCGAACAGCGTCGGGTTGCCCGCGGGGTCACCACCGCCGGTGCGCGCGGCGACCTCGATGTTCTTGATGAGCTTCGCGAAGAGCTTGCCGCGCTTCGCGTCGATCACGGCCTTCTTGTGCTTGGTGGTGGCCCACTTGGAGTGACCCGACATCGCTTCCCTCTCGTTTCCCGCGCCGCCCCGGCGCTGCCCGGGCCGGCGGTGCGGCGCGCCCCGGCAGCGGAGCGCGCCCCCGCTCTCACAGGGCGTCGCGGACGATCTCGACGAACAGCCGGTGCACCCGCGTGTCCCCCGTCACCTCCGGGTGGAAGGACGTGGCGAGCAACGAGCCCTGGCGCACCGCGACGATCCTACCGGCGGCGGGCCCCGACTCCACGCGGGCGAGCGCCGTGGCCGCCGGCCCGACCTCGTCCACCCAGGGCGCGCGGATGAACACGGCGTGCACCGGCTCCGTGGCGCTGTCCGGGACGCCGTCGATCTCGAGGTCGGTCTCGAACGAGTCGACCTGCCGCCCGAACGCGTTCCGGCGCACCGTGACGTCGAGCCCGCCCAGCGTGCGCTGGCCCTCGATGCCGCCGACGATCCGGTCGGCGAGCAGGATCATCCCGGCGCAGGAGCCGTACGCGGGCATGCCCGCCTCGAGCCGCTCCCGCACCGGCACGTCCAGGTCGAACGCGCGCAGCAGCTTGTCGATGGTGGTCGACTCGCCGCCGGGCAGCACCAGGCCGTCGACGGCGTCGAGCTCGGACTCGCGGCGCACGGGCACGGCCTCGGCCCCGGTCGCGCGCAGGGCGGCCAGGTGCTCGCGGACGTCGCCCTGCAGGGCCAGGACACCGATGGTGGGGGTGGCGGTCACCCGCACATCCTACGAATCGGCGACGCCGGCCAGCGCACCGCCGCCGACGCCCGCGGCGGCCGTGGCGCCCGTGGTCGCTCCGGAGGCGGCGCCCGACCAGTCCGCCACCGCGTCGGCCAGCCGGGACAGGCCCTCGAGCAGCGCCCCACGCTCCGCGGCCAGCGACACCCGGACCATGCCCTCGCCGCCCGGCCCGAACGCGCTGCCCGGCGACACCGACACGTGCCGGTCCGCGAGCAGCCGCAGCGCGAACGCCTCGGAGTCCGCCGTGGCGGCCGAGACGTCGACCATCAGGTAGAACGCGCCCTGCGGCCGGACGGACGGGATGCCGCGCGCGTCCAGCAGCGCCACCGCGGCGTCGCGCCGCTCCCGGTAGGAGTCCACGGCCGCGACGACGTCGTCCTGCGGGCCGGCCAGCGCGGCGAGCGCGGCGCGCTGGCTGACGGACGACGGGCAGGCGACGGTGGCCTCGGCGACCTGGCCGAGCAGGTCGATCACGCCCGGGTCCCGGGACACGACGTAGCCGAGCCGCCAGCCGGTCATCGCGTAGGTCTTGGAGAAGCTGAAGAACGTCAGCACGCGGCCGTCGGTGTCGAACGCGGCGGGGCTGGCGTGCGGGCGGTCGAACGTGATCGCCTCGTAGCACTCGTCCGAGAACACCCACAGGTCCCGCTCGCGGGCCAGCTCGACCACGCCGGCCAGCAGCTCCGGCGGGTACATCGCGCCGGTCGGGTTGTTCGGCGAGCAGACCACGATCACGCGGGTGGCGGGCGTGATCGCCGCGGCGATGTCGGCGAGCGTCGGCACGAAGCCGTTCGCCGCGTGCGCCGGGTAGGTCGCGACGTCCACGCCGGCGGCGACCGCGGCCATCCGCCAGTTCGGGAACTCCGGGTCGGGCAGGAGCACCTGGTCCCCCGGCCCGGCCAGCGCGTTGATCGCCATCGCGAGGCCGTGCATCGCGCCGTGCGTGACCACGACGTCGGATGCCGTGACCTCGAGCCCGTTGACCCGGCGCACCTTCTCGGCCAGCGCGGCGCGCAGCTCCGGCGTGCCGGTGCTCGACGTGTACGCGGTGTGCCCGGCGGCGGCGTCGCGGCCCGCGGCGGCGACGACGTGCGCCGGCGTGGGCACGTCGGGCTCGCCGATCTCCAGCCGGATCGCCTCCGGGTCGCGCATGGCGAGCTCCATGAGGGTGCGGATGCCGCTGCGGTGCATGCGGGTGACGGGCGAGGTGGAGATGGGCACCGGCCGACCCTAGCCGAGATCGGGCCCCGGACGTTACTGCCCGGTAACGTCAGTCGTCGCGCTGCAGCCCGAGGTGCCGCACGGACCCGTCCCAGCCGGCCAGCAGCGGGCGCACGAGGTCCGGCAGCCCCTCGGGGAACACCTCGCGGGTCTCGGCGGCGAGGTCGTCCAGGTGCCACCAGCGCAGCTCGTCCAGCACGTCGAGCTCGACCTCGGTCCAGCCGTCCCGCGCGATCGCCGCGGTGTCCAGCGCGTCCGCCACCCGCGCCAGGAAGAACTCCTCGTCCTGGCGGCAGTGCTCGGCGTAGAAGTCGAACAGCGCCGACCGGGTGAGCACCGGCCCCACGAGCGCGGCGTCGTCCAGCAGCAGGCCGGTCTCCTCCCGGACCTCGCGCACCGCCGCCTCGCGCGCGGACTCCCCCGGGTCGATCCCGCCGCCGACGGTGAACCACCAGGACCGCTCGGGCTGGTCGACGTCGTGCCCGCGGACCAGCAGCAGCCGGTCCTCGGCGTCGAGCAGCAGCACCCGCGCGGCCCGGCGGAACCGCAGGCCGTCGTCGCCGAGCACCCAGTCCGCGCCGAGCGACGACGCGGGGGTCGCGACGTGCGCCGGCTCCCCCGACGGCGACGGCCCGCCGGCCCCCGAGGGGGTCGACGGGCCGTCGGTCGGCACGGGGTGGGTCACCAGCCGCGCTCGGCCAGGCGGTGCGGCACCGGGACGTCGTCCACGTTGATGCCGACCATCGCCTCGCCGAGGCCGCGGGAGACCTTCGCGATGACGTCCGGGTCGTCGTAGAAGGTGGTGGCCTTCACGATCGCCGCGGCGCGCTGCGCCGGGTTGCCGGACTTGAAGATGCCGGAGCCGACGAACACGCCCTCGGCGCCGAGCTGGCGCATCATCGCGGCGTCGGCCGGGGTCGCGATGCCGCCGGCGGTGAACAGCACGACCGGCAGCTTGCCGGCCCGGGCCACCTCGACGACCAGGTCGTACGGCGCCTGCAGCTCCTTGGCGGCGAGGAAGAGCTCGTCCTCGGGCAGCGAGGACAGCCGGCGGATCTCGTCGCGGATGGTGCGCATGTGGGTGGTCGCGTTCGACACGTCGCCGGTGCCGGCCTCGCCCTTGGAGCGGATCATCGCCGCGCCCTCGGTGATGCGGCGCAGCGCCTCGCCCAGGTTGGTCGCGCCGCACACGAACGGCACGGTGAACTGCCACTTGTCGATGTGGTGCGCGTAGTCGGCCGGGGTGAGCACCTCGGACTCGTCGACGTAGTCCACGCCGAGGCTCTGCAGCACCTGCGCCTCGACGAAGTGGCCGATGCGGGCCTTCGCCATCACCGGGATGGACACCGTGTTGACGATGCCGTCGATGAGGTCCGGGTCGCTCATCCGCGCGACGCCGCCCTGGGCGCGGATGTCGGCGGGCACCCGCTCGAGCGCCATGACGGCGACCGCGCCGGCGTCCTCGGCGATCTTGGCCTGCTCGGCCGTGACCACGTCCATGATCACGCCGCCCTTGAGCATCTCCGCCATGCCGCGCTTCACGCGGGCGGTGCCCACCGCGGGGACGTCGGTGCCGGTGGCGGGCTGGGTGGTGTCGGTGGTCACGGAGGTCCTCGCAGTTCGAGTCAGGGGAGTTTCCGGCTCCCATCGTAGTCGCGCGCGGCGCGTGCCCGGGCGGGCGTCCACCCGGCGCGCGGCGCGGTCCCGGTCGCCGTCAGGCCGCGGCCGGCGGCTGCCCGGGCCGGCCGAGCGCGGCGGGCCACGCGTCGTCCAGCTCGAGCGTCTGCGGCATCGGCGCGCGCCCGGCCAGCCGGAGCGTGCGCACCGCCCAGCCGCGGCGCATCCGCTGCGCCTGGGCGACGGCCTCGTTGTGGAACCGGCGCGCGAGCTGCACGCGGTACCAGGCGTCGCCGAGGGCGTCGAGCAGCTCGGCGGCGCCGGGCTCCTCGCGCAGCGCCGCGACCTCCTCGGGGTCGTCCAGCGCCTCGCGGAGCGTCGCCGACAGCTCGGACTCCACCAGCCCGCGGTCCGCGGTGGCGGGGTCGGCCCGCTCGGGCCCGCGCAGCTCGGCCGGCAGCCGGGCCATGCCCTGGGTCTGCGGGCTGCCCGCCGCGATCGACGCCCAGGACGCCTCGCCGACGAGCACCGAGCTCACCGGGTCGAGCACGCCGGACGCGGCCAGGGTGGACGCCGCCGAGGCGCGCCGGAGCAGCTGCGTGTCCACCACCGCGCGGGACGCGGCGACCTTGCGGTGCAGCCGGTCGATGCGCGACGCGGCCACCCAGGACCACCACAGCACGACCAGCAGCACCCCGACCACCAGCACGGCGGTCTCGGACCAGCTCATCTCGGGGCCCCCGCGGGATCGTGAGCGCAGCGAGCGATGTCGTGGGGTGTGATCATCCGATCATCCCTCGTCCCCGCGCAGGCGCTTCAGCGCCGTCCGGGCCCCGCGCCGCGAGGTGGGGTCCTCGCCCACCGGCGCGGCGCTGCCCTCGACCGCCATCTCGTACACCGTGAGCACCTGGTGCGTCACGGTCGACCAGTCGTACCGCGCCACGGCGGCCTCGCCCGCGGCCGCGATCCGCGCCCGCTCCGCGGGGTCGCCGAGCAGCCCGACCAGCACGCGCGCCAGGTCGGCGGAGTCGCCGGTCCGGAACAGCGCGCCGGCCTGCCCGTCGTCGAGCACCCGCCGGAACGCGCCGAGGTCGGAGGCCAGCACCGCGGTGCCCGCGCTCATCGCCTCGACCAGCACGATGCCGAACGACTCGCCGCCGGTCTGGGGCGCGCAGTACACGTCCGCCGACGCGAGCAGCCGGGCCTTGTCCTCGTCGCTGATGCCGCCGAGGAACTCCACCGCGTCCGCGTCGTCGCCGATCAGCTCGCGCACCTCGTCCGGGCCGGTGTCGCCGCGGCCCGCGACCAGGAACCGGGCGCCGGGGAACGCGAGGCGCACCTCCGGCACGGCACCCAGCAGCACCGGCAGGCCCTTGCGCGGCTCGTCCAGCCGGCCCAGGAAGACGACGGTCGGCGCCTCGGGGGTCCCGGCCCAGCGCGGGTCGGCCGGCGTCCCGGAGAACGCGTCGACGAACACGCCGTTCGGGATCACCACGGCGTCGCCGCCCAGGTGCTCGACGAGCGTCCGGCGCGCGTCCTCGGACACGGCGATCCGGGCGCCGATCTTCTCCAGCGACTGCCGCACCAGCGGGTAGGCGATCTGCAGCGACCGGGACCGGACCAGCGACGAGTGGAACGTCGCCACGACGGGCCCGTCGGCGATCCACAGCGCGAGCATGCTCAGCGACGGGGTGGCCGGCTCGTGCAGGTGCAGCACGTCGAACTGCCCGGCCTCCAGCCAGCGGCGCACCTTGGCCGCGGTGATCGGGCCGAACGCCAGCCGGGCGACCGAGCCGTTGTACCGGACCGGCACCGCCTTCCCGGCGGACGTCATGTAGTCGGGGATCGGGGTGTCCTCGTCGGCGGGCGCCAGCACGGACACGCTGTGCCCGCGGTCGATCAGCGCCTCCGCCAGGTCGCGGACGTGGAACTGCACGCCGCCCGGCACGTCGAACGAGTACGGGCAGACGATGCCGACGCGCAGCGGCCGGGACGGCCCGGGGGCCAGGCCGGCGATCACCGCGCGGCCCGCCCGGCGCCGGCTCCCCCGGCCTCCGCCGCCAGCGTCTTCGCGTACCGCTCGGGGTCGAGGTCGGCCACGAACACCTTCTGCAGCATGTGCCAGTCCTGGGGGGCCCGCGCGATGCCGCGGCCGAGGTCGTCGACCCAGGCCTGGGTGAGCGCCGCGACCCGCTCGGACCGCGGCACGTCCTCGGGGACGGTCAGCAGCCGGCCGAACTCGATGACGACGCCCCACGCGGTCCCGGCGGCGCGCCGGCGCGCGCCGGTGAGCCGCTCGTAGGTGATCGAGGTGGCGCACAGCGGGGCGCCGGTCGACACGGCCAGCGCGGCCGGGCCCGCCGCGACCCGCGCGCGCTCGCCGAACAGGTCGACCTCGACGCCCCGGGCGGTGAGGTCGCGGTCCGCCAGCAGCGGGATCAGGCCGGGCGTGGGCTGCCGGGCCACCCGGACGAGCTCGCGGAACACGCCGCCGCCCGCGCCGCCCTCGGACAGCGGGATGATCTCCAGCCCGATCCCCTCGCGGAACGCGAGGAACTCCTGGAACAGCGCCTCGGGCTTCAGCCGCTCGGCGACGGTGACCGTCCGGCCCAGGTTGCGGGTGGCCCACGCGCCGGCCAGGTCCCAGTTGCCCAGGTGGCCGAGCGCCATGACGACCATCCGGCCCTGGTTCATGGTCGCGACGACCTCGCCCGGGTCGACCAGCCGGACCCGCGCGTCGATCTGCTCCGGCTTCGCGCCGACCAGCGCGAACGACTCGCCGTAGTACCGCATGTACGACCGCATGCCGAGCAGGCTCAGCCGGCGGACCTCCTCCGGCCGGGCCTGGGGGCGCACCCGGCCCAGGTTCGCCTCGAGCTGCCGGACGCCCGCGCCGCGGAGCAGCCACACCACGTCGGCGACCAGCCGGAACACGCCGCGCACCACGGGGTCGGGGACCTTGCCGACGACCCGCCACCCGAACGCGAACAGCCGCGCGACGTCCACCTGCGGGCGCCTCACGCCGCCCCCAGCGCCTGGCGCCGGACCGTCAGCATCCGCTGCACGACCGTCACGAACGACGCCGCCGCCAGCAGGCCGAGCACCACGACGAGCACCGGCTCCGGCACCCCGACCCCGACCAGCGCCGTGGCGACCAGCACCGTGGCGAGCCGGTCGGCGCGCTCGGCGATCCCGACCGCCGCCGTCATCCCCAGCCCCTCGGCGCGCGCCCGGGCGTACGGCACGATCGCGCCGAGCACCAGGCACGCCAGCGCGAGGCCCGAGCCCCAGCCCGCCCAGGACGAGTCGCTACCGTGCACGAACCACAGCACCAGGCCGGAGAAGATCGCCGCGTCGCCGAACCGGTCGAGGGTCGAGTCGAGGAACGCGCCCCACGGCCCGGACCGGCCGGCGCGGCGCGCCATGACCCCGTCCAGGCTGTCGGTCAGCGCGAACAGCGCGATGACCAGGCTCGCCGCCAGGAAGTGCCCCGTCGGGTACAGCCACAGCGCCGCCGCGACGACGGCGACGGTACCGGTGATGGTCACCGCGTCCGGGGAGACGCCGCGCTTGAGCAGCGCGTCCGCCACCGGGGTGAAGAGCCGCGTCATGGCCCCCCGCAGTCCGTTCAGCACGGGCCGGTCATCCCTTCTGGTCGCCGGCGGCGACGTCGTCGTCCGCCGGCCAGGCCGCCGCGAGGCGCGCCCGGGTGTCGTGCAGGAGCTCCGGCAGCGCCCGGGTGCGGCCGACGATCGGCAGGAAGTTGCTGTCGCCCGACCAGCGCGGCACCACGTGCTGGTGCAGGTGCGCCGCGATGCCCGCGCCCGCGACGGCCCCCTGGTTCATGCCCAGGTTGAAGCCGTGCGGCCCGCTGACCGCGCGCAGCACGCGCATGGCGGTGCGGGTCAGCCCCGCGACCTCCGCGACCTCCGCGGGCGTCAGGTCGGTGTAGTCGGCGACGTGCCGGTACGGGACCACCAGGACGTGGCCGCCGTTGTACGGATAGAGGTTGAGCACGACGTAGGCGACGGCGCCGCGCGCGACGACCAGGCCGTCCTCGTCCGACAGCGACGGCACCCGGCAGAACGGGCAGCCGTCGCCCTCGGCGCCGTCGGCGGGCTTGTTCTCCCCGCCGATGTACGCCATCCGGTGCGGGGTCCACAGCCGGCCGAAGCCGTCGGGCACGCCCGGGAGGCCGGCGGCGTCCTCCACCGCCGGCTCCCCCGAGCCGTCGTCGCGCGCGGTCACCGGGTCAGACCTGCGCGTGCTCGCGCACCGCGGTCACGACGCGCTGCACGGCCTCCGCGACGGGCACGCCGTTCTCCTGGCGGCCGTCCCGGTACCGGAACGACACCGCCCCGGCCTCGGCGTCCTCGCCGCCCGCGATCAGCACGAACGGGATCTTCTGCGTGCTGGCGTTGCGGATCTTCTTGCCGAACCGGTCGCTGGACCGGTCGAGCTCGGCGCGGATGCCCTGGGCGCGCAGCTGGGCCACGACGTCCTCGAGGTACGGCTCGAACGGCTCGGCGACCGGCACCGCGAGCACCTGGACCGGCGCGAGCCAGGCCGGGAACGCGCCCGCGTAGTGCTCGGTCAGCACCGCGAAGAACCGCTCGATCGACCCGAACAGCGCGCGGTGGATCATCACCGGGCGCTGGCGGGTGCCGTCGGCGCCGGTGTACTCGAGGTCGAACCGCTCGGGCAGGTTGAAGTCGAGCTGGATCGTCGACATCTGCCAGGTGCGGCCGATCGCGTCCTTCGCCTGGACCGAGATCTTCGGGCCGTAGAACGCGGCGCCGCCCGGGTCCGGGACCAGCTCGAGGCCGGACTCGGTGGCGACCTGGCGCAGCGTCTCGGTCGCCTCCTCCCAGGCCGCGTCCTCGCCGACCGACTTCTCCGGGTTCCGGGTGGACAGCTCCAGGTAGAAGTCGTCCAGGCCGTAGTCCTTGAGCAGGTCGAGCACGAAGGTGAGCAGGCTGGTGAGCTCGCCCTTCATCTGGTCGCGGGTGCAGTAGATGTGCGCGTCGTCCTGGGTGAAGCCGCGGGCGCGGGTCAGGCCGTGCACCACGCCGGACTTCTCGTACCGGTACACCGTGCCGAACTCGAACAGCCGCAGCGGCAGCTCGCGGTACGAGCGCCCGCGGGAGTCGAAGATCAGGTTGTGCATCGGGCAGTTCATCGGCTTGAGGTAGTAGTTCTGCCCCGCGCGCTTGATGTTGCCCTCGGCGTCGCGCTCCTCGTCCAGCTGCATCGGGGGGTACATCCCGTCCGCGTACCAGTCCAGGTGGCCCGAGATCTCGAACAGCTGCTGCTTGGTGATGTGCGGGGAGTTGACGAACGAGTAGCCGGCCTCGACGTGCTTGCGCCGGCTGTACTCCTCCATCTCCATCCGGATGATGCCGCCCTTGGGGTGGAACACCGCCAGGCCCGAGCCGATCTCGTCCGGGAACGAGAACAGGTCGAGCTCGGTGCCCAGCCGGCGGTGGTCGCGGCGCTCGGCCTCGGCCACGCGCTCCAGGTAGGCCTTGAGCTCGTCCTTGGTCGGCCACGCCGTGCCGTAGATCCGCTGCAGCTGCGGGTTCTTCTCGGACCCGCGCCAGTACGCGGCGGCCGAGCGGGTCAGCTGGAAGCCGTTGCCGAGCACCTTGGTGCTGGGCACGTGCGGGCCGCGGCACAGGTCCTGCCAGACGACCGTCTCCGACTCCCGGCCCGCGCCGCGCACGTTCTGGTAGTAGGTGAGGCCGCCGGCGCCGACCTCGACGGACGCGCCCTCACCCGCGGTGTCCGCGGTGGACTTCAGCCCGATCAGCTCGAGCTTGTAGGGCTCGTCCGCGGCCAGCGCGCGCGCCTCGTCGTCCGTGACCTCGACCCGGCGGAACGTCTGGTTCTCCTTGACGATCCGCGACATGACCTTCTCGAGGGCCTTGAGGTCCTCGGGGGTGAACGGGTCATCGACGTCGAAGTCGTAGTAGAAGCCGTCGGTCACCGGCGGGCCGATGCCGAGCTTCGCCTTCGGGTTGACCTCCTGCACCGCCTGCGCGAGCACGTGGGCCGCGGAGTGGCGCAGCACGGCCAGGCCGTCCGGCGAGTCGACCGTGACGGCCTCGACGACCGCGCCGTCGGGCAGCGGGCGGGACAGGTCCCACAGGTCCCCGTCGACCCGCACGACGACCACGTCGCGGCGAGCGGCGAACAGGTCCGTGCCCGTGGTCCCCGCCTCGGCCGTGGTGCTGGTGCCGTCGACGGTGAGGGTGATGAGCTCGGACACTGCGGGGTCTCCTCCGGTCGGGCCCGCGCCTCGCGCGCGGGGTCCGGGTCGATGCTACCGACCGGTCACCCGGTCGAGGGCCCCGCCGCGAGGTCGGGGCACGACGAAGGCCCCGGTCCGCTGCGGGACCGGGGCCTTCGAGCCGGTGGGCGATACTGGGTTCGAACCAGTGACCTCTTCGGTGTGAACGAAGCGCGCTACCACTGCGCCAATCGCCCGGCAGACGAGAACATTACCCGACCGGGGGCGCGGATCCGAAATCGGCGCGGCGACCCCGCTCGTGGAGCGGGACCCGCCCCGCGGGGTCGCGCGCCCTCGTCCGGGACGGGCGGCGGGTGAGGCGTCCGGGTGGGTGAAGTTCGGCCCGGGACCTCCGCTCCTGGCGACCCGTGCGTCATGATGGTCTTCTCGCGAGACGTGTGTGAAGGAGGATGCGGTGGCCCAGCGCTCGTACGACGTCGTCGAGACCGTCGCCATGCAGCTCATCAGCTCCGATGCCAGCGTCCTGCCTGTCACCGCGGAGCTGTCGTACCGCGTGAGCGACCCCTACACGGTCCGCGCCGTGTTCACCTCGCCGCAGTCCACCTCGGTGTGGCTGCTCGGCCGCGAGCTGCTGCTCCAGGGCATGCTCGCCGACGCCGAGGACCCCGCCGGCTGCGGCGACGTCCAGGTGTGGCGCGACGAGGACCCGATGTTCACGCTCGTCTCGCTCACGGGCATCGAGGGCAGCGCGCTGCTCGCGTCCCCGTCCGAGCCCCTCGAGCGGTTCCTCACCGCGACCGAGCAGCTCGTCGCGCTCGGCACCGAGAGCGACCGCATGGAGGGCGAGATCGCCGCCCTCATCGCGGCGCTGCTCACCGCCTGACGCGTCGCCCCGCGGGTCCCGGGCCTACGGGTCCAGGTCGTCCGCCGCGCGCGCCCGGAACAGCCGCGCCAGCTCCGCGGTGACCGGTCCGACGGCCGTCGGCGTGCCCTCGACCGCCACGACCCCTTCCACCCCGCGGAGGGAACCGGCGAGGGCGAGCCCGGCCGCGCCGGCGCGCGCGTCCGCGACCACCGACCACGGGAGCTCGTCCCCGGCGGCCTCCCGGACCGGCAGGCCCGCCCCGGCCGCCCACTCCAGCGCCAGCGCCCGCGTCACGCCCGGCAGGCAGCCGGAGGACAGCGCGGGCGTCAGGAGCTCGCCGCCGCGCTCCACCAGCACGTTCGACGTCGCCCCCTCGCACAGCGCCCCGCGGGTGTTGGCGAGCAGCGCCTCGTTCCCGCCCGCGCGGGTCGCCGCCGCCAGCGCGAGGACGTCCGCGGCGTAGGAGGTCGACTTGTGGCCGGCGAGCGGCGAGCGCTCGTTGCGCACCCAGGCGGACCGGACGACGTGCGCCGGCCCGCGGGCCGGGGCGGGGGCGGCGGTCACGACGAGGACCGGGTCCGCTTCGGCGTCGCCGTCCGGGCCGGGGGCGCCCGGGCTCACCGTGATGCGCAGCCGGCCCACCTCGTCGCCGCCTGCCGCGAGCACCGCCGCGACGGCCTCCCGGACCGCGTGGTCCGCGACCGCCGGCAGCCCGAGCGCGGCGCTCGACGCCGCGAGGCGCGCCAGGTGCCGGGTGAGCGCGAACGCCCGGCCGCCGCTGACCGCGCAGGTCTCGAACAGGCCGAGGCCCGTCGCGTAGCCGGGGTCGGTGCCCGCGACGACGGGCTCGCGGGGGTCGCGCAGCCGGCCGCCGGCCCACAGGACGCTCGCCACGGCGGTCATCCTGCCACCGGGCCCGCGGACGCGAGGCCCACGAGCCGCCGCGCCTTCAGCTCCGTCTCCGCCCACTCCGCGTCGGGGTCGCTCCCCCACGTGATCCCCGCGCCCGTGCCGAACCGCAGCACGCCGTCGCGCCAGACGAACGTCCGGATGCCGACGGCGAGCTCCGCGCGGACCGCGCCGCCCGCGCCGACCTCGACCCACCCGACCGCGCCGCAGTACGGCCCGCGCGGCACCGGCTCCAGCCGGCGGATCAGGTCGAGCGCCGACGACTTGGGCGCCCCCGACACCGACCCCGGCGGGAAGGTCGCCCCCAGCAGCAGCGCCCACAGGTCCGCGCCGTCCCGGACGTCCGCGCGCAGCCGCCCGCGCACCGTGGACACGAGGTGCACCAGCCCGGGGTGCTCCTCGACGCCGAGCAGCGTCGTCACCTCGACCGTGCCCGGCTCGCACACCCGCTGCAGGTCGTTGCGCACCAGGTCGGTGATCATCACGTTCTCCGCGCGGTCCTTCGCGGTCAGCCCGGCCGCGGTGGGCGCGGTGCCCTTGATCGGTGCCGACGTGACCCAGCCGCCCTCGACCCGCAGGTAGAGCTCGGGCGACGCCGTGACCACCCACACCGGCGGCACCGTTCCCCCGGCCGGCACGTGCACGCCGCCGGCGTAGGGCGCGGGGTTGCCCGCCGCCAGGCGCGCGCCGAGCGCCCGGGCGTCGGGCTCCCGGCCGTCGCGCGCCGGGAGCGGGGCGGACAGCACCCGGCAGAGGTTGGCCTGGTAGACGTCGCCCTCGCGGACCGCGTCGCGCACCGCGCGGACGGCGGCGACGTAGGCGGGTTCGTCGAGGGAGGACGCCCAGGCGCGGGGGTCGGGGCCGCGCCAGCCGGGGGTGGCCGCGGCGGCGGCCGGGTCCGGGCCCGGTGCTGCGGCCGGGCCCGCGACGCCCGCGCCGGCCTCGTCGTCGGCGACGCGGAACCGCCACGCGGCGACCGGCCCCTCGAAGTCCCCC
>NZ_DASQCJ010000234.1:0-80530 GCF_035634735.1 Cellulomonas sp.
CAGGCGCGCGCCTCGGACTTCGGCTACCTGTTCGCCGACCTGGTGGGCGACGCCGAGGCCCACCTGCCGTCGGCCGACCCGCCGCAGGTGATCGCGCTGCTCCGCCGCCTCGGCGGTGCGATGGCCGAGCCGGCCGCCAGCCCGGCCCCGCCGTCGACGATCCCGGCGGCCTACACGTACTGGGGCCAGTTCATCGACCACGACCTCACGCTCGAGGACTCGGCGGACCCGCGGCTGCAGCAGCCGGCGATCGCGGACCCGGGGCTGCGGCCCGTCGACGCGGACACCGTGCGGCACGCGCTCGGCAACGCCCGGCAGCCGTACCTCAACCTGGACTCGGTCTACGGCGACGGGCCCGACGGCGACCGGTCGGCGGCGTTCTACGACGGGCCGTTCCTGCGGGTGGGCACCCTCGCGGCGCCCGCGCCGGGCCAGCCGGTGCCGGCGGCCACCGACCCCGCCGCCCGCGACCTGCCCGGCCGGCACCCGGTGACCGACCCGGCGACCGGCCGGACGCAGTTCCCGGCGACGATCGGCGACTCCCGCAACGACGAGAACCTGGTCGTCGGGCAGCTGCACACGGCCTACCTGCGGTTCCACAACGCGGTGGTGACCGCGATCCGCACGGCGGAGCCGGGCCTGTCCGACGCCGACCTGCTGGCCCGGGCGCAGCAGTTCGTCCGGCACACCCACCAGTGGCTGATCGTGCACGACTACCTGCGCACGGTGACCGTGCCGGGGACGGTCGACTGGGTGCTGTCCGAGCTCAAGGGGCTGTACCTGCAGCGGTTCCCGGCCAAGCGCGGGCCGGTCATGCCGCTCGAGTTCTCCGTCGCGGCGATCCGGTTCGGGCACTCCCAGGTCCGGAACGCCTACGACTACAACCGCAACTTCGGCGACCCGGGCTTCGTCGCGCCGCGGGCCACGCTCGACCAGCTGTTCCAGTTCACCGGGCGCGGCGGGTTCATCGGCGGCGCGCAGACGCTGCCGGAGAACTGGGCGATCGAGTGGGACCGGTTCGTCGACAAGGGCGACCCGGACCCGCGGCACTTCGCCCGGGCGATCGACACCCAGCTCGCCGACGACCTGTCGGTGATGCGGAACGAGCCCCGGGACCTCGCGGGCATCCAGGAGCACCTGGCCAAGCGGAACCTGCTGCGCGGCTACCTGCTCGGCGTGCCGACGGGGGAGGCCGTGGCCCGCGCGCTGCGGATCCGCCCGCTGACCCGCGCCGAGCTGCTGCGCGGGGCGCCGGCCGGAGTGCGGTCCGCGCTGACCAGCCCGGAGCTCACCGGGCGCACGCCGCTCTGGTACTACGTGCTCAAGGAGGCCGAGGTCCTGACGTCGGGCAACTCGCTCGGGCCCGTCGGCAGCCGGCTGGTCGCCGAGACGATCATCGGCCTGATGCGGCACGACCCCGAGTCGTTCCTCACCAGCGTCCCGGCCTGGGGGACCGGGCCGGTGCCGGTCGTGCCGGGCGGGAACGGCGCCCGCACGATCGGCGGCCTGGCCGACCTGCTCGACGTCGCGGGGGTGACGGCGGCCTGAGCCCGGGCGCGGGCCGAGGGGGCCGTCAGCGCGGCGGGCGCGTCCGGCGCGCCTCGCGCAGCAGCCGGCCGCGACGCACGTCCTCCTCGGCCTTGGCCCGCTTCTTGTCGCTCGCGCGGGTGTCCCGCGGCGGCAGCTGGATCGTGCGCTCGGCCTCGATCCCGCCCTGGAGCTCCCGGCCGCGCTCGATCTCGGCGTCCAGCTCGGCGCCGAACAGCAGCGCCAGGTTGGTGATCCACAGCCACAGCAGCAGGACGATGGCGCCGGCGAGCGAGCCGTAGGTGCTGCCGTACGACCCGAAGTTCGCGACGTAGAACCCGAACCCGACGGAGGCCAGGATCCAGACGACGACGGCGACCAGCGCGCCCACGCTCATCCAGCGGAACTTCGGCTGCCGGACGTTCGGCGTGAAGTAGTAGAGGATCGCGACCGCGACGATCACCAGCAGCAGCACGACGGGCCACTTGGCGATGTTCCAGGCGGTGACCGCGACCGAGCTCAGCCCGATCGCGTCGCCCACGGTCCGCGCGATGCCGCCCGACAGCACGACGGCCACCGTGATGATCACGGCGAACAGGACCAGCACGAGCGTGACCAGGAGCAGCACCGGGCGCAGCTTCCAGATCGGCCGGCCCTCGTCGATCTCGTAGACCCGGTTGATGCCGCGGCTGAACGCGGTCACGTAGCCGGAGGCGGACCACAGCGCGACCACCAGCGAGATGACGAACGTCAGGCCGGCGCCGGGGGAGTTGGTGAGGTTCTCCAGGATCGGCTGGAGCGTCTTCTCGGCCTGGTCCTGCCCGATCAGGCCCGTCGCCGTCTCGACCAGCCGCTGGACGAGCTGCTGCCCGTCGCCCACCAGGCCGAGGATCGACACCACGGCCAGCAGCCCCGGCGCGATCGCCAGCACCGCGTAGTAGGTCAGCGCGGCGGCCAGGTCGGTGCACTGGTCGTGGTTGAACTCGCGGGCCGTGGTGCGCAGCACGTACTTCCACGACCGCTTGGTCAGGTCGTCGGGCGAGTCCGGCTTGCGCGGGTCGTCCGGCGCGGGGGCGTCGGCGCGCTCGGTGCTCGTCTGCTCGTCGTCGGTGTGGGCCACGGGGACCTCCAGGGGCGTGCGGGGGTGTTCCGAGCGCCAGCGTCACCCGCCGGCGCCCGGCCCGCCACAGGAGGGCGACCCGCCGGGCCCCTCAGGCCACGACGCGCAGGCCGTCCAGGGCGTTGAGGCGGTAGCCGACGCCGCGCACGGTCGCGATGAGGCCACCCAGCCCCGACTTCGCGCGGACCCGGCGCACGTGGACGTCGACGGTCCGGGTGCGGTCGGACAGGTCCTGGCTGCGCCAGGCGCCGTCGTACAGCTCGTCGCGGCTCACGACGCGGCCGGCGGAGCGGGCCAGGTAGGCGACCAGGTCGAACTCCTGGCGGGTCAGGTCGACGTCCGCGCCGTCGACCACGAGGCGGCGGGCGGGCAGGTCGACCACGACGGCGGGGGTCAGCGGCAGGGCGGCCAGCAGCTCCTCGAACCGGCGGAGCCCGGCCCGGGTCGGCAGGTCGGGCGCCGGCGCGGCGGCCGGGTGGCCGGCGGTGCGGGCGGGCGTGGCAGGGGTCAGGACGCTCACGGGGGTGCTCCTCGGGGGTCCGCCGCTCGCGGGCGGCGGGGCGGGACGTCGACGTCCCGCGCGGATCTGACGGCAGGGGGAGGCGGTCAGGCCCGACAGAGCGGACACGCGCAGGCGCGCCGCAGGGAGCGGCACGTCGGGAGCGCGGTGGTCATGGTCGCGAGTGTGGCACGGGCCGCCGCGCAGCCGCACGGGTCAGCCGCCCCCGTCTCAGGGGGCGGACGGACGTGTCGCGGGGCGGCCGGGACCGGCAGGGGCGGGGTCAGCCCGCCGCGGGTTCCGTGGCGGCGCCGGTCGGGGTCGCCGTCGGGCCGGTCCCGGCCGCGCCGTCGTCCTCGTCGTCGGGCAGCGGGACGACGGCCGGCCAGCGCTCCGGGTCGTGCACGACCGCGCTCGCGTCCGTGCCGATCTCCACCAGCTGCCAGTCGAGGATCTCGCGCGTGGTGGGGTCCCAGCGCAGCAGGGTCATCTCCGCCGTGCCCTTGAGCGGGCCGATCCGGGGCTCGTTCTCCTGCGCGCCGGCGGTCGACGAGGAGATGTACCGGATGCCCTCGCCGATCTGCTCGGGGTCCGTGCGGGTGTGCATGTGCCCGGACAGCAGGGCGGGCACGCAGCCGTCGGCGAGCATCGCCGGGGCCGCCCGCGGGTTGTGGAACATCACCAGGTCGACGCCGTCGGGGTCCTCGCAGGCGACCTCGGACAGCCGGGTGCCCACCTCGGCGTACGACTCGTCCTGGGTCTGCGTCTGGATCAGGCGGGTGGCCTTCGGGTCGTGGTCGCCCAGGATCCGCAGGCCCCGCACGTCGATCACGCCGCCGTCCAGCACCGTCGCACCCGCGCGGGCGTACTGGGCGGTGGTCTCGGCCGAGTCGTGGTTGCCCGGCGCGGTGATGAGGTCGACCCCGTCCGGGATCGCCCTTGCGAAGGTGGTCACGCAGTACTGCTCGACCGAGGTGCCGTTCATCGTGGTGTCGCCGGCGTCGAGCACGACCTGGGCGCCGGACATCTCGGTGAGGGAGGTGATCAGCGGCGCCATGCCGACGTTGCAGTGCAGGTCGGAGATCAGGAGCAGGGTGAGCGGCTCCGCCTCCTCGTCGGTGGACTCCGCGGGAGTCGGCGAGGGCGAGCCGCCCGGGCCGGCGGTGGCGGTGGCGCCCGGGGCGGCGCCGCCGCCGGCCGCGTCGCCCTGGCCGGCGTCCGCGCCCGCGCCGGCGTCCTCGTCCGCCGCCGCCTCGGCGTCCCGCCGGGTCTCCCAGTCGCCCCAGGCCGCGACGAGCGCGTCGTCGGCCTGGTCGTAGAACTCCTCGTTCTCCCGGAACGCCTTGACCACCAGGCCGCCGTAGGTGTCGACGATGCCGCCCAGCCGGCCGGTGATCCGCGCGCCCTCCAGCGGCGTCCCGTCGAACACGGCCGACGCGGTCTGCGAGACCGTCCGCTCCGCGGCGTCGCCCCGCTCGCTCGCCGTGACCAGCGTGCCGACGAGCACCACCGCCAGCCCGCCCGCCGTGAGCTGCGCCGTGTGCGGCGCGAGCCGGTCCACGAGCTCCTCCCGCCGCCCCGGGCCGAGGAGCCAGCGCCCCGCGAACCACAGCGCGACGAGCACGACGAGCGCGCCCAGCGTCCGCCACAGCGCGTTCGCGACGAGCGCCCGCGCCGCGTCCTCGATGGTGGCCTGCGGCCCGGTGAAGAACTGCAGGTAGGAGTTCAGGTCCCCGGTGAGGGCCTGCAGGGTGTCGATGTCGTGCAGCGCGTCGACGTCGGCCGGGATCTCCTCGACCGTGACGCGCGCGCCGAGGCCGAGCGGCAGCGGCGAGTCGATCTGCAGCGTGCCGAACGGCCCCAGGTCGATCGTCACCGTCGCGTCCGTCGTGACGTCGTACCGGGCCTCGTGCGGGCCGAGGCTGGACTCCGCGGTCGCCGTCGTCACGCCGAACACCAGCGCGGCGAGCAGCGCGACGAGCGCGAGCAGGCCGTGCAGCAGCCACCGGCGGCGTCGGCCGGCGCGCGCGGGGCGGGCGGGACCGGCGGGTCGGGCGGGCGGCGCGGCCGCGGGGGTCTCGGGGGCGTCGTCGGGTGCGGGCATCCCGACGAGCGTAGACGGGACCGCGACGCGCCGTCCTGCGGTCCCCCCGGCACCCGCCCGGCCGTGCGGGCGGGACGGCGCTGTGCTAGTCCGGGACCATGACCAGCCCCGTCACCACGCCGGACGGCCCGCGCGCCCCGGCGGACGGCCACGCCGAGAGCACCCTCACCGTGGTCGTCGCCTTCGCCGCCAACGCGCTGATCGCCGTGGCCAAGACCGTGGCGGCGGTGCTCACCGGCGCCGCCTCCATGCTCGCCGAGGCGGCGCACTCCTGGGCCGACACCGGCAACGAGGTCTTCCTGCTCGTCGCGCAGCGCCGCGCGGCGCGGGCGCCGGACCGGGCGCACCCCCTGGGCTACGGGCGCGAGGTCTACGTGTGGTCGCTGTTCGCGGCGATCGGCCTGTTCGCGGTCGGCGCGGGCGTCTCCATCACGCACGGCGTCCAGGAGCTCGTGCACCCGGAGCCCGCGTCGTCCTACGTCGTCGCGTACGTCGTGCTCGGCGTCGCCTTCCTCCTGGAGGGGACGTCGTTCCTGCAGGCCTGGCGGCAGGCGCGCCGGGCGGCCGCGCGCCGGGACATGGACCTGTGGGACCACGTCCTCGCCACGTCCGACCCGACGGTCCGGGCGGTGTTCTTCGAGGACGCCGCGGCGCTGGTCGGCCTCGTCATCGCGGGCACGGGCATCGCGCTGCACCAGATCACCGGCTCGCCGGTCCCGGACGCGATCGGCTCGATCCTGGTCGGCGTGCTGCTGGCGGTCGTCGCCGTGCTCCTCATCGACCGGAACCGGCGGTTCCTGGTGGGGGAGACCGCCGACCCGGCGCTCCAGGGCGCGGCCGTGCGGGCGCTGCTCGGGATGCCCGAGGTGGCCCGGGTGACCCAGCTCCGGCTCGAGGTGGTCGGGGCGCGGCAGCTGTTCCTGGTCGGCGCCGTCGACCTGGCCGGCAACCTCGCCGAGGACGAGGCGTCGCACGTGCTCGCCTCGGTCGAGCGGCAGGTGACCGCGGTGCCGGGCGTCGTCGGGGCGGTGCTGTCGCTGTCCGAGCCGGAGGAGGCCGCGCTGACCCCGTGACGCCCCGCAGCACGCCCGCCGCACCCCACCCCCGGAGGACCCGCATGCCCCTCGCCCCCGCCGTCAGCCCGCGCACTCCCGTCGACCTGGGCCGGGGCCGGTCCGCTCGTCGCGCAGGGCGCGATCGTCCGCCGGCCGCGCGCGACCGCCCGGGCCGAGCGCCGGCAGACCGACCGGTCCGCCGGCGCGCTGCTGCGCGACCTGCGGCGGGAGCACGGCGGCGCGCCCGTGGTGCTCCGGCTGGGCCCGCGCCGCCTCGTGCTCCCGCTCGACGCCGGGGACGTGGGCGCGCTGCTCGCGGGGTCGCCGGAGCCGTTCAGCCCGGCCACCGTCGAGAAGCGCGCGGCGCTCGGCCACTTCGAGCCCGACGGCGTGCTGATCTCGCCGACCGGGCGGCGGCCCGCCCGGCGGCTGCTCAACGAGCAGGCGCTCGACACCTCCGAACCGGTGCACCGGGACGCCGCCGCCCTGCTGGCGGCGGTGGACCGGGAGGCCGGCGCGCTGCTGGCGGAGGTGGACCGCGCCGGCGTCCTCGACTGGAAGACGTTCGCCCCGGCGTTCTGGCGCACCGTCCGGACCGTCGTGCTGGGGGAGTCCGCGCGGGACGACGACCGGATCACCGACGTGCTCGGGACGCTCCGCCGGGCCGCCAACTGGGCCTACCTGCACCCGCGCCGACCCCGGCTGCGCGCGGAGTTGGCGGACCGGCTGCACGCCTACGTCCGCCGCGCCGAGCCCGGGAGCCTGATCGCGCACGCCGCCGCCGCGCAGGCGGACCGGGGCGTCGACCCCGCCGGGCAGGTGCCGCAGTGGCTGTTCGCGTTCGACGCGGCCGGCGCCGCGGTGCTGCGCGCCCTCGCGGTCGCCGCCGCGCGCCCGGCGGTGCGGGACCGGCTGCGGGCCGAGGCCGCCGCGGGGGCCGCCCTGCAGCCGTACGCGCGGGCGGCGGTGCTCGAGTCGGTCCGGCTGTGGCCGACGACCCTGGTCGTGCTGCGGGACAGCACCGCGCCGACCACCTGGGGCGACCGCGAGCTCCCGGCGGGCACGAGCTTCGCCGTCGTGAGCGCGCACGTGCACCGCGACCCCGAGCGGCTCGACTTCGCCGACGCCTGGGCGCCGGAGGCGTGGCTGGACGGGCGGGCCGACGCGGACTGGGGCCTCGTCCCGTTCAGCGGCGGCCCCGTGTCCTGCCCGGGCCGGAACGTCGTCCTGCTCGTCGCCGGCCGGCTGCTGGCCCGGCTGGCGGAGGCCGACCTGGTGTTCCCCCGCGCCCGCCACCTCGCCACGGACCCGCTGCCGGCGACGTTCGACCACTACGGCGCGCGGTTCCGCACCGCCGCCCGGGCCCGGGCGGCGGCCTGACGCACCCGCCCGGGGTGCGCGCGCGGGTGAATCCCTGCGCCGTCCGGGCGTCGGCGCTGGTGGCTGCGTCACAGATCGCCGACATACGGACGAAACCTGTCGGTCGACAGGCGTAGGCTGTGGGCCGAGGGCGCGTCGCCCGCCGGGGCACGTCCCGGGCGGCCGCTCGACTGCCGACGACGGCCGCCTGCGAGCCGCAGCGCGGAGCGTTCGCCCGTCCCGCGCCCTCCGCGGCGACCGGCGACCCCGGGGACCGCGGTCCGTGACGCACCGCAACAGCCCAGGAGGGCCCTCGATGAACATGTCCATCGCCCGAGCCGGTCGTCGGACCACGCGCACCCTCAGCGTGGCCGCCGCCGCCGTCGCGACGGTCTCCCTGCTCGCCGCCTGCGCCTCCTCCGAGGGCAGCACGTCGGCGGGCTCGGCCTCCGACGACACCACCACCGCGTCGTCCGAGTCCCAGGACGTCCAGGTCATCGACCAGACCAACCTGCTGCTCGCGACCGCGCAGGAGACCCTCGAGGCCCGCGGCCTCGAGGTCCAGGCCGCCGACGCGTCGGGCCAGGGCCGCCCGATCGACGACCCGACCCAGTGGGTCGTCGTCACCCAGGACCCGACGTCGGGCTCGGTCGAGCGGGGCACCGAGGTCACCCTCACGGTCCGCATGACCACCGACCCGGTGGGCTGACCGGAATAAACGCTGGCGCCGCCGCGCTGGACGGGGTGAGACTCAGAGCTCCCGGTCCGCGCGGCGGTGCAGCATCCCGCCGCGGAGGGACCGGCCCGGACGCGGAGCACGCGCCCCTCGTGAGGGGTGGACGGACGCGGGACGGGTGGCTCGTCACCGACGGCCCTCAACGAGGCCGGGGCGGATCAGGTCGCGCGGGAGAAGGACAAGCGGGCGCGGCGGACGGTGGCGTACAGGTGCTGACCCGCCCGGGCGGGGCCACGGGCCCCGCCGGGCGCAGGGCCCGCCACGCGCGGGCCCTCAGACGTAGGGCGCCGCGAGCCGGCGCAGCTGGGCGGCGTACCCGCCGCCGAACAGCACGGCGTGCATGCCGACCGGGTACACCTGGTGCAGCGCGACGCGGTGCTGCCACCCGCGGCGCAGCGGGTGCACCTCCTGGTAGGCGTCGAGGACGTCGGTGAGGTGCGGGCAGCCGAACAGCGCGAGCATCGCGAGGTCGGACTCCCGGTGGCCGCCGTGCGCCGCCGGGTCGATCAGCGTCGCGCCGGTCGGCGTCCACAGCACGTTGCCCGACCAGAGGTCGCCGTGCAGCCGCGCGGGGCCGTCGTCGTCGTCCCAGTCGCCCGCGCGCAGCCGGTCCGCGAGCCGACGCAGCAGCGCGACGTCGTCCGGCCCGAGCGCCCGGCGCCGCTCCGCCGCCGCGGCCAGCGGCTCGACCCGGCAGTCGGCGAGGAACGCGCCCCACCGCTCGTGGTCGCCCGCCGGCATCGGCAGCGGCTGGTCCAGCGGGCCGAAGAACCCGTCGCCCGACCACCCGTCCGGCGGGCTGCCGAACCGGCGCGCCCCGGCGTCGTGCGTGACGGCCAGCCCCCGGCCGAGGTCGCGGGCCGCGCGGCGGGACGGCGCGACCTCCGTCAGCGCGGCCAGGTCCAGGTGGTCCGCGCCCACGCCCAGCACCTCGACGACCGGCGCGCCTCCCCGCACCCGGAGCCAGCGCAGCCCCGCCGCCTCGCACGCGAAGAACCCCGGCGGCGCGCCCGCGCGGCGCTTCCGGTACGTGTCCATGCGGCCTCCTCCGCGCGGGGAGGGCGCGGGCGCGGTCCGGCTAGCCTGGCGTCCGTGCCCCCCGACGCTGAGCCGATCCTGCTGAGCGGGGCCCGCGCGCCGGGGGAGGCGCGCCGTGCCGGCGGGAGCGGCGTCCGGGGGCGGCCCGGTCCCGTGCTGCCCGCCGCCCTGCTCGCCGGCGCGGGCCGCACGCCCGAGGGCGCCGCGTGGCTCACCCGCCTGCCGGGGCTCGTCGACCGCGCGGTCGACCGCTGGGGCCTCGCGCTCGGCGAGCCGTTCCGATCCGGCTCGGCCTCCTGGTGCGCGCCCGCCCGCGACGCCGCCGGACGGGACCTGGTCCTCAAGGTGTCGTTCCCGCACGACGAGGCCCGGGACGAGGCGGCCGTGCTGCGCGCCTGGGGCGGGCGCGGGGCGGTCCCGCTGGTCGACGCGCACCCGGACGACTGGGCGCTGCTGCTCGGGCGCGCGCGGCCGGGCACGCCGATGCGCGCCGTCCGCACGCCGGTGGCGCGGCGGCTGGCCGAGGCGGCCGACGTGCTCCGCGCGCTGCACGCCGCGCCCGCGCCGGCGGGGCTGCCCGCGCTGGCGGACGTCGGGCCGCGGCTGGCGGACGTCGCGGCGGAGCGGGCCGGTCGGGCGGTGCACGCCGGGGTCCCGCTGGACCGGGGGCTGCTGCGGGCGGCGGAGGCGACGCTGCGCGGGGCGGGGGCCGGGGCCGGGGCCGTCGCCACGCTGCACGGCGACCTCAACCCGGGCAACCTGCTCCTGGCCGCGGGCACCGAGGACACCGCGGACGCCGCGGGCGTCGCGGGTGCCGGGGGAGCGCGCTGGGTCGCGCTCGACCCCAAGGCGCTGTCCGGCGACCCGGGCTACGACCTCTGGCCGCTGCTCGAGCAGGTCGCCGACCCGTGGCGCACCGGCGACCCCGTGCGGACCCTGCGGCAGCGGCTCGTCCTCGTCGCCGACCGTGCCGGCCTGGACGCCGCGGGCGCCGCGCGGTGGGCCGTCGCCCGCGGGACGGAGGCGGCGCTCTGGGCGTGGCAGCACGGCGGCGGCCGGCCCGCCGCGGCGCGGGAGGTCGACCGCGGCCTCGCCCGGGCGCGGGACTGGGCGCGCGTCGCGGACCGGCTGGCGGGCTGACCCTGCCCGCGCCGGCGCGCAGGAGCCGCGCGCCGCGGGCGACCGCGCGCGCCGGTGCCTACCCTGGCCCCGACGGACCGCGAGCGCGGCGACCCCGCCGGGCGGCCCGTCGCCGCAGGACCGACGTGCGCCCGACCGGCGCGCGCCGCGCCACGCCACGCCCCAGGAGGCTGCGATGAGGGTCGGGATCCCCGCCGAGGTCAAGAACCACGAGTACCGCGTCGCCATCACCCCCGCCGGGGTGCACCAGCTCGCCGCCGCCGGGCACGAGGTGCTGGTGCAGGCCGGCGCCGGGCGCGGCTCCGCGATCACCGACGAGCAGTACGCCGCCGCCGGCGCGACCGTCGTCGACGGGGCCGCCGCGGTCTGGGGCGGCGCCGACCTGGTGTGCAAGGTGAAGGAGCCGGTGCCGTCCGAGTACGGGTACCTGCGCGACGACCTGGTGCTGTTCACCTACCTGCACCTCGCCGCGGACCGCCGGCAGACCGACGCGCTGCTGGCCGCCGGCACCACCGCGATCGCCTACGAGACGGTCCAGCTGCCCGACCGCTCGCTGCCGCTGCTCGCCCCGATGAGCGAGGTGGCCGGCCGGCTCGCCGCGCAGGTCGGCGCGTACCACCTGATGCGCAGCGCGGGCGGCTCCGGCCGGCTGCTCGGCGGGGTCCCGGGCGTCGCGCCGGGGCGGGTGGTCGTGATCGGCGGCGGCGTGGCCGGGCAGCACGCCGCGGAGGTCGCGCTCGGGATGCGCGCCGACGTCACCGTGCTGGACGTGTCCGTCCCGCGGCTGCGCGAGCTGGACACCGCGTTCGGCGGCCGGGTGCGCACCCTCGCGTCGTCCGCGTACGCGGTCCGGGAGGCGGTCGCCGACGCGGACCTGGTCGTCGGGGCCGTGCTGGTGCCGGGGGCGCGCGCGCCGAAGCTCGTCACCGACGACATGGTCGCCGCGATGCGGCCGGGCTCGGTGCTGGTCGACGTGGCGGTCGACCAGGGGGGCTGCTTCGAGTCCAGCCGGCCGACCACGCACGACGACCCGACGTTCGCGGTGCACGACGCGGTGTTCTACTGCGTCGCCAACATGCCGGGCGCGGTGCCGGTCACCGCCACGCAGGCGCTGACCAACGCCACGCTGCCCTACCTCACCGCCCTCGCGGCGCGCGGCTGGCGGGAGGCGCTGGCGGCCGACCCGGCGCTGGCGGCGGGGCTCGCCACGCACGCCGGGCGGCTCTACCACGCGGGCGTCGGCGCGGCCCACGGGCTGCCGGTCGCCGATCCCGGGGTCGTGCTGGCGGCCTGACCAGCGGCGACGGACGAAATGCCGGGACCCGCGCCCGGCGTCCGTGGCAGGGTGGGCCGATGGAGATCTTCGAGCTGACGGACGGCGTCGTCGTCCTGCGCGCGCCGGGCCCCGCCGACGTCGACCGGATCGACGCGCTCTGCCAGGACCCGGCGATCCAGGAGTGGACGACCGTGCCGAGCCCGTACGCGCGGGCGGACGCCGAGTCCTTCGTGACCGGGTACGTCGCGGACGGCTGGGCGCGGGGCACCTCGTGCAACTGGGCCGTGCGCGACGCGGCGGACGACGCGCTGCTCGGCATGGTCGGGCTCGGGATGGAGGGCGCGGGCTCCGCCGAGATCGGCTACTGGCTGGCGCCCGAGGCCCGCGGCCGGGGCCTGATGTCCCGCGCCGTGGACCTCGTGCTCGACGCGGCGTTCGGCCGGCTGGACCTGGTCCGGGTGTCCTGGCGGGCCTACGTCGGCAACGGCCCCTCGCGCGCCGTCGCCGAGCGGGCCGGGTTCCGGGTCGAGGGGGAGCTGCGCCTGGGCGCCGTGCAGCGCGGCGTCCGCCGGGACGAGTGGCTCGGCAGCCTGCTCGCCACCGACGTCCGGCCCCGGCGTGTCGGCGAGCGCTCTCCGGCGGCTGCCTCGGGCAACGAGGGATGATGGCGGGCATGAGCACCCCCACCACCCTGGACGCGGACAACCCGTTCGCCGCCCCGTCCGCGCTGCCGTACGGCCTGCCCGACTTCGCCGCGATCCGCGAGGAGCACCACCGGCCCGCGCTGCTCGCCGGCATGGCGGAGCAGCGCGCCGAGGTCGAGGCCATCGCCGCCTCCGCCGACGCCCCGACCGTCGAGAACACCCTGGACGCGCTCGAGCGCTCCGGGCGCCTGCTGCACCGCGCGGCCATCGTGTTCTTCAACCAGTCGTCGGCCGACTCGACCCCCGGGCTCGAGGCGCTGGAGGAGGAGGTCGCGCCGCTGCTCGCCGCGCACAGCGACGCCATCTACCTGGACCGCCGGCTGTTCGCGCGCCTCGAGGCGCTGCGCGCCGCGGCCGAGGCCGGCGACCTGGAGCTCGCCCCGGACACCGCGTGGCTGCTGCACCGCCAGCACACCCAGTTCGTGCGGGCCGGCGTGCGGCTGGACGACGCCGCCCAGTCCCGGCTGCGCGAGCTGAACGCCGAGATCACCCGCCTCGAGACCGTGTTCGGCCGGCAGCTCCTCGCCGAGACCAACGACTCCGCGGTGCTCGTCACCGACGAGGCCGAGCTCGACGGCCTGCCCGAGGACGCGCGCGCGGCCGCCGCCGAGGCCGCCGCCCGCCGCGGGCACGAGGGCGCCTGGCTGATCGACCTGATCCTGCCGACCCAGCAGCCGGCGCTGGCCCAGCTCACCGACCGCGCGCTGCGCGAGCGGCTGCACACCGCGTCGGTCGCCCGCGGCGGCCGCGGGGGCGAGCACGACACCCGCGCCACGCTGCTGGCGCTCGCGCGCCTGCGGGCCGAGCGCGCCCGCCTGCTCGGGTACGAGCACCACGCCGCGTACATCGCCGAGGACGCCACGGCGAAGACCCCCGAGGCCGTCGCCGACATCCTCGGCCGGCTCGCGCCCGCCGCCGTCGCGAACGCCCGGGCCGAGGCCGCCGACCTGGCCGAGGCGCTGCGCCGCGACGTCCCCGGCGCGACCCTCGAGGCCTGGGACTGGGCGTACTACGCCGAGCAGGTCCGCAAGGAGCGCCGCTCGCTCGACGACTCCTCCCTGCGCCCGTACCTGGAGCTGGACCGCGTGCTCCACGACGGCGTGTTCCGCGCCGCCGGGGAGCTGTACGGCCTGACCTTCACCGAGCGCGCCGACCTGGTCGGCTACCACCCGGACGTCCGGGTGTTCGAGGTGACCGACGCCGACGGGACCGGCCTGGGCCTGTTCCTCGGCGACTACTGGACCCGCGATTCCAAGCGCGGCGGCGCGTGGATGAACAACCTGGTCGACCAGTCGACGCTGCTCGGCGAGGCGCCGGTCGTGGTGAACAACCTCAACATCCCGAAGCCGCCGGCCGGCCAGCCGACGCTGCTCACCTGGGACGAGGTCATCACGCTGTTCCACGAGTTCGGCCACGCGCTGCACGGCCTGTTCTCCGCGGTGCGGTACCCGTCGCAGTCCGGCACCGACGTGCCGCGCGACTTCGTCGAGTACCCCTCGCAGGTCAACGAGATGTGGGCCTGGGAGCCGGCGATCCTGCGCGCGTACGCGGTGCACCACGTCACCGGCGAGCCGATGCCGCAGGAGTGGGTGGACACCCTGATCGCCGCCCGGCAGGACGGCGAGGGCTTCGCCACGACCGAGTACCTGGCGGCGGCGCTGCTCGACCAGGCCTGGTACCGGCTGGCGCCCGAGGACGTGCCGACGGACGTCGAGCAGGTCGTGCCGTTCGAGGCCGCCGCGCTGGAGGCCGCCGGCATCGCGTTCGCGCCGGTGCCGCCGCGGTACCGCACGACGTACTTCAACCACGTGTTCGGCGGCGGCTACTCCGCCGGGTACTACTCGTACATCTGGTCCGAGGTCCTGGACGCGGACACGGTCACCTGGTTCGAGGAGAACGGCGGCCTGCGCCGGGAGAACGGCGACACGTTCCGGGCGAAGCTCCTCTCGCGCGGCGGCTCGGTCGACCCGATGCAGGCGTTCCGCGACCTGCGCGGCCGCGACCCGGAGATCGCCCCGCTGCTGGCCCGCCGGGGCCTGACCTCGGCCTGAGCGGCCCGCCTCCTGCCGCCGAGATAGGGCCTGCGCGCCGAGGGAGGACCGTCCCCGGCCCTATCTCGGCGTGACGGTCCTACCTCGGCGCGGGGTGCGGGCGGAGTGGACGCGCGGGCCGGGCGCGCCCGTGCGGCCGGTAGCGTGGGGGCATGACCGACGCACCCGCCGCCCCGCCCGCCGACCAGCACGACACCGCGGCGGCCGAGGGCGAGGTCGTGCGGATCGCGCAGGAGCTCATCCGGTTCGACACGTCGAACTACGGCGACGGCTCCGGCCCCGGCGAGCGCTCCGCCGCCGAGCACGTCATGGCCCTGCTGCACGAGGTCGGCCTCGACCCCGAGCTGATCGAGTCCGCCCCGGGCCGCGCGAACGTCGTGGTGCGCCTCGCGGGCGAGGACGGCAGCCGCCCGGCGCTGGTGCTGCACGGCCACACCGACGTCGTCCCCGCCGAGGCGAAGGACTGGAAGGTCGACCCGTTCGCCGGCGAGGAGTTCGACGGCATGGTCTGGGGCCGCGGCGCCGTGGACATGAAGGGCATGGACGCGATGATCCTGGCGGTCGTCCGCCAGATGGTCCGCGAGGGGCGCCGCCCGGCCCGGGACGTGGTCGTCGCCATGTTCGCCGACGAGGAGGCGGGTGGGAGGTACGGCGCGCGGCACCTCGTCGACCACCGCCCCGACCTGTTCGAGGGCGCCACCGAGGCCGTCTCCGAGGTCGGCGGGTTCTCCGTCGACGTGCAGGGCCGCCGCGCCTACCTGCTGCAGACCGCCGAGAAGGGCATCGCCTGGCTCCGGCTGGTGGCGGACGGCACCGCGGGCCACGGCTCGGCGGTCAACCCCGACAACGCCGTGACCGAGCTCGCCAGCGCGATCGCCCGGATCGGCGCCTACCAGTGGGACACCCGGCTCACCCCGACGGTGCTCGCGCTGCTCGAGGGCGTCGCCGACCTCACGGGCCTGCCGCTCGACGTCGACGACCCGCTGGCGATCGACCGGCTGATCGGCGCGCTCGGGCCGGCCCGGCGGTTCGTCGGGTCGTCGATCCGCACGCTGGCCAACCCGACCCAGCTGCACGCCGGCTACAAGACCAACGTCATCCCGGGCCGCGCCACCGCGACCGTCGACGTCCGGCCGCTGCCCGGCGACCACGAGGCGGTGCTGGCGAAGGTCCGCGAGCTCGCCGGCCCGCACGTGCGGGTGGAGCCCGAGCACCTGGACATCGGCCTGGAGGTCCCGGCCACCGGCTCGCTGGTCGACACGATGACCGACGTGCTGCGCGCGCAGGACCCGGGGGCCGTCGTCCTGCCGTACATGCTCTCGGCCGGCACGGACAACAAGTCGCTCGCCCGGCTCGGCATCGAGGGCTACGGCTTCGCGCCGCTGCGGCTGCCGGCCGACCTCGACTTCACCGCGCTGTTCCACGGCGTCGACGAGCGCGTCCCGGCGGACTCGCTCCGGTTCGGCGTCCGCGTGCTGGACGGGCTGCTGCGCGAGGCGTGACCCGCCCCGCGCCCGGCCCGTGGGACGCCGGCCGCCGTGGGAGCCACGACCTGAGGCGGCGAGCCCGCGGGGTTCCGGTCGTCAGTCGCCCAGCGCGCCGAGCGTGGACCGGACCCGGATGATCCGGCGCCGCAGCCACACCTTCCGCTCGCCGCCCGCGTAGAGGAGGGTGCGGGCCAGCTCCCAGCGGCCGTACTCCGCCTGCTCCGTGAGCAGGCGTCGGGCGTCGCCGCGGCTGGTCGTCCGGGGGATCGTGAGGACGCGGTACTCGTACTGCCGCGCCTGCTCCGGGCCGCCCGGGCGTCCCGAGCGCGTCGTGCCTGCCATGCCCACCGCCTTCCGATCGGGTCGTGGTGCCATTGTGCCTGGTGCGGCGCTACGGTCATCGCATGGCTATCGACCCGCGCGCGGCACTGGACCGCCTCATCGCAGCACTCGAGGCGCACTACACCGCCGTGTCCACCCGGCGGGGCGAGGACGACCCCGCCGTCGACGACGCGTACGACGTGCTCGCGGACGCGTTCGAGGTCTACGACGACGCGCTCGGCACCGTGCACGGGGAGGCCACGCCGTTCTACCTCGCGGAGGAGGACGACGAGGACGACGAGCACGAGGACGACGACGAGGACGACGACTACGACGCGGACGACCTGCCCGAGGAGTCCGACGAGGACGACGACGAGCACGACGGCGCGCTGCACGGCTGACGCCGGGCGGGCCGGCCCGGTGCGGCCGGTGCGCCCGCGCGCCGCGCGAGGCGTCAGCGCCGCTCGGGGTACCCGGTCGCCGGCGCGCTGACCTCGTCGAGCGCCCGCAGGATCTCCGGCGGCAGCTCGACGTCCTCCGCCGCGAGCGACGCGCGCAGCTGCGCGGGCGTCCGGGCGCCCACGACCGCCGAGGCGACCTGCGCGCGCACCCGGAGCCAGGCCAGCGCGACCTCGAGCGGCGCGCGGCCCAGCCCGTCGGCCGCGATGACCACCGCCTCGACGACCGCCGCCGCGACCGAGCCGAGGTACGGCTCCACGAACCCGGCCAGGTGCGGCGAGGCCGCACGGGAGTCCGCGGGCACGGTGCGCCGGTACTTGCCGGTGAGCACGCCGCGCCCGAGCGGCGACCAGGCGAGCACGCCGACGCCCAGGTCCGCCGCGGCCGGCAGCACCTCGCGCTCGATCCCGCGCTGCAGCAGCGAGTACTCCGCCTCGACCGCGGCCAGCCCCGGGTCGTCGCCGAGCAGCGTCGCGGCGCGCGCCACCTGCCAGCCCGCGTGGTTCGACAGCCCGACGTACCGGGCGCGGCCCGAGTCGACGGCCCGGCGCAGCGCGCTGACGGTCTCGGCCAGGGGCGTGCGCGGGTCGGGGGTCTGCACCAGGAACAGGTCGACGTGGTCGGTGCCGAGCCGGCGCAGGGAGGCGTCCAGGCCGTCCAGGAGCGCGCCGCGCGACGCGTCGACCACCCCGCCCTCCGGCGTGCGGCGGACGCCCGCCTTGGTGCAGAGCACGACCTCGTCGCGGGGGACCACCCGGCCGAGCAGCGACCCGAGCAGCTCCTCGGCGCCGCCGTCGGCGTACGACGCGGACGTGTCGACCAGCGTCCCGCCCGCCTCGGCGAAGTCGCGCAGCTGCTCGGCCGCGTCGTGCTCGTCGGTGTCCCTGCTCCAGGTCAGCGTCCCGAGTCCGAGGTGGGAGACCCGCAGGCCGGTCCGTCCGAGCTGGCGCTGTTCCATGCCGTGAGGGTATCCGGGCCGCCGGGTCGTCCGGGCACGGGGGTGACCAGCGGCTATCGTGGCGCCTCGTGGCAGCGCACCCGAGCACCCCGTCCCCGATCGGCACCGGCGCATGAGCGTCTGGGAGGCGATCGTCCTCGGCCTCGTCCAGGGGCTCACCGAGTTCCTGCCCGTGTCGTCCAGCGCGCACCTGCGGATCGTGGGCGAGCTGATCGGCTCCGGCGACCCGGGCGCGGCGTTCACGGCGATCACGCAGATCGGCACCGAGACCGCGGTCCTGCTGTACTTCCGGCGCGACATCGCGCGGATCTGCACCCACTGGTGGCGCGCGGTGCGCGGCGACCTCGGCGGCGACTGGCGGTCCCGCGTGGGCGCCCCCGTCGGCGGCACCCCGGACCGGGACGCGCAGATGGCCTGGTACATCGCGCTCGGCTCCGTGCCGATCGTCGTGCTCGGCCTGCTGTTCCAGGACGCGATCGAGGCGCCGTTCCGCAACCTGTGGCTGATCGTGCTGACCCTCACGGTGTTCGCGCTCGTCCTGGACTGGGCCGACCGGCGCAGCAGCAGCACCCGCGAGCTCACCGACCTGACCCCGCGGCACGCGCTGTACTTCGGGCTGGCGCAGGCGATGGCGCTCGTCCCGGGCGTCTCCCGCTCGGGCGGCACGATCACCGCCGGCCGCCTGATGGGCTACAGCCGGACGGCCGCGGCCCGGTACTCGTTCCTGCTCGCCATCCCGGCCGTGCTCGGCTCGGGGCTGTACCAGCTCGCCAAGAGCGTGGGCACCTTCGGAGAGGCCGGCACGCCCGGCGTCCTGCCGACGCTGATCGCGACGTTCATCGCGTTCGTCGTCGGGTACGTCGTGATCATCGGGTTCCTCAAGATCGTGTCGACGTACTCGTACCGGCCGTTCGTGATCTACCGGATCGGGCTCGCGGTCGTCGTCTCCCTGCTGCTGCTCACCGGCGTGCTGGACCCGCTCGCCGGGGCCTGACCCCGGGGCGCGCGGGCGCCGGGGGCGGCGTCACAGCCAGCCCGAGCGCTTGAACAGCCGGAACAGCAGCCCCGCGGCCGCGCCCATCAGGACGATCGACGCCGGGTACCCGAGCAGCCAGTGCAGCTCGGGCATGTGGTCGAAGTTCATCCCGTACACCCCGGCGATGAGCGTCGGCACGGCGATGATCGCCGCCCAGGCCGAGATCTTCCGCATGTCCTCGTTCTGCCGCACGGACACCCGGGACAGGTGCACGGACAGCATGTCGCCGAGCAGCGCGTCGTGGGCGTCGAGGTGGCGGTCGACCTTGGTCAGCACGGTGTCGAGCCGGCGCAGCCAGCGCATCGTGCGGGTCTCGCGCTGCGCGTCCTCCTGCTCCGCGACCAGGTCGGGGAACGCCGACAGCAGCGGCACCAGCGCGCGGCGCGCCTCGCCGATCTCCCGCTTGAGGTCGTAGACCACCTCGGCCGGGTCCTGCGCCTGCGGGCTGAACACGAGCTGCTCGACGTCGGCGACCGCCTCGCCGATGCCCATCTCGACGTCGCCGGCCCGCCGGACCAGCGCCATCAGCACCGCGGCGAACACGTGGCTCTCGCGGTCCTGCGGCAGGTGGTCGCCCTCGCCCAGGTGGTCCCGGACGTCGGCCAGCAGGGCGCCCGGCCCCTCCTCGGCGGTGATCGTGACCTCGTCCACCACGAGCGCCGCCCAGACGCCGGTCGTGACGTCGCGGGTGCTGCCGTCGTAGGCCAGCGTCGGGCTCACCAGGTAGCGGCCGCCGCCGGGCAGCCGGCGGAGCTGCGGGCGCCGCGGGTCGCCCGGGGCGGCGGGGCCGTGGTCGGCGACCGCGCGGTGCACCACCGACTCCGGGACGCCCGCCTGCCGCGCCGCGTCGGCCAGCAGGTCGAGCGAGTCGACGTGCACCCACGCCACCGGCGGCTCCGGTGCGGCCAGGAGGGCCAGCAGCCCGTCGGGGTCCGTCTCGGCCCAGCCGTCGCCCTGGTGCACCCACGCTCTCTCCACGGGGGCATTCTCCCGGCGCCACCCGCGGCCCGGGCCACCGACGCGCCGCCGCGGGCGCGCCGTGACCCGGACGGGGGAGCGGTGGCGTCCGTCACCCCGGCCCGGCCGCGGGCCGCCCCGCCCCGCGCCGGCCGGTACGCTCGACGCCGTGCTCACCTGGCCCGCCCCGCAGATCCCGCAGCTCCCCGGCCAGGGAGGCCCGGTGCGCGTGCGCGACACCTCGACCGGCGACCTGGTCGTCGCCGCCCCGGGCCCGGACGCCACGGTGTACGTCTGCGGCATCACGCCGTACGACGCGACCCACATGGGCCACGCCGCCACGTACGTCGCCTTCGACCTGCTGGTCCGCGGCTGGCTCGACGAGGGCAAGCGCGTCCGCTACGCGTCGAACGTCACCGACGTCGACGACCCGCTGCTGGAGCGCGCCGAGGCCACCGGCGTCGACTGGCGCGAGCTCGCCGCGGACCAGACCGCGCTCTACCTCGAGGACATGACCGCCCTCGGCGTCGTGCCGCCGGACGTCTACACCGGCGCCGTCGAGGCCGTGCCGGACGTCGTGGCCGCCGTCGAGGCCATGCTGGCCGCCGGCACCGCCTACGTCGTCGGGGCGCCCGACGCGCACGGTGCGGGCGCCGGGGACGTCTACGCCGACCTGTCCGCGGACCCGGCGTTCGGCCAGGTCGCCCGCCTCGACCGCGCCGAGATGCTCGCGCTGTTCGGCGAGCGCGGCGGCGACCCGGCCCGGCCCGGCAAGCGCGACCCCCTCGACCCGCTGCTCTGGCGGTCCGCGCGGCCCGGCGAGCCGTCCTGGGACGGCAACGGGCTCGGCGCCGGCCGACCGGGCTGGCACATCGAGTGCGCGGTCATCGCGCGCGACGGGATCGGCCTGCCGTTCGACGTCCAGGGCGGCGGCTCCGACCTCCGGTTCCCGCACCACGAGATGAGCACCTCGCACGCCCGGCTGCTCGACGCCGGCGAGGGCGCCCGCACCCACGTGCACACCGGCATGGTCGGCCTGCACGGGCAGAAGATGAGCAAGTCGCTCGGCAACCTCGTGCTGGTCTCCCAGCTGCGCGCGGACGGCGTCGACGCCATGGCCGTCCGGCTCGCCATCCTCGACCACCACTACGCGGCCGACTGGGAGTGGACCGACGAGGTCCTGCACGCCGCGCAGGCCCGGCTCGACCGGTGGCGCGCCGCCGTGTCCGGCAACGGCGGCCCCGCGTCGGCGGCCCTGCTCGCCGAGGTGCGCGCCGCCGTCGCCGACGACCTGGACGCGCCCCGCGCCCTGCGCGCCGTCGACGCCTGGGCCGACGCCTCGCTGGCCGGCGGTGCGGCGGCCGAGGTCGAGGAGGGCGCGCCGGGCGTGGTGGCCCGCGCCGTCAACGCGCTGCTGGGCGTGCGGCTCTAGCGGGTCCGCGCCCCCGCGGCGCCCGCGGGCGGCGGCCGGACGGCTACCCGCCGGTGAACATGCTGATCGCCAGCGGGGCGCCGGCCGCGTCACACGCGTCGCCGAGGTCGGCGGCGGCCTGCGACCACGCGGGTGAGCCCACCCCGGTCGACTCCGCGAACGTCCCGGCGGGGATGGCCGGGGCGGCCGCCTGCAGCGCGCCGATCGCCGCCAGCACGTCGGTGCCGCCACCGGAGGGCAGGCGGTCGAGCACGCGCGTCGCCAGCTTGTACCAGCCCTGCTGCTCCTGCGCCGCCATCCGGCCCTCGGCGAGGGCGACGTCCGCGTTCTCGACGATGGTCAGCACGTCGCCGAACGCGACGCAGGCGGCCGCGTCGTCCTCGGCCGCGTCCGCCGCTGCCGGTGCGGGCTGCTCGGCCGCGGTGCCCGCCGTGGCCCCCTCCCCGCCCCTCGCGTCCTCCCCGGACCCGGGGCTGCACGCCGCGAGCAGGGCGGCGCCCAGCACCACCGTCGACAGCACGGCCAGGCGTCTCGTCCGCATGGGCGCAGGCTAGCGGGGTCGAGGGCCCCCGGGAGGGCGGATCGACGTCGGGGCGGGGCCGCGGCGGCGGCCGGCCGCGCCGGTCAGCCGCCGGTGCCCTTGTCCCGCCGGCGGAGGTACCGCTCGAACTCCTGCGCGATCGCCTCGCCGGACGCCTCGGGGAGCTCGGCGGTGTCCTTCGCCTCCTCGAGCTGGTGCACGTACTCGGCGATCTCCGCGTCCTCGCTCGCCAGCTCGTCCACGCCGTCCTGCCACGCCGCGGCGTCCTCCGGCAGGTCGCCGAGCGGGATCGGCTCGCCGGTCAGGGCCTCGATCCGGTGCAGCAGCGCGAGCGTGGCCTTGGGCGACGGCGGGTGCGCGACGTAGTGCGGCACCGCCGCCCACAGCGACACCGTGCGCAGCCCGCGCGCGGCCGCCTCGTGCTGCAGCACCCCGACGATCCCGGTCGGGCCCTCGTAGGAGTTCGGCTCGAACCCCAGCGCCTCGCGCACCGCCTCGTCCTCGCTGGTGGCCGTGACCGGGATCGGGCGGGTGTGCGGCACGTCGGCCAGCAGCGCGCCCAGGGTCACGACCGTGGTCACCCGCAGCGTGGCGGCGATGTCCAGCAGCTCGCCGCAGTACCGGCGCCAGCGCATCGACGGCTCGATGCCGTGCACCAGCACCACCTGGCGGCGCGCGTTCGGGGTCGTGGCGACGGCCACCGCCGTCGTCGGCCAGGTGATCTCGCGGCGCCCGTCCTCGCCGGGGCCGATCACCGGGCGGTTCACCTGGAAGTCGTGGTACTCCTCGGGGTCCAGCTCGTCGACCTGCTCCGCGCCCCACGCCTCGTGCAGGTGCTCCAGGGCCTGGCTGGCCGCCGACCCGGCGTCGTTCCAGCCCTCGAAGGCCGCCAGGAGGATGGTCTCGCGCTCCGGGAGCCCCGCCGGTGCGTCTGCCTGCTCGGTCATCGGGCCAGCGTAGGACCCCGCGGCGCCCGATGTCGGACCGGGCGGGGAGAATGGGACGCGTGCCGCTCGTCCTCGTCGCCGTCGACCCGGACCGACCGGGCGGCGTCGTGCTGCGCGAGGCCCGGGACGCCGCCGCCGCGGAGGCCGGGGACGTCGGCCCGCCGGTGCCGGTCGCCGGGGACGACCTGCCGCGCGCCGTCGCCGAGCGCGAGGCGGCCGACCACCCCCGGTGGGTCTGGGACGACACCGAGCACTGGTACCCGGACCTGCTCGCCGCGGGCGTCCGGGTCGAGCGGGCGCACGACCTCCGGCTGTGCCGGACGATCCTGCGCGGGTCCACCCGGTGCGCGGCGACCGCGCTCGCGCGCGAGCCGGAGGGTCCGTGGGACCGCGCCGCCGCCGCGGGCGGGACCGGACCGCACGAGGCCGACGCGCCGAGCCTCTTCGACGCCCTGCCCGCCGCGGTCCCCGACGCGGCCCGGGACGTCGCCGCGGAGCTGTCCCGGCAGCTCGCGACGCTCACCGAGGCGGGCGACGACGGCCGGCTGCGGCTGCTGCTCGCCGCCGAGTCGACGGGCGCCCTGATCGCCGCCGAGATGCGGCACGACGGCCTGCCGTTCCGGCCCGACCTGCACGACGCCCTGCTGACAGGCCTGCTCGGGCCGCGCCCGCGGGACGGCGCCCGGCCCGAGCGGCTGGCCGCGCTGGCCGAGCGGGTGGGTGCGGCGCTCGACCGGCCGGGCCTGAACCCCGACTCGCAGCCCGAGCTGCTGCGCGCCCTGCGGGCGGCGGGCCTCGAGGTGGCGTCGACCCGGACGGCGGAGATCCGTGCGCTCGACCACCCGGTGCGCGAGCCGCTGCTGGAGTACAAGAAGCTCGCCCGGCTGCTGTCCGCCAACGGCTGGGCCTGGATGGACCGCTGGGTGCACGAGGGCCGGTTCCGGCCCGACTACGTGCCGGGCGGCGTCGTCACCGGGCGGTGGGCGAGCAGCGGCGGCGGCGCCCTGCAGCTGCCCGGCGTCATCCGCGACGCGGTGCGGGCCGACCCCGGCCGCCGGCTCGTCGTCGCCGACGCGGCCCAGCTGGAGCCGCGCGTCCTCGCCGCGATGTCCGGGGACGGCGCGATGGCCGCGGCGGGGCGCCAGGCCGACCTGTACGCCGCCGTCGTCGCGGCCGGCATCGTCGCCGACCGGCAGCAGGCCAAGTACGCCATGCTCGGCGCGATCTACGGGGCGACCACCGGCGCGAGCGCCGTCCTCATGCCCCAGCTCGGGCGGGCCTACCCGCGGGCCGTGGCGCTCGTCGAGGAGGCGGCGCGGGCCGGGGAGCGCGGCGAGCAGGTGACCACCTGGCTGGGCCGGTCCTCGCCCGCGCCGGGCGCCGCGTGGCTCGCCGCCCGGCAGGCCGCGTCCGCCGAGGGGGCCGCGCCGGAGGACGCCCGCGACGCCCGGCGCCGGTCGCGCGACTGGGGGCGGTTCACCCGGAACTTCGTCGTGCAGGGGACGGCGGCCGAGTGGGCGCTGTGCTGGATGGCGGTGCTGCGGCGCCGGCTGCTCGACCTGCCCGGGCGCCCGCACCTGGCGTTCTTCCTGCACGACGAAATCGTCGTGCACGCCCCGGCCGACGTCGCCGACCGGGTCGCCGAGGCCGTCCGGGAGTCGGCCGTGGAGGCGGGGCGGCTGCTGTTCGGGGCGACGCCGGTGGAGTTCGCGCTCGACGTCTCGGTGGTGGACAGCTACGCCGACGCCGTGTGATGCTGCGACTCGGTGTGTAGACAGGTCTACCTAGTCCGGGCGGCGGGCAGAAGGGGATCGGGCATGGCGGCGACGGCGGCGGGCGCGGGGGCGCGGGCGGGTGCGACGGCGGGTGCGGTGACGCGCGCGGGTGGGGGCACGCGGGCGGTCGCGACGGCGCGGGCGGGATCGTCGTCCGGCGCGGAGGGCCGGCGGCGGCCGGCGCGGGATCGGCTGCTCGCGGCCGCCGCCGCGCGGTTCTACGCCGACGGCATCGCCGGGACCGGCATCGACACCATCACGGCCGACGCGGGCGTCGCCAAGATGAGCCTGTACAACAACTTCGCCTCCAAGGCCGACCTCGTCGCCGCGTACCTGGTCGCCCGGCACGCCGAGTGGCTCGACCTGTACGCCGCGCGCCTCGCCGCGGCCGGGGACGACCCGCGGGCGCGCGTGCTCGCCGTCTTCGACGCGTACGCCGACCACGCGAACGCGGGCTACGCGCACGGGTTCCGCGGCTGTGGTCTGCTCAACGCCGCCGCCGAGCTGCCCGCCGGCGACCCCGGCCGGGCCGTCGTGCGCGCGCACAAGGAGGACGTCGAGGCGATCGTCGCCGGCCACCTTGCCGACCTGCTGCCGGACGACCCCGGGCGGGCCGCCGCGCTGGCCGAGCACCTGGCGTTCCTGCTGGAGGGCTCGATGGCGCGCGCGGGGCTGGAGGGCGACGACACCCGCCTGCGGCACGCCCGGGCGCTGGCCGCCGACCTGCTGGGCGCGACGTGAGCGCCGAGCGCCGCTCGCCGACCGCGGCGGCCGCGGCTCCGGCCGCCACGGCGGCCGATGCGGCGCTCGTGTCCACGCCGACCGCCGCGGCGGTGTCCGCCCGGGCCGTGCCCGGGGCGGCGGTGCCTGGGGCGGCTGTGCCGGGGGCCCCCGAGCGGACCGCGGCCGATGCGCCGCTCGTGTCCACGCCAGCCGCTGTGGCTGTCTCCGCTGGGGTCGTGCCCGGGGCGGCCGTGCCTGGGGCGGCGGTGGCTGGGGCGGCTGTGCCGGGGGTCGCCGAGCGCACGGCGGCCGACCGCCGGTCGGCCGTGCCCGCTGCGGTCGCCCCGCCCACCGCGGGCGCGCCCGGCTCTCCGGCGTCGTCCGCCCCGGCCGGGGCGGTGCGGGGCGCGGGCGTCGGGACGCTCGCCGTCCTCGCCGCCTCCGTCCTCTGGGGCACCACCGGCACGGCCGCGACGTTCGCCCCGGACGTCGGCCCCCTGGCGATCGGCGCCGCGGCGATGGGGATCGGCGGGCTGCTGCAGGCGGCCGTCGCCGGCCGGGCGATCGCCGCGCACGCCGCCGCGCTGCGGGCCCGCGCCGCGCTCGTGCTGCTCGGGGCCGCGGCCGTGGCCGCCTACCCGCTGGCCTTCTACACCTCGATGCGGCTCGCCGGCGTGGCCGTCGGCACCGTCGTGTCGCTGGGGTCGGCGCCGCTGGCGGCCGCGCTCGTCGAGCGCCTGGTCGACCGGCGCCGGCTGCCGCGGCGGTGGCTCGCCGGGGCGGCGGTCGGGCTGCTCGGCATGGTGCTGCTGTGCGCGGCCCAGGCGCTCGGCGGCGGGCACGGCGCGGACGTCCCGGGCGCGGCCTCGCCCGCCGGCGCCCTCGGCGGCGTGCTGCTCGGGCTCCTCGCGGGAGCCACCTACGCGCTGTACTCCTGGGTGGCGCACCGGCTGATGCGGGGCGGCGTGCCGTCGCGCGCGGCGATGGGCGCCGTGTTCGGCGTCGGCGGCCTGCTGCTCCTCCCGGTGCTCGCGGCCACCGGCGCCGCGCTCCTCGCGTCGTGGGGGAACGCCGGGGTGGGTGCGTACATGGCGCTCGTGCCGATGTTCACCGGGTACGTGCTGTTCGGGTGGGGACTCGCGCGGGTGCCGGTCAGCACCGCGACCACCCTGACCCTTCTCGAGCCGGCCGTCGCCGCCGTGCTCGCGGTGCTGGTCGTGGGGGAGCGGCTCCCCGCGGCGGGCTGGGCCGGGGTCGGGCTCGTCGTCGTCTGCCTGGCCGTGCTGTCCGTGCCCGCGCCGTCGGCGGGCCGGGCCGAGCGCCGGCTGCGCGCCCGGAGCCGCCTACCCTGGACGCCATGATCGTCACCGCCGGCACCGCGCCGCGTGCGTCCGCGCCCGGCGGTGCCCCGCTCGACGCCGCCGACTGGCGGCCCCGCGCCGAGGCGCACGGCGCCCGCGCCGACGAGCTCACCGCCGGCCACCGCGACCGCCGGGCCCGCGGCGGCGAGCGGCACGCGATCGAGGACTTCCTCTTCGAGTACTACCCCGCCAAGCCGGCCCAGCTCCGCCGCTGGCACCCGGGCGCCGGCGTCGCGCTGGCCGACGCCGCGGAGGCCCCCCAGGCCGGCTGGCGCTGGTACCGCGCGGAGGCGGACGGCACGGTGGGCCTCGACGCCGCGGCGTTCCTCGCCGACCGCGGCGACACCGTCCGGTACGTCCGCGCCCTGCTGTCCGCCACGGCCGTCCGGCCCGCCGCGACCGGCTGCTTCGGACTGCACGAGTGGGCGATGGTGTACCGCGAGGGCGACGGCGAGCACCGGCACCCGCTGCCGCTGCGCCTCGGTGGCGCGGGCACCGACGAGGTGGTCGAGCGGCACCGCATCCGGTGCACCCACATCGACGCGTTCCGGTTCTTCACCCCCGACGCCGCGCCGCGGAACACCCTGCAGCCGACCCGCGAGACCCAGGTCGCGATGGAGCAGCCCGGCTGCCTGCACGCGAACATGGACCTGTACAAGTGGGCGCTCAAGCTCGGCCCTGCGGTCCCGGGCGACCTGCTGCTGGACGCGTTCGCGCTCGCCCGCGAGATCCGCACGGTCGACATGCAGGCGTCGCCCTACGACGTGTCGTCCTACGGGCTGGCGCCGATCGCGATCGAGACCACCGAGGGCAAGGCGGAGTACGTGCGGCGGCAGCGCGGGTTCGCGGCGGCCTCGCAGGCGCTCCGGGCGCGGCTGGTGGCGGTGTGCGACGCGGCGCTCGGGGAGGCCCCGCCCGATGGGGCGACCTGCGACGACGGAGCGTCCGGGAGCTCCTGACGACCGCGCCGGCCGGTTCCTGAACCGCCGGCCGCGGGCCGTTCAGTCCGCGGTGGGGCCCGGTGCCGCCGCGCGCTCCGCCTCCTCGCGCTCCCGTGCCTCGCGCTCCTGCCGCCGGAAGCCCTCGGCGGTGGCCGGAGTGGTCGGGGGGAGACCGACGCGCGGGCCCGTTCCGCGGTAAAGGCCCCCTGGGGGCGGGAACCACAGGGTCGCGGGCTCGGGGCGTCGGTCCTTGCGTCTGCGCATCACGTGCCGTCCTCACGGTCGTCGGCCCCGGGTCGAGTATCCCGGCGGCTCGGCAGGAAGTCGACGGCGATCGCGTCGGCGCAGTGGATCACCATGCCGCCTGACGCGTGGATCCGGCCGGTGAACCCGCCGTCCGCGTCCAGGACCCAGGCCTCCTCGACGAACAGCTCCCGGAGGGAGCGGCACGAGCTGGCCGACGACAGCGCGCCGTACCACCCGCCGAGCCACCGACCGTCCGGGAACCGCACCCGGACCCAGCCCTCGCCGAGCCGGCTGAACGCGTGGTCCCAGGGACTCGGGGCCGCCGCTCGGCTCGGGTGGAGGTGGAGGACCGCGACGACGCGCCGCACGACATCGCGGTAGCGCCGGCTGGACACGACGGAGAACGCCACCCGTGCGCCTGCCCAGGGCAGAATGGTGCCGAGCAGCAGGAACGCCAGCGCGACGCCGCGCACGTCGTCGAGGACGGACTCCGGATCGCGCGCGTAGGCCGCGAGCACCGGCCCGAGCACCGTCGCGTACGCCCCGGCGAACACCCCCGTGGCGACCATCGCGTGCAGCACCCGCGTCCCAAAGTCCGGCCGCCCTGGGTCCGACCCGGCGACGGCCTGCCAGGACGCGCGGTAGACGAAGCCCGGCACGACCAGCGTGAGGACGACGGCCGCCTGCGCCCACGTCTCAGGCACCGGGTCCACCCGCGCGCCCCACCGTGGGGAACCGCCCGCCGCACCTGCCGCACCGCCCGCGGCGGAGGTCCCGCAGGAGGGCGAGGACACGGCGGTGGGCCACCCAGGCCGCGAGGGCGTCCTCCGCCGACCCGACGTCGCGCCGCGCCTCGACGGCTCGGCGGAGGAGCTCACCGCCGACGGGCAGCGTCCACAGCGGTGGCCGCGTGATCAGCGACGGATCGCGGACGAAGGTGCGGAGCGACGGGTGGTGCGGGTCGCGGTGGAAGATGGGAGGCATGCCGGGACGCTAGATCGGGTCGGCGGTCGGGCACCGGGCCGCGTGGCCGGGGCTGGGGACCGCGCACGCGCCGGCGCCTGTGGAGGACTCGGCGCCCGCCCGTGATGCGGCGCTCGGTCCCGCCCAGCCGGACCAGCCCCGCGTCAGGCGATCCGCGCCTCCAGCAGCGCGTCGATCGCCACCGGCGACAGCACGTGGTCCACCGCCATCGCCGACGCCCCGAGGATCCCCACCTCGGACCGCGCCTGGGACGTGACGATCCGCAGGTGCTGCGTGGCCAGCGGCAGCGACCGCTGGTAGACGACCTCGCGGATGCCCGCGATGAGGTGCTCGCCGGCCTCGGCGACGACGCCGCCGATGACGACGAGCGACGGGTTGAGCAGGCTGACGCAGGCCGCGAGCACGCCGCCGATCTCGCGCCCGGCCTGCCGGACGGCCCGCCCGGCGGCGAGGTCCCCGGACCGCACGAGCGCGACGACGTCGGCGCCGCCCCGGGCCTCGGCCCCGTCCCGGCTGAGCTGCTCGGCGAGCGCCCGCCCCGAGGCGACGGCCTCGAGGCACCCCAGGTTGCCGCAGCGGCAGGGGACGTCCTCGGCGCCGGGCACCGCGATGTGGCCGATGTCGCCCGCCGCGCCCTGCGCCCCGCGCCGGAGCTCGCCGTCGGAGATGATGCCGGAGCCGATGCCGGTGGCGACCTTGACGAACAGCATGTCGTCGACGTCGGGCCAGGCGGACCGGTGCTCGCCGAGCGCCATGAGGTTGACGTCGTTGTCGACGAGGACGTCGGCGCCGCCGAGCTCGGCCGACAGGATCCCGCGCACGTCGGCGTCGTCCCAGGACGGCATGATCGGCGGGTTGATCGGACGACCGGTGGCGTGCTCGACCGGCCCGGGCAGGCCGACGCCGACGGACACCAGGTCGTCGAGCGTCCGGCCGGCCTCGGCGACGAGCTTGCGCCCGTGCTCGGCGACCCAGGGCAGGACGACGTCCGGCCCGTCGGCGATGGCCAGCGCCGCCTCGCCCTCGACGAGGACGTGCGAGGCGAGGTCGGTGACGGCCAGGCGGACGTGGGTGGCGCCGAGGTCGACGGCGAGCACGACCCGCGCGCTGGGCTCGAAGGCGAAGGTCGCGGGCGGCCGTCCGCCGGTGGACGAGGCCTCGCCGGCCGGCGCGATGAGCCCGGCGGACATGAGCGCCTCGACGCGCGCGCTGATCGTGGAGCGTCCCTGACCGGTCGCGGCGGCCAGGTCGGCGCGGGTGCGCGGCCGGCCGTCGCGGAGGAGCTGGAACAGGTCTCCGGCGCCCGATTGCCGCGGTGGGAGCTTCACGACGTCCTGCATGGCGCCTAGTGAACCAGAAAGTCCCCCCACTTGTGTTCGTCACGATCGGGTAACTCGGACAAACCCGGAGCAACTTTTGCTTGACCCGGGACGAAAGTCCCTCATAGGTTCCTCACATGGTCACCGTGGACCCACCGAACCGGCCCCCGCTCCTCCAGATGCGGGGCATCGTCAAGCAGTTCCCCGGCGCCCGCGCCCTGGACGGTGTCGACCTCGACGTGCTGCCGGGCGAGGTGCACTGCCTGCTCGGGCAGAACGGGGCGGGCAAGTCGACGCTCATCAAGGTGCTCGCCGGCGCGCACCAGCCCACCGAGGGGGAGGTGCTGGTCGACGGCGAGGCCGTCACGATCGCCACCCCGGTCGCCGCGCTGAAGCTCGGGATCGCGACGATGTACCAGGAGCTGGACGTCGTGGGCGGCCTGACCGTCGCGGAGAACGTGTTCCTCGGCCACGAGCTCGCGACCGGCGGCGTCTCCCGCCGCCGCGAGGCGCGCCGCCGCACGCGGGAGATCCTGGCCCGGCTCGGGCACCCCGAGATCTCCCCGCACCGCGAGGTCGGCTCGCTGCCCGCCGCCGCGCAGCAGATCGTCTCCATGGCGCGCGCGCTGTCGCACGACGCCCGCGTCATCGTCATGGACGAGCCGTCGGCGGTGCTCGACTCGGACGAGGTGGAGAACCTGTTCCGGGTGGTGCACCAGCTCACCGCCGCCGGCGTCGCGATCGTCTACATCTCGCACCGCATGGAGGAGATCCGCGCGATCGGCGACCGGATCACGGTGCTCAAGGACGGCCGCACGGTCGCCCGCGACCTGCCGGCCCGCGACACCCCGACCCGGGAGCTCATCCGCCTGATGACGGGCCGGAACGTCGAGTACGTCTTCCCGCCGAGCCAGGAGCTCGCGCCCGACGCCCCGGTGGTGCTCGACGTGCAGGGCCTGGCGCTGCGCGGGGCCTTCACGGGCGTGGACCTCCGGGTCCGCGCGGGGGAGATCGTCGGGCTGGCCGGCCTGGTCGGCTCCGGCCGGTCCGAGATCCTGGAGACGATCTACGGCGCCCGCCGCGCGAGCGCGGGCACGGTGCAGGTCGGCGGGCGGCGGCTGCGCGCCGGCGACGTCACCGCCGCGGTCCGCGCGGGGATCGGCCTGGCCCCGGAGGAGCGCAAGGCCCAGGGCCTGCTCCTCGACGAGCCGGTCTACCGCAACATCACGCTGTCGACGTTCGGGCGGTTCTCGAAGGGCGGCCTGCTCGACGAGCGCACCGAGCGCCGGATCGCCGAGGAGCAGGCCGAGGCGCTCGACCTGCGCCCCACCGGCGTCGACCGCGCCATCCGCACCCTGTCGGGCGGCAACCAGCAGAAGGCGATGCTCGCCCGCTGGCTGGTGCACGGCTGCCGGGTGCTGCTGCTGGACGAGCCGACCCGCGGCGTGGACGTCGGCGCCCGCGCCGAGATCTACGCGCTCGTCCGCCGGCTCGCCGACGAGGGCGCGGCCGTCGTCGTCGTCTCGAGCGAGATCCCCGAGGTGCTCGGTCTGTCGGACCGGGTGCTGGTCGTATCCGAAGGCCGGGTCGTCCACGAGGGCCCCGCCACCGCCATCGACGAGCACGCCGTGCTCGACCTCGTCATGGAAGGAAGTGCCGCGTGAGCGAGCACCAGCTCTCCGCCCCGCCCCCGGGCACGCCGGGCGCCCCGTCGGGCCCGACCTCCGCGCCCGGCTCCGCCGGTGCCACCCCCGCGCCGCCCGCCGCGGACGAGTCCGCCCGGGTCGAGCGCGTCGCCCGCGGGTCCGGCGGGCGCCGCGGCGGCACGGGCGGCGGTTCCGCCCGCATCCTCGGCCTCGTCGTCGCGCTCGCCGCGATCTGCGTCGTCGGCTACGTGTCCGCCGGCAGCCGGTTCGCCAGCATCGACAACATGCTGGTCATCCTCAGCCTGGCGTCGATCATCGGCGTCCTGAGCATCGGCATGACGTTCGTCATCACGGCGGGCGGGATCGACCTGTCGGTCGGGTCGGTGCTCGGCCTCGCGTCGGTGTGGGCCACCACGGTGGCGACGCAGACGATGGCCGACCAGTACGGCTGGATCGTCATGGTGCTCTGCGCGCTGGCGGTCGGCACGGCGGCCGGCGTGGTGAACGGCGTCCTCATCGCCTACGGCCGGGTCGTCGCGTTCATCGCGACGCTCGCGATGCTCGTCGCCGCCCGCGGCCTCGCCGAGCTGATCGCGCAGCGGCGGACCCAGCTGGTGAACGTGTCGTCGTTCCAGGACACGTTCCGGGGCGACCTGCTGGGCGTGCCGAAGATCGTGTGGATCTTCGCCGTGGTCGCGGTCGCCGGCTGGTTCCTGCTCAACCGCACCACGTTCGGCCGCCGCACCGTCGCGGTGGGCGGCAACCCCGAGGCGGCCCGCCTGGCCGGCATCGCCGTCAAGCGGCACACCATGTACCTGTACGCGCTCGCCGGGCTCGCCGCCGGCATCGCCGCCGTCATGATGCTGGGCCGCACCGGCGCCGGCTCGTCCACCAACGGCCTGCTCTACGAGCTGGACGCGATCGCGGCGGTGGTCGTCGGCGGGACGCTGCTGTCCGGCGGCCGCGGCACGATCGTCGGCACCGTGCTCGGCGTCCTGATCTTCGCGACCCTGACCAACGTGTTCGTGCAGAACAACCTCGACTCGTCGGTCCAGCAGATCGCCAAGGGCGCGATCATCGTGGTCGCCGTCCTGCTGCAGCAGCGCTTCACGTCGCGCACCTCGCGCACCTAGCCCCCAGACGCACCACCCCCACGCGACCGGGTTCCCACCCGCTCGCACGCCCCACCCTGCCCGCACGACCCCGGACATCGTCGAAGGAGATCCCATGTCCACCACCCGCACCACGCGCCGCCGCGGCCGCGTCCTCGCGCCGGTCGCCGTGCTGTCCGTCGCGTTCCTCGCCGCCTGCACCTCCAACGCCCCCGCGGAGGAGGACGACTCCGGCGCCGACGCCGCGCCGGTCGCGGTGTCCGACAACGACGAGGCCGGCGAGACGGTCGTCATCGGCTTCTCGGCCCCCGCCGCCGACCACGGCTGGATGGGCGCGATCACGACGGCCGCCCAGAAGGAGGCCGAGAACTACGAGGACGTCGAGCTCCGGGTCGCCGAGGGCACCAACGACGTCAACGTGCAGATCAGCCAGATCGAGGGCTTCATCAACGACGGCGTCGACGCGATCGTGCTGCTGCCGTTCGACGGCGGCGCGCTCACCGACGTGGCGACCAAGGCGATGGAGGCCGGCATCCCGGTCATCAACGTCGACCGCGAGTTCTCCAGCCCGTTCGCGTCCCGGGCCACCGTGCTCGGCGACAACTACGGCATGGGCGTCTCGGCCGGCACCTACATCTGCGAGCGGCTGGGCGACAACCCGGACGCCGTGGTCGCCGAGATCGCCGGCATCGACTCGCTGCCGCTGACCCAGGACCGCAGCCAGGGCTTCGCGGACGCGCTGGACGACTGCGGCCTCGACGTCGACAACCGGGTCGCCGCGGACTTCACCGTCCAGGGCGGCGAGCAGGCGGCGGCGAACCTGCTGCAGGCCGCGCCGCAGATCGACGCGATCTGGAACCACGACGACGACCAGGGCGTCGGCGTCCTGGCCGCCATCGAGAACGCCGGCCGCGACGAGTTCTTCCTGGTCGGCGGCGCCGGCTCGGCGAACATGATGCGCGAGATCCAGGACGACGCGTCGGTGGTCGAGGCGACGGTCATCTACCCGTCGACCCAGGCGGCGGACGGCATCAAGCTCGCCCGGCTCGTGGCGCACGAGAAGTCGCTGAGCGACCTGGCGTCCTCGGGCGTCCCGCGCACCGTCCAGCTGTTCGCGCCCGTCGTCACGGCGGACAACGTCGACCAGTACATCGACTCGGCCTTCGAGTCCTGATCCGGACCGCGGGGGGCGCCACCCGGCGCCCCCTGCGCCCAGGCAAGGAGGTCTCGTGATGGACGGGACGACGGCCGCGCCGCTCGGCGTCGGCATGGTGGGGTACGCGTTCATGGGCGCCGCGCACTCGCAGGCGTGGCGCACGGCCCCGCGGTTCTTCGACCTGCCGCGCACGCCGGTCATGCGGGTGCTCGGCGGCCGGGACGCCGCGGCGGTCAAGGCCGCGGCGGACCGGCTCGGCTGGCAGGACACGGCCGGGTCGTGGCAGGAGCTGGTGGCGCGGGACGACGTCGACCTGGTCGACATCTGCACGCCGGGCCGCACGCACGCCGAGATCGCCGTGGCCGCCCTCGAGGCGGGCAAGCACGTGCTGTGCGAGAAGCCGCTGGCCAACACGATCGCGGAGGCCGAGGCCATGGTCGCCGCGGCCGAGGCCGCCGCGGCCCGGGGCGTCCGGTCGATGGTCGGCTACACGTACCGGCGGGTGCCGGCCGTGCAGCTCGCCCGGCAGCTGGTCGCGGACGGCCGGATCGGCACCGTGCGGCACGTGCGCGTGCAGTACCTGCAGGACTGGCTCGCCGACCCCGAGGCGCCGCTGTCCTGGCGCCTCGACAAGCAGCAGGCCGGGTCCGGGGCGCTGGGCGACATCGGCTCGCACGCCGTCGACCTGGCGCAGTTCATCACCGGCGAGCGGCTCACGGGCGTCTCCGGCCTGCTGGAGACCTTCGTGCACGAGCGGCCCGTCGCGGCCGAGTTCGCGGGCCTGCACGGCTCGGCCGCCGGCCCGGACGCCGCGCGCGGCCCGGTCACCGTCGACGACGCCGCGGTGTTCCTCGCCCGGCTGTCCGGCGGCGGGCTCGGGGTCTTCGAGGCCACCCGGTTCGCCACCGGCCGCAAGAACGCCATCCGGCTCGAGGTCAACGGCGACCGCGGCTCGCTGTCGTTCGACTTCGAGGACATGAACGTCCTGCACTTCCACGACGCCACCGAGGACGCCGCCGTCGCGGGGTTCCGGCGGGTCGTGGTCACGGAGCCGCAGCACGCCTACGTCGGCCACTGGTGGCCGGCGGGGCACGGGCTCGGCTACGAGCACGCGTTCACGCACCAGGTCGTCGACCTGGTCGGCGCGATCGCGGCGGGCCAGGACCCGTCGCCGTCGTTCGCCGAGGGACTCGCCGTGCAGCGCGTGCTCGACGCCGTCGAGCGCAGCGCTGCCGACGGCAGCAGGTGGGTCGCCCTGGGCTGACCGCCCGGGGGCGACCCGCCCCCGGGGGCGGCACGCCCGCACCAGCACCACCCGTCAGACGACGATCAGCTCACCGCTCGAGGGGGAGGAGGTGGGACCGCGCCACGACCGGCAGAGCCGCCGGTCGGCTGAGGAGGCCGGGTTCCCGAACCGTGGGGACGACGCAGGAGCCCGACCTCTGTGACGAGATCCCGTAAGGAGCTGCATCACTCATGGATCGTACGCAGCCGCGCTCGCAGCGCGGCAGGAAACTGGTGGGTTTCACCCTCGCCGGGGTGCTCACCGTGACGGGGCTGGCGCTCGGCGCCGGACCCGTGGTGGCCCACGACGGCGTGGACCACGGGGCCGAGCCCGGCGCCGAGGCCGCGCTCGACTGGGGCAACTACGAGAAGACCACGCTGACCAAGGACGTCGGCGAGCCGATCGACCTCGCGGTGCTGCCCGACGGCCGCGTGCTGCACACGGCCCGCAACGGCGACGTGCGCCTCACCGACCCGGCCACCGGCGTCACCCGGATCACCAACACGATCCCGGTGTACGCGAACTCGGAGGACGGCCTGCAGTCCATCGGCATCGACCCGGACTTCGAGGAGAACGGCTGGGTGTACCTCGTGTACGCCCCGCCCGGGAACACCCCCGCGGGCTCGGCGCCGAACACGCTGCCGGCCGGCGCGGACGAGTCCTACTGGGACCAGTGGGTCGGCGTGAACCGGCTGTCGCGGTTCCAGTGGACCGGGGAGGGCCTGGACCTGGCCTCCGAGCAGCAGATCCTCGACGTCGAGGTCCAGCGCGGGCAGTGCTGCCACGTGGGCGCCGACTTCGACTGGGACGCCGACGGCAACCTGTACCTCGGCACCGGCGACAACACCCCGGCCGGCACCCCGGGTGCCAACGGCTTCGCGCCGAACAACGACGCCCCGGGCATGAACCCCGGCTTCGACTCGCGCCGCGGCGCGGGGAACACCAACGACCTGCGCGGCAAGATCCTCCGGATCCACGTCGAGGAGGACGGGTCGTACACGATCCCCGAGGGCAACCTGTTCCCGGAGGGCACCGAGGGCACCCGGCCCGAGATCTTCGTGATGGGCGTCCGGAACCCGTTCAAGCTGGACGTGGACCCGGAGACGAGCTCCCTGTCTTGGGGCGACTACGGCCCGGACGCGACCAAGGCCGTCGCGGAGACCGCCGGCCGGGGCCCGATGGGCCTCGTCGAGTGGAACGTCGTCGGCCTCGACGACCCGCACAACGCCGGCTGGCCCTTCGTCACGGGCGACAACTTCGCCTACAACGACTGGGACTTCGCCACCGGGACGCCCGGCGCGTTCTTCGACCCGGAGAACCTGGTCAACGACTCGCGCTGGAACACCGGCCTGACGACCCTGCCCCCAGCTCGCCCGGCCACCGTCTACTACGGCGACAACCCGGGCGACCAGCCCTGGGACGAGCTCGTGAACTTCGGCACCGGCAACGGCCAGGGCCCGATGGGCGGCCCGGTCTACCACCGGCCCGCCGACGCGGGCGCGGACGCGTGGCCCGCCTACTGGGAGGGCAAGGCCTTCTTCGGCGAGTTCTCGCAGGACTACATCGCGGCGTTCACCGTCGACTGGGACACCTTCGAGGTGACCCACATCGAGGACGTCACGCCGAACGCGGCGATCACGGCCGAGGGCTGGCCGCCGATCGACAACCCGATGGACATCGAGTTCGGCCCGGACGGGTCGATGTACGTGCTCGACTACGGCGACGGCTTCTTCCGGGCCAACCCCGACGCGGGCCTGCACCGGATCGCCTACGCCGAGGGGAACAAGGCGCCGCGCGCGGAGTTCACCGCCACGCCGACGTCGTCGTCCACCGCGCCGCTCACCGTGCAGTTCGACGCGTCCGCGTCGAGCGACCCCGAGGGCGGCGAGCTCCGCTACGACTGGGACTTCGACGGTGACGGCACCTTCGACGCGACCGGCGTCGAGGCGGAGCACACCTACACCGAGATCGCGGCCTACACGGCGCGGCTCAAGGTGACCGACCCCGAGGGCAAGTTCACGCTGACCTCGCACCCCATCTCGGTCGGCAACCAGGCGCCCGAGGTCGCGCTCACCTACCCGGAGAACGGCGGCTTCTTCACCTGGGGCGACGCGGTGCCGTTCCGGGTCACCACCCAGGACGCCGAGGACGGCGCGGCCACGGACTGCACCCGCGTGTCCTGGACGTACGGCCTGGGCCACGACGAGCACGCCCACCCCGAGGTCTCGGGCACGGGCTGCCAGGGCGCGTTCAAGACCGACCCCAACTCGCCGGAGCACGGCCCGGGCGCGCTGCTGTACGGCGCGGTCGTGGTGACGTACCGCGACGCGGGCGCCAACGGCCTGCCGGCGGCGACGGGCGAGGCCACGCTGCGCCTCAACCCGCGCGAGCAGCAGGCGGAGCACGCCGCGCGCACCGGCGTCACGGTGTACGCGGACGAGACCGCCCTGGCCGGCAACGCGGTCCGCGGCCTCGGCACCGGCGACTCGCTCACGTTCACCCCGGTGAGCTTCAGCGGGATCACCGGCGCCGTCGTCCGGGCCAGCGGCGGCGGCGAGGTCCAGCTCCGCTGGGGTGCGGCCGACGCCGCGCCGTTCGCCACCGCCACGATCCCGGCGGGCGCGGGCTGGAAGGACGTCGAGATCGCGTTCGACGCCCCCGAGGGCACCGGCGACCTGGTCGTCACCTCGGCCGACGAGCTCGCGGTCGACGCGATCACGATGGTGGGCCCGGGCGTCGCCGACGTCGAGGCGCCGACGGTCGCGCACACCCTGACCCCGGCGGCGCCCACGGGTGCCGGCGGCGTCTTCACCGAGCCGGTGCGGTTCGCCGTGCAGCCGGCCGACAACGGGGCGCTGGCGAGCGTGCAGTACTCGCGCGACGGCGGCGCCACGTGGACGAACCTCGCCGCGAACCAGCAGTACGGCGTGACGTTCTCCGAGAGCGGCGCGTACGACCTGCGGTACCGGGCGACCGACACCCAGGGGCTGGTCTCCGAGGTCGGCTCGGTCCAGTTCGCGATCGATCTCGACGCCCCGGAGGAGCCCACGGTCGACACCACGACCACGGCCACCGTGGCCGCGGGCCGGGTGCCGTTCGGCGCCCCGGGCGAGGTCACGGTCGCGGTCTCCGCGGCGGAGGGCGTCGCCGCGGGCGAGGTCGTGCTGACCGTCGGCGAGACCGAGGTCGGCCGCGGGACGCTCGGCGCCGACGGCACCGCGGTCGTGGCGCTCGACCCGGCCCTGGGCGTCGGCACCCACACGGTGACCGCCTCCTTCGCCGGCGGCGAGGTCTTCAAGCCCTCGTCCGGCACGGTCCGGCTCACGGTGGCGCGCACCACCTCCACGGTCGCCGCCACGGTGTCGCCGAACCCGGTCAAGCCCGCCGTCGCCGCCAAGGCCACCGTCCAGGTGACCACCGGCAGCGGCGTCGCCGCCGCCGGGGACGTCACGGTCACGGTCAAGCGCAACAACCAGACCGTCGCCACGCTCACCGGGACCCTCGACGCCTCCGGCGCGAGCGTCGTCTCCCTCGGGCGGCTGCCCGAGGGCACCTACAAGGTCGACGTCGCCTACGGCGGCACGGCCGGCATCTCCGGCTCCACCACCAGCACCACCCTCACCGTCCGCAGCTGACCGCGCGCCGGTGCCTCGGGCGGGGTTGCGACCCGCAGCCCCGCCCGGGGGTACCGGCCGTCTCGAAGGAGAGACATGAGCACGCACCAGCACGCCTCGATCCCGAACCGGCCGATGAGCCGGCGGTCCCTGATGAAGGCGCTCGGCGCCTCCACGGTGGCCGTGGGGCTCGGGACCGCCCTCGGCGCCTCGGGGGCCTCGGCCGCCGGACTCGCGCCCGCGGCCGCGCCGACGACCGGGCGGACCCGCCTCGTCCCCGCCAACCGCATCGGCATCCAGCTCTACACGATCCGCGACAAGGTCAGCTCCCTCGGCTTCCGGGCCGTGTTCGAGGAGCTCGGCCGGATCGGGTACGCGGAGGTGGAGTTCGCCGGCTACACCCAGGGCAACGTCGGCGCCATCACCCCGGCCCAGATCCGCCAGCTGCTCGACGACAACGGCCTCAAGGCGGTCGGCTCGCACGTCAGCACCCAGCTGCTGCGCACCGACCTGGCCAACCAGATCGACATCGCGCACACGCTCGGCATGCCGCACCTCGGCACCGGCAACGCGCCCACGAACACCGCGACGAAGGAGGGCTACCTCGCCGCCGCGGAGGAGTGGAACGGCTGGGGCGCGCAGGTCAAGGCCGCCGGCATGAAGATCTACCAGCACAACCACGACGGCGAGTTCCGGTTCGACCCGGTCGACCCGTCGGTCCGGCTCTACGACGTGTTCTACGACAACACCGACCCGGACCTGGTCTACCTGGAGATGGACATCTACTGGGCGTACGTCGGGCAGCACAAGTACCCGGGGTTCGAGCCGGTCGACTACGTCCTGCGCAACCCGCGGCGCTACCCGCTGCTGCACCTCAAGGACGGCAAGGCCAACGAGGCCAGCGCCAACGGCTACGACATCATCGAGTTCGGCGCCGGCGACCTGCCGTACCAGCAGTTCCTGTCCCAGCTCCGCACGCGCGGCCAGCACTTCGGGCTGTACGAGCAGGACAACGCCTCGACGGTCGCCGAGCCGCCGAACCCGCTCGACTCCCTCGGCAACGCCGACCGCAGCTACGACGCCATCGCCGGCCTGCGCGGCTGAGCGAGAAGGAGAGACGGACATGAAGCGGATCTACTCGGTCCCGGCCGCCCTCGTGGGCGCGTTCGGGCTCGTGGCCCTCGGCAGCACCGTGGCGCAGGCGGCCTCGACCGACTGCACCACCGACCTCGGGGACCAGACCATCGCGGGCGACCTCGTCGTCCCGGCCGGCGCGGACTGCGTGCTCGCCGGCGCGACCGTCGAGGGCTCGATCACCGTCGGCGCCGACGCCTGGCTCGACGCCACCTCGGTGACCGTCGGCGGGGACGTCGTCGCCACCGACGCGTACGGCGTCCTGCTGGACGGCACCCGGGTCGAGGGGGACGTGAGCGCCTACACCTCGGGCTCGCGCGTCGGGTTCCTCTACCTCAACGACCTCGAGGTCGGCGGCAGCGTGGCGGCCGGCGGGCTCGACGTCGAGGTGACCGGCTCGTCCATCGGCGGCGGGCTGACCACGCAGGCGGCGACCTACGTCGACCTGCTGCAGACCGGCGTCACGGGCGAGGTGTCGATCGCCGACTCCGACTGGGGCGTGAACGTGGCGGGGGCCGTCGTCGGCGGCACCCTGTCGGTCACCGGCTCCAGCCGGGACGTCCTGATCGGCGCCACCGTCGACGGCGCGGCCGACACCTTCGGCAACACCGTGGGCGGCGACCTGGTGCTCACCGGTAACACCGCGAACCTGCGGGTCGCCGGCACCACGGTCCTCGGCACCATCCGCCTCGCGGACAACGACCCGGCCGCCGCGTTCGGCCCGGGCAACACCGCGGGCGGCGTCGAGGGCGACCACACCGGCGAGGCGCCGGGCTCCGTGGCCGCCGGCGACCAGGCCCTGGCCGTCACCGTGCCCGAGCAGCGGGCGGGCGAGCTCGTCTGGTCGCTCGAGGGCACGTCCGGCCTCGTGAACCTCGGCGTCGCCGAGGAGCTCGAGGACCGGTACCGGGCCACCGGCGAGATCGTGCCGGTGCGCGTGCAGGACACCCGCGCGGGCGACCCGGAGTGGTCCATCACCGCGCAGGTCAGCGACTTCGTCGCCGGGGGCGAGACCCTGTCGTCGAAGTACCTGGGCTGGACGCCCGAGGTGCTCGAGAACGGCGGCGACGCCGTGGCCGGGCCCGCGGTGCCGTCCGGGTTCGAGGAGGGCGACGGCCTGTCCGTGGCCCGCACCCTCGCCGAGGCCGAGGCCGGGCACGCCCGCGGCTCGTCCCTCGTCGGCGCCGACCTCGACCTGCAGCTGCCGCTCGACGCCCCGCAGGGCACCTACACCGCCACGCTGACGCTCACCGCGCTCAGCTGACGGACCCGCAGTCCCCGTCCCCGCCCGCCCGGTCCTCGTCCCGGGCGGGCGGGGGCGGCACCACCCGCACGGGCCACCCGGCCCGCGCCGGCCGCGCCGCCCCGCACCACCCCGCACCACCCGCACCACCCGCACCCGTCGTCACCGTCGACCCGGAGGCCCCGCCGTGACCCCGACCCGCCGCGTCCCCGCCGCCCTCGCCGCGCTGGCGGCCGCCGTCGCCCTCGCGCTCGGCGGCGCGCTGCCGGCCGCAGGCGCCGCGGCTGCCCCGGCCGCCCCGGCCGCGCTGGTCGCGCCCGCCGCCGCGGACCCCGCGGCGGACCCCGCGGCCGGCGCCGCCGCCGACCCCGCGGCGGACCCCGCCGCCGCGAGCACCCAGGTGACCTGGGGCGTGCGCCCGGCCGACACCGTGCACGGCGCCGCCCGCCCGAACTTCGCGTACACCCTCCCGCCCGGCGGCACGCTCTCCGACGCCCTCGTCGTGACGAACAAGGGCGACGCCCCGCTGGCCCTCGACGTGTACGCCGCCGACGGCTTCCTCACCCCGGACGGCACCCTCGACGTGCTGGGCGCGGGGGAGGAGTCGACCGCGCTCGGCGCGTGGGTGCGCGTCGACACCCCCGAGATCGTGCTGGAGCCCGGCGCCGCCGCCGAGGTCCCGTTCACCCTGACCGTCCCGGACGACGCGCAGCCCGGCGACTACGCCGCGGGCATCGTGTCCAGCCTGCTCGTGGAGAACGCCGCGGGCGTCTCGGTCGACCGGCGGCTCGGCTCGCGCGTGCACCTGCGGGTGTCCGGCGACCTGGCGCCGGCGCTGGCCGTCACCGGCCTGCGCGTCGACTACGACGCCGGCGGCAACCCGGTCGCCCCGGGCGCCGCGACCGTCACGTTCACCGTGACCAACACCGGCAACGCCCGCCTCGCGCCCACCGAGCAGGTCCAGGTCGCGGGCCTGTTCGGCCTCGGCCGGGCGCGCGCGGCGGCCGTCGACGTGCCCGAGCTCATCCCCGGCGCCTCCGTGCAGCGCAGCGTCCGGGTCGACGGCGTGTGGCCGCTGGTGCGGACCACCGCCACGATCGCCCTCGGCGGCGAGGTCGTCGCGCTCCCGGGCGCCGCGGCCGCCGACGCCGCGCCGCCGGTGCCCGGCGTCGTCGCCACCGGCACCGCCTGGGCGGTCCCGTGGGCCCTGATCGGCGCGCTGGCCCTGGTCGTCGCGCTCGTGGCGCTCCGGGTGCTCGCCGGCCGCCGACGCCGGGTCCGGCACCAGCGCGCGGTCGACGCCGCCGTCGCCGACGCCCTCGCCCGCCGGGGGGCCACGACATGACGTGAGGCGCCCGCACCCCTGGACGCCGCGCGGCGGCGCCCCCCAGCATCGATGTTCCGCTCTCGACGAGGAGACCGACATGACCCGCCCCATCACCCTGTTCACCGGCCAGTGGGCCGACCTGCCGTTCGAGGAGGTGGCCCGGCTCGCGTCCGAGTGGGGCTACGACGGCCTCGAGATCGCCTGCTGGGGCGACCACCTCGACCCCTGGCGCTGGGACGACGACGCCTACGTCGCCTCCCGGCTGGAGATCCTGGACCGCTACGGCCTGAAGGTCTGGGCCATCTCCAACCACCTCAAGGGCCAGGCCGTCTGCGACGACCCGATCGACCTGCGGCACGAGGACATGCTGTCCGCGCGCGTGTGGGGCGACGGCGACCCCGAGGGCGTCCGGCAGCGCGCCGCCGAGGAGCTGAAGCACACCGCGCGGATCGCGGCGAAGCTCGGCGTCGACACCGTCGTCGGGTTCACCGGGTCGTCGATCTGGAAGTACGTGGCGATGTTCCCGCCGGTGCCGGCCGCCGTCATCGAGGCGGGCTACCAGGACTTCGCCGACCGCTGGAACCCGATCCTCGACGTGTTCGACGAGGTGGGCGTCCGGTTCGCGCACGAGGTGCACCCGAGCGAGATCGCCTACGACTACTGGACGACGGTGCGCACCCTGGAGGCGATCGGGCACCGCGAGGCGTTCGGCCTCAACTGGGACCCGAGCCACATGGTCTGGCAGGACCTGGACCCGGTCGCGTTCCTCTGGGACTTCCGGGACCGGATCTACCACGTCGACTGCAAGGACACGAAGAAGCGGATGGGCAACGGCCGCAACGGCCGGCTCGGCTCGCACCTGCCGTGGGCCGACCCGCGGCGCGGCTGGGACTTCATCTCCACCGGCCACGGCGACGTGCCGTGGGAGGACGCGTTCCGGGTGCTCAACACCATCGGCTACACCGGCCCGATCTCCGTCGAGTGGGAGGACGCCGGCATGGACCGGCTGCTGGGTGCGCCCGAGGCGCTGGCGTTCGTCAAGCGGCTCGCGTTCGACGCCCCGGAGGCGGCGTTCGACGCCGCGTTCTCGACGAAGGGCGACGCGTGACCGCCGACGCCCGCGCGCGCACCGGGCTGTGGCTCGTCGGCGCGCGCGGGTCGGTCGGCACCACCGCGGCCCTCGGCCTGGCGGCGCTGTCCGCCGGGCACGCGGGCGCCGCCGGCTGCGTCACGGCGGCGCCGGCGTTCGCGGGGCTGCCGCTGCCGGACTGGGGGGACCTGGTCGTCGGCGGGCACGACGTCAGCGACGTGTCGCTCGCCAAGCGCGCGGAGGCCCTGGTCGACGCGGGGATGATCCCGGCGCCGCTGCTCGCCGCCACCGCGCACGCCCTGGACGCCGCCGACGCCGAGGTCCGGCCCGGGCACCGCGGGCCGCTCGTGCCCGGCGGGTCGCAGCAGCAGGTCGCCGAGCGGCTGGCCGCGGACATCACGGGGTTCGCCGCGCGGCACGACCTGGCGCGGGTGGTCGTGGTCGACGTCTCGTCCACCGAGCCGCCCGCGCACCCGACGCCCGCGCACGAGGACCCGGCGGCGCTGGCCGCGGCCGTGCAGGAGCCCGGGCGGGTCGTGCTGCCGCCGTCGTCCGTCGCCGCGTACGCCGCCGTGCTCGCGGGCGCGGCCTACGCCGGGTTCACGCCGTCCGCCGGCCTGGGGCTGCCCGCGCTGCAGGCGCTCGCCGCCGAGGCGGGCGTCCCCGTCGCCGGGCAGGACGGCAAGACCGGCCAGACCTGGCTGCGCACGGTGCTCGCGCCGGCCTTCGCCGACCGGGGGCTGCGGGTGCTGTCCTGGGCCGGCACCAACCTGCTCGGCGGGGGAGACGGCGCCACCCTGGCCGACCCGGAGGCGGTGCGCTCCAAGCTCGCCTCCAAGACCCGCGGGCTGCGCGACCTCACCGGGTCCGACGTGACGCCCCTGCACATCGACCACGTGCCCGACCTCGGGGACGTCAAGGTCGCGTGGGACCACGTGCACGCCGAGGGGTTCCTCGGGTCGCGGATCACCCTGCAGACCACCTGGTCCGCGTACGACTCGATGCTCGCGGCGCCGATGGTGCTCGACCTGGCGCGGCTGCTCGCGCTCGCGCACGCCGGCGGGGTCGCGGGCGTGGTGCCCGAGCTGGGGTTCTTCTTCAAGGACCCCTGGGGCTCCGACCGGCACGCCGCCGCCGACCAGGCCGGCGACCTCGTCCGGTGGGCCCGGGGGCTGGCCGCGTGACGGCCGTGCTGCCGGGCGGGGGAGGCGCGGCCGTGCTGGGGGCGGCCGCGCCCGGCGAGGTCGTCGGTTCCGGCCCCGGCGGCCCGGCGCAACCGTCGACCTCGGGCGCACCCGCCGACCTCGGCGGCCCTGCGCGCGTGGGCGTGGCGCCTGGGCCCGGCGCGCTGCGCAGCCCGCTCCGGGACCACGCCGAGCTCGTGCGCGCGCCCGCCGTGCTGACCGTGCTCGGCGACACGGTGGCCGGCGCGGCGGCGGTCGGGCTCCCGCTCGCCGGGCGCCGCGCGCTGCTGCCGCTCGCGTCCGCCTGCCTGTACGCGGGCGGCATGGCGCTGAACGACTGGGCCGACCGCGAGGTCGACGCCGCCGAGCGCCCCGAGCGCCCGATCCCGTCCGGCCGCATCACTCCGGGGCACGCCCTGCGCGTCGCGGGCGGCCTCGGCGCGGCGGGGCTCGCGCTCGCCGCGGTGGGCGGGGGCCGGCGGGCGTTCGCCGTGGCGGTCCCGCTGGCCGCGGCGGTGTGGCTGTACGACGCCCGGCTCAAGGACACCGCCGCCGGCCCGGTCGCGATGGCGGCGTGCCGGGGGCTGGACGTGCTGCTCGGCGCGGGGGTGGGGCACCTGCGCGCCGCCGCCCCGGCCGCCGCGGCGCTGGCCGCGCACACCGCGGGGGTCACCGTGCTGTCCCGCGGCGAGGTGCACGGCACGACCCGCGCGGTGGCAGGCGCGGTCGCCGCGGGCTCGCTCGCGGTGGCGGGCGCGGTCCTCGCCCGCCCCGCACGCCGGGCGACCGCGGGGACGTCGCCGCCCGGCGCCCTCGGGTGGGACGTCGTGACGGACACGCCGACGGCGTGTCCGTCACGACGTTCCACTGACCAGGGACTCGGTACGGCGGGCCGTGTCGGCTCGGACCTCGCCACGGCCGCGACCGTGGCCGCCTACCTCGCGCAGTGCCTGCCCCCGCAGGTCGCGGCGGCGCGCGCGCCGACCGCCCCCGCCGCCCGCGCGGCCACGGGCGCCGGCATCCGCGCGATGATCCCGCTGCAGGCCTCGTGGGCCGCCCGCGCCGGCCGGCCCGGGGCCGCGCTCGCGCTCGGGGCCGTCGCCGCGGCGGGCTCGCTGCTCCGCCGGGCGACCGGGCCGCGGGCGGTGAGCGAGACGTGACGGCGCTCCCGTTCGCCCTCGGGTACGGCACCAACGGGCTCGGCGACCACCCGCTGCCGGCGGCGCTCGACCTGCTGGCGGAGGCCGGGTACGACGCCGTCGCGCTCACCCTCGGCTTCCCGCACCTCGACCCGTGGGCGCCCGCCGCCGACCTCGCCGCCCTGCGCGACCGGCTCGCCCGCGCCCGCGACGGCCGGGGGATGCGCGTCGTCGTCGAGACCGGCACCCGGTACCTGCTCGACCCGCGCCGCAAGCACGCCCCGGCGCTGGTCGACGCGGACGCCGGCCCGCGGCTGGCCTACCTGCGCCGGGCTGTCGAGGTCGCCGCCGCGCTGGGCGCCCCGGCGGTGCAGCTGTTCTCGGGGGTGCGCGCGCCCGACGTGCCCGCGGCCGTGGCCGACGACCGGCTGCGGGGGCGGCTGCCCGGGCTGGTCCGGCACGCCGCCGAGCACGGGGTCCGGCTGGCCCTCGAGCCCGAGCCCGGCATGCACGTCGAGACCGTCGCGGACGCCCTGCGGCTGCGGTCCGACCTCGGCGACCCGGACGCGCTCGGCCTGACCGTCGACGTCGGGCACTGCCTCGTCGTCGAGCCGGGCGGCGTCGCCGGCGCCCTGACCGCCGCGGGCCGGAACCTCGCGCACGTGCAGATCGACGACATGCCGCGCACCCACCACGACCACCGGCCGTTCGGTGAGGGCGACCTCGACCTGTCCGGCGCGGTGGCGGCGATCGCCCGGGTCGCCGCGGGGGCGGGCGGCTACGCCGGGGTGGTCTCCGTCGAGCTGCCCCGGCACTCGTGGGACGCGCCCCGGCAGGTCGCCGCCGCCGCCGACGCGATCCGCCGCGCCTGGGCGCAGGCCCGCGACCTCGCACCCGTCCCCGTACCCCTGCCCTGACCCGCTCGCCGAGAGGGAGTGACACCGTGACGCCGACGACGTCGTCCGACCCCGCCGCACCGACCGCCGCCACCGGGGGGCCGGCGGCGCCTGCCCCGCCCCGCGCACCCGCCGCGCCTGCCGCCGGCGGTGTCGCCGGTGCTGCGGGACCGGTGCCCGCCGCACCCGCCCCCACCGCGGCCGCGCGCGCCGCGGCACCCCCGCTCACCGCCGTCGTCGCGGCCGCCCGCGCCCCGCACGCCGGCTGGCTCGCCGACGCCCTGGCCGAGGTCCGCCGCGACCCGCGCGCCGCCGACGGGGCGTTCCCGCTCGCCGGGCGCCGGGTCGGCCGCGCCCCGCTCCGCCCGGCCACGGACCCGGCCGGCGTCGTGCACGGCACCGTCGACGACGCCGCGCGCGCGGCGCTCGTCCTGGCCCTCGGCGCGGCCCACCGCGGCGACGCCGACCGCCTCGCCGCGCACCTGGCCGACCTGTACCGCGCGGGCGACACCGCCGAGCGCCGCGGCGTGCTCCGCGGGCTCGACGCCCTCGCGGTCGCGTCCGGGGGCGACCTGCCGGCCCCGGTCGTCGCGGTCGGCCGGGACCTGGCCGCGGACGCGCTCCGCGCCAACGACACCTCGCTCGTCGCCGCCGCGGTCGGCCCGTTCGCGGCCGCGCACCTCGACCAGCACACCTGGCGGCACGCCGTCGTGAAGCTGGTGTTCCAGGGCACCGGCCTCGACGCCGTCGCCGCGCTGGACGACCGCGCCGACGCGGAGCTCGCCCGGATGGCGCGCGACCTGGCCGCGGAGCGCCGCGCCGCCGGCCGCGCCGTCCCCGACGACCTGTCCCGCCTGACCACCCCCGCGCCGGCCGGTGCCGCCGCCGGACCCACCCGCACCGTCGACACCGAGGAGCCGTGATGCGCATCTTCGACCCGCACGTCCACATGACCAGCCGCACGACCGACGACTACGAGGCCATGTACGCCGCCGGCGTCCGCGCGATCGTCGAGCCCGCCTTCTGGCTGGGGCAGCCGCGGACCAGCGTCGGCTCGTTCGTCGACTACTTCGACGCCCTGCTCGGCTGGGAGCGGTTCCGGGCCGCCCAGTTCGGCATCCGGCACCACGCGACGATCGCCCTGAACCCGAAGGAGGCGAACGACCCCCGGTGCACCGAGGTCCTCGACGTCATCCCGCGGTACCTGGCCAAGGACGGCGTCGTCGCGGTCGGGGAGGTCGGCTACGACGCCATGACCCCCGCCGAGGACGAGGCGTTCAGCCGGCAGCTGGCCCTGGCGCTCGACGCCGAGCTCCCGGTGCTCGTGCACACGCCGCACCGGGACAAGCAGGCGGGCACCCGCCGGACCCTGGACGTCGTCCGGGAGTCGGGCCTGCCCGCGGGTCGCGTGCTCGTCGACCACCTCAACGAGACCACCGTCGCCGCCGTGCGGGACGCCGGCGCGTGGGCCGGGTTCTCGATCTACCCCGACACCAAGATGGACGAGACCCGGATGGTCGCGATCCTGCGGGAGTACGGCACCGAGCGGATGATCGTGAACTCCGCGGCCGACTGGGGCCGGTCCGACCCGCTCAAGACCTGGCGCACCGGCATGACCATGCTGGAGCAGGGCTTCACCGAGGACGACGTCGACCGGGTGCTGTGGCGCAACCCCGTCGAGTTCTACGGCCAGTCCGGCAACCTCGTCCTCGACCCGGTGCCGGGGTTCGTGGCGGAGGCTCCTCCGGCGCCGGCCACCTTCGAGGGCTCCTCCGTCCTGCGGGGGGTGCGCGCGTGACCATGCCGCTGTCCTACTGCACCAACGTGCACCCGGCCGAGGACCTCGACGGCGTCCTCGCCCAGCTCGACCGGTACGCCGGCCCGGTCCGCGCGGCCGCGGGCCTCGACACCCTCGGGGTCGGCCTGTGGCTGCCCGCCGACCTCGCGCACCGGCTCGCGGCGAGCCCGGCCGACCGGGACCGGCTGCGTGCCGCCCTCGCGCGGCACCGGCTGACCGTGCACACGCTCAACGCGTTCCCGTACGGCGGCTTCCACGCCGAGGTCGTCAAGCGCGCGGTGTACTCGCCGACCTGGGCGGACCCGGCCCGGGCCGCGTACACCCTGGCGTGCGCCGAGGTGCTCGCCGACCTGCTGCCCGACGGGGTCGACGGCTCGATCTCGACCCTGCCGCTCGCCTGGCGCGAGCCGTGGTCCGCGGCCGACGACGCCGCCGCGACCGCCGCGCTGGCCGACGTCTCCGCGGGGCTGCGCGCCCTCGCCGCGCGCACCGGCCGCACCGTGCGGCTGGCGGTCGAGCCCGAGCCCGGCTGCGTCCTCGACACCGTCGCCGACGTCGTCGGCTGGCTGGAGCCGCGGCTCGGCGCCGGGCCGGGGCGGATCGACCCGGAGCACGTCGGCGTCTGCCTCGACACCTGCCACCTGGCCGTCTCGTTCGCCGACCCGGTCGCCGCCGTCCGGCGCATCCGGCAGGCGGGGCTCCGGGTGGTCAAGGTGCAGGCGTCCGCCGCCCTGCACGTCGTCGACCCCGCCGACCCGGCGTCGCGAGCCGCCGTCGCGCGGTTCGCCGAGCCCCGCTACCTGCACCAGGTGCGCGAGCGCAGCGGGGGAGCGGTCCACCCGGCCGACGACCTGCCGGACGCCCTCGACGCCCGCACCGGGCTCCCGGGTGCCGGCCCCTGGCGGGTGCACGTGCACGTCCCCCTGCACGCGCGGCCCGCGGCCCCGCTCGAGGCCACCACCGACGTCCTGCGCGACGCCGTGACGGCCGTCCTGCGCGGCCCGCACGGCGACGCCGCCCACCTCGACGTCGAGACCTACACCTGGGCCGTCCTGCCGGACGACCTCGCCGCCCGCGCCGCCGACGACCTCGTGGCCGGCATCGCCGCCGAGCTGCGGTGGGCCGTCGAGCACCTGGACCGCGGGTCCTGGTGGGACGCCGACGCCGGCGCCGGCGGCGCGGGCGCCGGCGACACCGACCGCGACGTCCGCACCACCCGGAGGACCGCATGAAGCCCCTGCTCCTGCTCGACGTCGTCGGGCTGACCCCGCGCGCCCTCGCGCACATGCCGCGGCTGTCCCGGCTCGCCGACGGCGGCTGGCGCGCGGGCCTGCGCACCGTGCTGCCGGCGGTCACCTGCTCCGTGCAGTCGACGATGCTCACCGGCCGCGCGCCGTCGGGGCACGGGATCGTCGGGAACGGCTGGTACTTCCGCGACCTCGGCGAGGTGCACCTGTGGCGGCAGCACAACCGGCTGGTCGCGGGGGAGAAGGTCTGGGAGACCGCCCGCCGCGCCGAGCCCGGGTACACCGCGGCCAACGTCTGCTGGTGGTACGCGATGGGCATGTCCACCGACGTCACCGTCACGCCGCGGCCGGTCTACCACGCGGACGGCCGCAAGTCCCCGGACGCCTACGTGCGGCCGCCGGCCCTGCACGACGAGCTGGTCGACCGGCTCGGCGCCTTCCCGCTGTTCCAGTACTGGGGCCCGACCGCGTCGATCGCGTCGTCCGAGTGGATCGTCGCCGCCACCCGGCACCTCATGGCCACCCGGCCCGCCGACCTGACGATGGCCTACGTCCCGCACCTCGACTACGACCTGCAGCGCTTCGGCCCGCTGGACCCCCGCGCCGACGCCGCGGCCGCCGACCTCGACCGGGCGCTGACCCCGCTGCTGGACGACGCCGAGGCCCGGGGCGCCACGGTGCTCGCGGTGTCGGAGTACGGCATCGAGCCCGCCTCCCGCCCTGTGCACCTCAACCGGCTGCTGCGCGCGGAGGGGCTGCTGCACGTCTACACCCAGGCCAACGGCGAGCAGCTCGACCCGTGGACCTCCCGCGCCTTCGCCGTCGCCGACCACCAGGTCGCGCACGTCTACGTCGCCGACCCGGCCGACGTCCCGCGCGTCGCGGCGCTGCTCCGGGGCGTCCCGGGCGTCGACGAGGTGCTCGACCGCGCCGCGCAGGCCCGCTACGGCCTGGACCACGACCGGTCCGGCGAGCTCGTGGTCGTCGCCGAGCCGGGCGCCTGGTTCACCTACCCGTTCTGGCTCGACGACGACCGGGCGCCGGACTACGCGCGCGGCGTCGACATCCACCGGAAGCCCGGCTACGACCCGGCCGAGCTGTTCTTCGCGGACGGGGCGGCGAAGGCCCGCGCGGGGCTGAACCTGCTGAAGAAGAAGCTCGGCTTGCGGTACGCGATGTCGACGACCCCGCTCGACCCCGGGCGGGTGGCGGGCAGCCACGGCCGGCTCCCGACGTCCGCGGCCGACGCGCCCGTGGTGCTGTGCTCCGACCCGGACGTCCCGCCGACCGTCGCGGCCGCCCTGGCGGCGGGCGACTCGGTGCCGGCGGCGGCGATCCGGTCGGCGGTGCTGGAGCTCCAGGGCCTGGGGGCGGTGGCGGCCGCCTAAGGGGCCGCGCCGCGCGCGTGCTGGGGCGGGAGCCACCCCCACCCGATTCTCGCTCCGTCCCCCGGAAGATCGGGGGCCTCGGGGAGAATCGGGTGGGGACCCGGCGGGCGCGCCCACCCGGCCCGCGACCCCGGACCGCGATCGGCGGCCCGGCCCGCGCGACCGCCGGGCACCCGCTCGCGTCCCGCCCTAGGCTCGCGGCGTGCCCCGACGCCACGTCCGCCTCCGCCCCGCGCCCACCGCCGCCGACGACGCCCGCCGGGTGGACGCCGACGTCCGGGCCGGCCTCGACGCCCTGCGCGCCGAGCTCGACGTCCCCGCCGCCTTCCCGGCCGACGTGCGGGCCGAGGTCGACGCCGTGCTGGCCGCCGGACCCGCCTCGGCACCCGCCGGTGCGCCCGAGCGGGTCGACGCGACCGACGTCCCGTTCGTCACCGTCGACCCCGAGGGCTCGCGGGACCTCGACCAGGCCGTGCACCTCGAGCGCCGCGGGGCGGGCTACCGGGTGCGGTACGCCATCGCCGACGTGGCCGCCTGGGTCCGCCCGGGCGGCGCCGTCGACGCCGAGGCCCGCCGCCGGGTCGTCACCCTCTACGCCCCGGACGGCCGGACCCCGCTGCACCCGCCCGAGCTCTCCGAGGGCGCCGCGAGCCTGCTGCCGGGCCAGGACGCGCCGGCGCTGCTCTGGGAGATCGACCTGGACGCCGACGGCGCGCCCACCGAGGCGCACGTCCGCCGGGCGACCGTCCGCAGCCGGGCCCAGCTCACCTACGAGGGCGCGCAGCGCGCGCTGGACGACGCCACCGCGGACGAGACCCTCGTGCTGCTCCGCGCGGTCGGGCGGCTGCGGCAGGCCGCCGAGGTCGCGCGCGGCGGCCTGACCCTGCCGACGCCCGAGCAGGTGGTCGAGGTCGACGCCCGGGGCCGGTGGACCCTGACCAGCCGGGCGACGCTGCCCGTCGAGGAGTGGAACGCCCAGGTGTCGCTGCTCACCGGGATGTGCGCGGCCACGATGATGCTCGACGCCCGGGTCGGCGTCCTGCGCACCCTGCCGCCGGCCGACCCGCGCGACGTCGAGCGGCTCCGGTCGTCGGCACGGGCGCTGGGCGTGCCGTGGCCGGACGGTGCCGACCACGCCGAGGTCGTCCGGGGGCTGGACGCCGCGGTGCCCGCGCACGCCGCGCTGCTCACCGAGGCCACGACGCTGCTGCGCGGCGCCGCGTACGTCGCGTTCGACGGCGAGGCGCCCGAGCAGCCGCTGCACGCGGCGATCGCCGCCCCGTACGCGCACGCCACGGCGCCGCTGCGCCGGCTGGTCGACCGGTTCGTCGGCGAGGTGTGCCTGGCGGCGTCGGCGGGGCACGAGGTGCCCGCGTGGGCCCGCGCGGCGCTGCCGGACCTGCCCGCGCTGATGGCCGCGGGGGACCGGCGGGCGTCCGCGTACGAGCGGGGCTGCGTCGACCTCGTCGAGGCGGCGCTGCTGTCCTCGCGGGTCGGCGAGGAGTTCGACGGCGTCGTGGTCGACGTCCGGGACGGCGGGGACAGCGGCGTCGTGCAGCTCCGGGACCCGGCGGTGCGCGGGCGGGTCGCGGGCGCGGCGCTGCCGCTCGGCACCGACGTGCGCGTGCGGCTGGACGCGGTGTCGGTGCCGGAGCGGACGGTCCGGTTCGTCCTCGACGGGGAGGCCGCCGCGCGCTGACGGCCGTCGCAGGCAGGAGCGCACCGCCCCGGGTGCCGGCGCGGACGCCGCGGGCTAGCGTCGGCCGGGTGCCCCGTCCGACGTCCGCGGCCGTCGCCGCGTCGAGCCGGTGGACCGACCCCGACGGGGTGCGCGTCCCCGCCGGCGAGGTGCACGCCTGGGAGCCCGGGCGCAACGAGACGGTCTGCGGGCTGTCGCTGCACCGGTCCGCGCTGGAGCGGTTCCCGCACGTCCGGTGGGCCGACGTGCAGCCCGCCACCGGTCGGCACGCCGACGCGGTCGGCCGGGTCTGCCCGCGCTGCGCGGCCGGGACGGGGCGGCGTCGCGACGAGAAGCCGTGGCGCCGGGTCGACCCGCGTCCGTAGGCGGGGCCGCGCGGCCCGTGGCGCCGGCCGGGGACGTCCGACGACGGCGCGGCGCCCGCCCGCGAGGTCGCTCCGAGCCGACCGGGTACGGCGTCAGACCACGGGCGCCCTGGGGTCCGACGGCGCGCCGTCGTCCGGGTGCGCCGCTGCCCGAGCCGCCCGGGCCCGCCGCCCCGCCGCCTCCTCCGCGTCCACCCGGCGCGCGTCGAGCATCCCGTCGCGCACCCCGCGGCGCACGACGGCGTAGAGGACCAGCGCGACGACGGCGGCCGGCACCAGCCACGCGAGGACGAGGACCGCGACCGACGCGACCGACAGCTCGAACATCCCGCCACGCTACCGGCGCGCCGGCGACCCGCGGGCGGGTTCCGGCGCCCACCTACCCGCGCGCGTCCGGCCCCGCGAGCGGCCAGCCGCCCCGCGCCAGGTGCGCCGAGACGCGCGCCACGTCCTCCTCCGACGCGGCGTCGAGCGTCGCCGCCCCCACCAGCCGCTCGACGTCCGCTGTGGTGATCTCCGCGCCCCGGCTCGCCAGCACGGCGAGGTCGCCCGCGATCTGGTGCACCTCGGCGTCGGTGAGCGACCGCCGCAGCAGCCCGAGCAGCACCACGTAGTCCTGCTGCGGCACGCCGGCGGGGTAGCCCGCGCGCAGCCACCGCAGCACCCGGGCGGGCCAGGTGCCGGCCCCCGTCCCCGTCTCGGTCATCGCGGGCCCCTCACGCCTTCTCGACCAGCAGCGGCCCGCCACCGAGGCTCACCTCGTAGCCGAGCCCGGACGCCACGACGACGGTGATGCCGAGCAGCACCCCCGCGACCGTCAGCGCGAAGCAGAGCACCCCGAGCGCCCGCCCGAGCGGGTGCGGCCGCGGCGCCTCGCCCGCGGCGTGCTCCTCGGCGTCGCCGCCGGTGCCCCACGCCGTCGCGCGCAGGCCCAGCCCGAACAGCACCGGCAGGCCGGCGCCCAGCGCCAGCGACACCAGCAGCACCTGGCCCAGCATCCCCGTCTCGGTCGCCAGCATCAGCGCACCCCTCCCGCCGCGGCCGGGCGGCGCTCGCGCGCCGGCTCCTGCCACTCGTCGTTGACGTTGCCCGCGTGCACCGCGTCCCGCCGCGACCGCACGTACATGGCGCCGCTCAGCGCGACCAGCACCAGGACCACCGCGGCCGCCCCGAGCACCCCGCCGCCGAGCGCGTGCGCGAGGAACCACGTCGCGGCCCCGACCAGCCCGGCCGCGGGCATCGTGATGAGCCAGGCGACGCCCATCCGGCCGGCGACCCGCCAGCGCACCGTGGCACCCGGCCGCCCGACGCCCGCGCCGAGCACCGAGCCGGTGGTGACCTGCGTCGTCGACAGCGGCAGGCCCAGGTGGCTGGACACCAGGATCGTGGCCGCGGAGGCGGTCTCGGCGGCCATGCCCTGCGGCGGCGCGATGTCGATCAGGCCCTTGCCGAGCGTGCGGATGATCCGCCAGCCGCCGAGGTAGGTGCCGAGCGCGATCGCCAGCGCGCAGCAGACCTTCACCCACAGCGGGATCGCCGTCGTGCTGGTCCAGCGCCCCGAGGCGATCAGGGCCAGCGTGATCACGCCCATCGTCTTCTGCGCGTCGTTCGTGCCGTGCGCGAGCGACACCAGCGAGGCGGAGCCGATCTGGCCCCAGCGGAACCCGCGCTCGGTGGACCGCGCGGCGACGCCGACGGTGACCCGGTAGACGAACCAGGTGCCCGTGGCGGCGACCACGCCCGCGATGACCGGCGACGCGACGGCCGGGATCACCACCTTGCCCAGGATGCCGTCGGGGTCGCCGCCGTCCCCGGTCCAGTGCACCGCGCCCCAGCCGAGGCCGGCGACGGTCGCGCCGACCAGCCCGCCGAACAGCGCGTGCGACGAGCTCGACGGCAGGCCGAGCAGCCAGGTGAGCAGGTTCCACACGATCGCCCCGACCAGTCCGGTCAGCACGATCAGCAGCAGCCCCGCGCCGCCGTCCTGGACGAGGTCGGGGCTGGGCGCGCCGTCGGGCTCCTGGATCCGCACGACGGCGTTGGTGACGGTGAGCGCCACCTCGACGGAGAGGAAGGCGCCCACCAGGTTGAGCACCGCGGAGAGGGTCACGGCCGCCTTCGGGGGCAGCGCGTGCGTGGCGATGGACGTGGCCATCGCGTTCGCCGTGTCGTGGAACCCGTTCGTGAAGTCGAACGCGAGCGCGACGACGACCACCAGCACGAGGATGACGGTTGCAGCGTCCACGGCGCCCACGGTGCTCCCGGCCCCCGCGGCGCGCACCAGGGGCACGGTTCCGTCGGCGAGTCGTCGCCCGCCGTTCACCCGCGCCCGGGAACCCGGGCCCGGCGCCTCAGCCGGTGAGCAGCGGGGTGAGCGCGACCACCACGCCGTCGGCCGGCCGCGTCGCGCCCGCGGCGGTGGCCCGGTCCGCGGCGACCGCCTCCTGCAGCTCGTCGAGCGCCTGCGCGAGCTCCGCGGCGGCGTGGTCCGCGTCGTCCGCGTCCTCGGTCCCGGCGCCGGGACCGTCCGGCCGCAGCGCCCGCACCAGGGCGGCGCCGGCCTCGATCGCCCGCGCCGTCCCCTCGCGGACCGCGTCCGCCCGCTCCTGGTCGCCCGCGCGGGCCAGGATCGGGACGTGCACCGACCGCTCCTCCGGGGGCGTCGCCCCGGCCTGCGCGACCGTGCGGGACGTGGCGACGGCGCGCCGCACGTCGAGCGCCACGACGGCGGCGGCGTCGAGGGACGACGCGTGCCGGTCCTGCCGCTGCCGCCACGACCGGTAGTGCCGGGCGGTCCAGTTGCCGCGGGCCGCCTCCTGGGCGTCGGCGACCGCGGCCTGGGCGTCGGCGCGCGCCGCGCGGAGCGCGCGGTCCGGCGGCACCGGGGCGTCGTCGTCGCGGACCGCCGCCGCCAGGGCGTCGAGATGCTCGCTGGTGGCCGCCCGGAGCCGGTCGAGCGACCGCTCCGCGGGGGTCAGCGGGAGCGGCGGCACGACGAGGTTCACGGCGACGCCGACCAGCGCGCCGAACAGGGTCAGGCCGACGTACGCCGAGATGTACCCGACCGGGTCGGCGTTCCCGATGATCAGCACGAACAGCGCGGCCGTCGGGACCCAGGAGCCCATGTCGCCGAGCAGCCGCCAGCCGGAGAGCAGCACCCCGACCAGCACGACGAGCGCCAGCCCCGCGACGCCCGGCAGGTCGAGGGCGTCGACCAGCCGCGCGACGACGGCGCCCAGCGCGATGGCGAGGACGGACTGGACCGAGCGCCGCGTCGTGCCCCGCACCGTCACCGACGTCGCGATGACCGCGCCGAGCGGCGCGTAGTACGGGTAGTCGCTCCACGGACCGGGCACGAGCCGCACGAGGACCCACGCGATCACCGCCGCGCCCGTCGTGCGGACGGCGCGGGTGAGCCACGGCCGGGCGGCGAGGAACCGCGAGGTCGCCGTGCCGGCGGCGCGGAACCGCGGCAGGCGCCGGGCGGAGGGCGGCGGCCCGGGCTCGGGCTCGAGGGCGGTGCGATCGGTCATCGTGCCCAGCGTCGCCCGCGGCGCGCCGCCGCGCACCCGGACCTCGGGCGCGGAGCGGGCGGGCGGGGCCGGTGGGCGGGGCCGGCCGGAGCGCGGGAGCCCGGCCCGGGCGACCCGTCCGGGCGCCCGGGCGGTCTCAGCGCGGGGCGGCGACGCCGGCGGCGCCGGAGCGGGCGGCGGCGCGCCGGCGCAGGTGCACCCGGAGCAGGGCGTGCAGCACGACGTTCAGCCAGGCGCAGCCGACCGCCAGCGCCACCACGGTGGCCGTCGCCCACGTCGCCGGGCCGAGCAGCAGGCCGAGGGTCCAGGGCAGGCCGAACGGCAGCGTGGCGAGCAGCGCCAGGCCGGCGCCGATGTTCGCGTCCTCGACCGGCCGCGACGCCAGCACGACGAGCAGCGCGGTGACGACGGCGACGACCGCCGCGTGGGTGATCAGCAGGCGGGGGGCGCGGCGCGGTCCGGGGGAGGCCATCGCCCCATCGTCCCCGGCGAGGCGCCGCACCGCCGCCCGAGGTGGGGGTCTCGCGTGGTGCAACCGGGGGTTGCGCCTCACGTCGCGCCGCCGTACGCTGATGCGCAACCGAACGTTGCGCACACCGAGGAGGCACCGTGGAACGCCGAGACACCGAGCCGGGCACCATCGAGCGCGAGATCCACGTCGCCGCGACCCCCGAGGTCGTGTACGAGGTCGTCAGCCGGCCCGAGCACCTCCGTCGGTGGTGGCCGGACGACGCCGCGCTGCCCGAGCCCGTGCCGGGCGCGGAGGGCGAGCTCGTCTTCGGCCGCCGGGGCGAGCCCGGGACCGTCGTCGAGCGCATGACCGTCGTCGAGGCCGACCCGCCGCGCACGTTCTCGTTCCGCTGGACCCACGGCCCGGGGGAGGCCGCGACCGCGGCGACCTCCCTGCTCGTCACGTTCGCGCTCGAGGCCACCGCGACCGGGACCCGGCTCACGCTGACCGAGACCGGGTTCCGCGAGCGGGGGTGGGAGGTCGCCGTCCTCGAGGAGCGGTACGCCGACCACGTCCGGGGCTGGGACCACTTCGTCCCGCGGCTCGAGGCGTACCTCGACCGGCTGGCGGTCGCGCCGTGAGCGTCGACGACGCGCTGTGGTCCGCCGTCGGCGACCCCACCCGGCGGCGGCTGCTCGACGCGCTGCTCGCCGACGGCGGGGGGACCGCGACCAGCCTCAGCGCGGTCGTGCCCGTCACCCGGCAGGCGGTGGCCAAGCACCTCGCCGTCCTCGACCGCGCGGGCCTCGTGCACGGCGTGACCGAGGGGCGGCAGCGGCGGTACCGCGTGGACGACGCCCAGCTCGCGCGCGCCGCGGCGCAGCTCGACGCCGTCGGGCGCACCTGGGACGCGCGGCTGCGGCGCATCGCGGGCCTCGCCGAGGCGATCCAGCAGCAGCGCGACGAGTCGGCGGCCGGCCGGCCGCCGGCGACGACGGAGGAGGACTGACGTGGTGGACATCCGGCACCGGCTCGGCGTGCGCGCCGCCCCGGCGGACGTGTACGCCGCCCTCGCGACGGCCGAGGGCGTGGCGGGCTGGTGGACGCGGGACACCCGCGGCGACGGGGAGCCGGGCGGCCGCCTGGAGCTCGCCTTCCGCGGCGCCGACGCCCCCTACGTGATGGAGGTCGTCGACGCCGCGCCGGGGGAGCGGGTGCGCTGGCGGGTCGCGCAGGGCCCGGCCGAGTGGGTCGGCACCCACGTCGACTTCCGGCTCCGCGCGGCCGGCGACGTCACCGTCGTGCTGTTCACCCACGAGGGCTGGGCCGAGCCCGTCGAGTTCCTGCACCACTGCAGCACCAAGTGGGCGACGTTCCTGCTCAGCCTGCGCGAGCTCGTCGAGACCGGCCGCGGCCGGCCCCAGCCGCACGACCTGTGGGTCGACGACTGGGGGTGACGGGCGCGACCGGCGGGGCGGCCCGCGGGCGTGCCGCGCCCGTCCCGCCGGCCCGGGGCGCGCCCCGACGCGCGCCGCTACCGTGGGCCGCATGGGCGGGCGGATCACGGCGGAGGAGTTCCGGGCGGCCGACGGCGTCGCGGACTGGCGGGTCGGGCCGGACGGCGCGCACGCGCGGTTCCGCACCGGGTCGTTCGCCGCGGGGGTCGAGCTCGTCGACGCGATCGGCGAGCTCGCCGACGCGGCGGACCACCACCCCGACGTCGACCTGCGGTACCCGTCCGTCGCCGTGCGGCTGGTCTCGCACGACGTCGCGGGCCTGAGCGCGCGGGACCTCGACCTCGCCCGGCGCATCTCGGCCGCGGCGCGCGAGCTCGACATCGCGGCCGAGCCGGTCGCGGACGCGCCGCCGGTCGTCGACGCGCAGGGCCGCACCGAGCCCGTCCCGGACGGCGACGAGGTGCAGACCCTGCTCGGCTTCCTCGACTTCCACCGGGCGACCCTGGAGTGGAAGACCCGCGGCCTCGGCGCCGCCGCGCTGTCGGCCACCGTCGGCGCGTCCTCGATGACCCTCGGCGGCCTGCTCAAGCACCTCGCCTACGTCGAGGACGACTGGTTCTCCCGCGCGCTGCACGGCCGGGACCGCGCCGAGCCGTGGGCCGCCGTCGACTGGTCGGCCGACCGCGACTGGGAGTGGCACTCCGCCGCCGACGACTCGCCGGACGACCTGCGGGCGCTCTGGCTCGCCGCCGTCGAGCGGTCCCGCGCGGACGTCGCGGCGGCCCTCGGGGCGGGCGGTGTCGACGCCCCGGCGGCCCGCGCGTGGCCGGACGGCCGGACCCCGCACCTGCGGTGGGTCCTCACCCACATGATCGAGGAGTACGCCCGGCACAACGGGCACGCGGACCTGCTCCGCGAGGCGGCCGACGGGTCCGTGGGGGAGTAGGCCGCGCCGCCTCAGGACGACGCGACCGCGCCGGTCAGGAGCGCGAGGACGAGGCAGGTGGGCGCCATCGTCCACGCCTCGGCCCGGCTCCGGGAGACCGCGTTCAGCAGGACGCCCGCCGCGAAGTACGCGGCCAGCACCCAGGCGGCGACCCGGGCGAACCCGCCCGGCAGCACCGCGACCACCCCCGCGCGGTCGAGCACGACGACGGCCATGCCCGCGTACAGCGCCACCGACACCGCGCTGCCCACCCGCAGCCGCGTCGGCAGCACCTCGTGCCCGCCGCCCCAGACGAACCGGCCGAGCGGCGCGCCGGACGCGACCAGCACCTGCAGCACGCCGAGCGCGCCCAGCACCACCACCACGACCGCCGCCGCCATCTCCGCCATGGCGTGACTGTCGTATATCTGACAGATATAGTCAACCCATGGCCCGTCCCCCCGCGCAGACCGACCTCGCCGTCCTCGGCGCGCTCTCGCTGGCCCCGATGTCGGGGTACCGCGTGCGCCAGGAGATCGTGAGCACCCTCGGCCACTTCTGGACCGAGAGCTTCGGCCAGATCTACCCGGCGCTCGCCCGGCTGGAGGCGAGCGGGGACGTCGGGCGCGACGACGCGGGACGGTTCGCGCTCACGCCGGCGGGCCGCGACCGGCTGCGCGCGCTGCTGCAGACGCCGCCCGAGTTCGGGCCGCCCCGGAACGGCCTGCTGCTGCGGCTGTTCTTCGGCCGCGCGGCCGGGCGCCGGACCTGCCTCGACCTGCTCGCCGAGACCGAGCGGGAGGTGACCCGGCGCCTGGCGGGGCTGGCGGACGTCCGCGCGACGCTCGACCCGGCGGACCCCGACGAGCGGTACGCCCTGCTCACGCTGTCCGCCGGCGAGCACCAGGGCCGGGCGACGCTCGCCTGGATCGCGGAGACGCGCGCCGCCCTCGAGTCCTGGGCGGACTGAGGACGCCCCGCGCGCCGCTCCGGACGCAGCCGCCCCGCGCCCGCGCGCGCCCCGGCCGACACCCGCCGTTCACCCTCGCTCACCGACCCCGGGTACCGTCGAGGGCAGCACCCCGCCCGCACCAGCACCCGGAGCCGCACGCCGTGAACGACGCCCGACCCGCCCTGCCCGCCGCGGTCCTCTGGGACATGGACGGCACCCTGGTCAACACCGAGCCGCTCTGGATGGCGGCCGAGACCGAGCTGGTCGAGTCCTGGGGCGGCACCTGGACCCACGAGGACGGGCTCACCCTCGTCGGCAACCCGATGAAGGTCTCCGGCGAGATCCTCCGGCGCCGCGGCGTCGGCCTCACGGTGGACGAGATCGTCGACTTCCTCAACAAGCGCGTCGCCGCGGCGGTCGCGCAGGACACCCCGTGGCAGCCGGGCGGCCGCGAGCTGCTCGCCGCCCTCGCGGCGGCGGGCGTGCCGCAGGCGCTCGTGACGTCGTCCTACCTCGAGCTCGCCGAGCCGTTCGCCCAGGTCGCCGGCGTGTTCGCGACCGTCGTCGCGGGCGACGAGGTCGAGCGCCCCAAGCCGGATCCGCAGCCGTACCTGCTGGCGGCCGAGCGGCTGGGCGTCGACATCGCCGACTGCGTGGTCGTCGAGGACTCGCCGACCGGCATCACCTCCGGCGTCGCCGCCGGCGCGCGCGTGCTCGCGGTCGAGGTGTTCCGCGAGCTGCCCGACATCGCGGGGCTGAACAAGACCGGCTCGCTCGCCGACGTGTCGCTCGACGACTTCGCGCGGATCCACTCGGGCGCGGTGCTCGACCTGCTCGGCTGACCCGGCCGGACCCGCTCGGACCGGCACCGCGCGCGACCCGCGACGCCTCCGGCCGCCGCCCGGCGACCCCGGGCCCTACCGTCGTGCCATGACGGCGGGCCGCGACCGGCACTGGGGCGTCCTCGGCGTGCCGTCGAGCCGGGCGGCGCACTGGCCCGGGCTCGAGAAGGGCCCCGCCGCGCTCCGTGCCGCGGGGCTCGTCGAGGCCCTGGCGGCCGGGGGCGCGTCCGTGACCGACCACGGCGACCGGCCGGTCGCGCGGTGGCGCGCGGGCACCGGGGCGGGGGCCGGTGCGGGGGCCGGTGCGGGCGGAGGTGCGGGCGGGAGGACGGGCGGCGGCCCGCACGACGCCGACGGCGTGGCCGCGGTGCTCCGGGACGCCCGCGACGCGCTGGCCGCCGTGCTGGCCGCGGGGGAGACTCCGCTGGTGCTCGGCGGCGAGTGCACGCTCGCCCTGCCGCTCGTCGCCGCCGCGGCGGCCGCGCTGGGCGACGTCGGGCTGGTCTACGTCGACGGCGGCCAGGACCTGCAGCTGCCCGCCGACCACCCCGAGGAGCCGATCCTCGACTCCATGGGCGTCGCCCACCTGCTCGACCTGCCGGGCAGCGTCGGCGCGCTCGCCGGGCTGGGCCCGCGCCGGCCGCTGCTGGACGCGCGGGCGCTGTGCTTCCTCGGGTTCGGCGACGACGACGAGGACGTGCACGGCCTGGTGCCGAGCCCGCGGGTGCCCGCCGCGGAGGTGGCGGCCGACCCGGAGGGCGCCGCGGCCCGCGCGCTCGCCGCGGTCGCCGGCGCCACCGCGGGTGGGGGTGCGGACACGGCGGCGCGGCCGTTCCTCGTGCACCTCGACGTCGACGTGCTCGACGCCCTGCTGCTGCCCGGCGCGGACATCCCGCAGTACGGCCGCGGGCTCACGCTCGACGTGCTCGTCGCGGTGCTGGAGCCGCTCGTGGCGGACGCGCGGTTCGCCGGCATGACGCTCGTCGAGCACAACCCCGACCACGACCCCGACGGCGCGTCGGCCCGGCGGCTGGTCGCGGCGCTGGCCCCGGTGCTGGCGGCGCGCCGCGAGCCGTGACCGACGCTGCCCGCGTCGCGCTCAGGACGCCCGTGCCACCGGTGTGATCCCGATCGCCCGCTCCACCGCGCCCTCGGGCACCTCCGGCGGCGTGCCGCCCCACGCGGGGCACACCGCCCGGTGCGCGCACCAGTCGCACAGCCGGGACTTCCGCGGCCGCCACTCGCCGGTGCGCGCGGCCTCCTCGACCTGCGCCCACAGCGACCGCAGCCGCAGCTCGAGCGTGCGCATCTCGGCCTCGGACGGGGCGTGCCGGAGGATCTGCCCGTCGCCGAGGTAGACGAGCTGCAGCAGCTTCGGCAGCACGCCGCGCTCGCGCCACAGCACGTAGGCGTAGAACCGCATCTGGAACAGCGCCGAGCCCTCGAACCCCGGGTTCGGCGACTTCCCGGTCTTGTAGTCGACGACCCGGAGCGCACCGTCGGGCGCGACGTCGATCCGGTCGACGATCCCGCGCAGCTGCGGGCCGTCCGCCATGAGCGTCTTCACCGCGAGCTCCCGGTCGCCCGGCTGCAGCCGGTTCGGGTCCTCCAGCGTGAAGTAGGTGTCGAGCAGCAGGCGGGCGCTGCCGAGCCAGGCCTCGCGCTCGTCGTCGGTGGCGAACATCGTCAGCACCTCGGGCGACCGCTCCAGCAGCGCGTCCCACGCCGCGGGGACGAGGCCGTGCGCGGCGGCGGGGGTGCGCTCGCCGAGCGGCAGGTCGTACAGCCGCTCCAGCACCGTGTGCACGAGCGTCCCGCGCGCCGCGGCGAGGCTGGGCGGCTCGGGCAGCTTGTCGACCACCCGGAACCGGAACAGCAGCGGGCACTGCTGGAAGTCGTTGGCGCGCGACGGCGACAGGCCCGGGACGCGCGGCTCGGGCGCGGCCTCGACGTCGCCGGCGTCGGCGCCGTCGGCGGACACGGGGGCGAGCAGCTGCGGGTCGGTGGTCGTCACGGTGACGAGCCTAGGCGCCACCACCGACACCCCCGCCGCGCGCCGCGCAGGCCGGCCCCGGCCGGGCGGCCCGTCGCCCGGCCCGCGCCCCCGCTCGGCCCGCGCCCCCGCCCGGCCGCGCAGCCCGGCACGCAGCCCGGCCACGTAGCCTTCCCCCGTGGCAGAGAGAACGCGGGGCTGGGTCGTCGGGCGCGTGGCGGGGACGCCGGTCGTCCTGAGCCCCAGCAGCCTGCTCGTCGTGGCGGTCATCGCCCTGGTGTTCGCCCCCTCGGTCCGGTACCGCGCCCCGGGCCTCGGCACGGGCTCGACCTACGTCGTGGCGCTCGTCGTCGGGGTGCTCCTGCTGCTGTCCGTCCTGGTCCACGAGCTCGCCCACGGCCTGACCGCCCGCGCCCGCGGCCTCCAGGTGCGCGAGTACGCGCTGACGCTGATCGGCGGCCACACCGCGTTCCACGGCCGGATCACGCCGTTCACCGAGGGCCTGGTCGCGGTCGTCGGGCCGATCGCCAACCTCGTGCTCGCGGGCGTGCTCTGGCTCGCGGCGGCCACCGTCGACCCGCACGGCCTGCCCGCGCTCGTGCTGTACGCCGCCGCGTACAGCAACGCCTTCGTCGGCCTGTTCAACCTGGTGCCGGGCCTGCCGCTCGACGGCGGCATGGTGCTGGAGTCGATCGTGTGGGGCGCGACGGGGGACCGGCGGCGCGGCGCGCTCGTCGCGGGCTGGGTCGGCCGGGTGTTCGCGGTGGGCTTCGCCGCCTGGGTGATCCTGCTCCCGATGGTGCGCGGCGGCAGCCCCGACCTGTGGGCCGTCGCCTGGGCCGCCCTCGTGGGCGCGTTCCTCTGGTCGGGCGCGTCCGCGGCGATCCAGGGCGCGCGCTCGGGCCGGGCGGTGGACGCGCTGCACGTCGGGTCCGTCGGGATGCGCGCCGTCGGCGTCCCGGCCACCGCCGTGCTCGCGCAGGCCGACGCCGCCCGCGGGCAGACGGGCGCCGACGCCGTCGTGCTCCTCGCCCCCGACGGCCGCCCCGCGGCGTACGTCGACCCGCAGGCGGCCAACGCCGTCCCGGCCGCCGACCGCGCCCACGTCCCGCTCACCGCCGTCGCCGTCACGCTGCCCGCCGGGGCGGTCGTCGACGCCGCCCTGCGCGGCCCCGAGCTCGTCCAGGCGGTCGCCGCGGTGTCCCGGTTCTCGCCCGTCGCCGCCGCCGTGCAGGACGGCCGGGTGGTCGCCCTCGTGCGCAGCGCGGACGTGGCGGCCGCGCTGCGCCCCTAGGATCGACCCCCGTGACCGAGCAGACCCCCGCGCCCGAGCCCGCCGCCGCCCCCACGCCGACGGGCGCCGACCAGCGCCGCGGCCTGCTGCGGGTGGGGGAGCGCGTCCAGCTGACCGACCCGCGCGGCCGGCTGCACACCATCACGCTCGCGCCCGGTGCGACCTTCCACACGCACAAGGGCTACTTCCGGCACGAGGAGCTCATCGGCGCGCCCGAGGGCACGACCGTGACCAGCAGCGGCGGCGTCGAGTACCTCGCGCTGCGCCCGCTGCTCAGCGACTACACGCTGTCCATGCCGCGCGGTGCCGCCGTCGTCTACCCCAAGGACGCCGGCCAGATCGTCGCCATGGCCGACATCTACCCGGGCGCCCGGGTCGTCGAGGCCGGCGTCGGCTCCGGCGCGCTGACCCTGTCCCTGCTGCGCGCCGTCGGCGACGGCGGCCGGCTGCACTCGATCGAGCGCCGCGAGGACTTCGCCGCGATCGCCCGCGGCAACGTCGAGACCTTCTTCGGCGGCCCGCACCCCGCCTGGCGGCTGTCCGTCGGCGACCTGTCCGACGTGCTGCCGCAGGCCGAGGCGCCCGGGGAGGTCGACCGCGTCGTCCTCGACATGCTCGCGCCGTGGGAGAACCTCGACGCCGTCGCCGCCGCGCTCGCCCCCGGCGGCGTGCTCATCGCCTACGTCGCCACCGCGACCCAGCTGTCCCGGCTCGCCGAGGACGTGCGCGCCGACGGCCGGTACACCGAGCCCCAGGCCTGGGAGTCGATGGTCCGCGGCTGGCACCTCGAGGGCCTGGCCGTGCGCCCGCAGCACCGGATGATCGGCCACACCGGCTTCCTCCTCACCACCCGCCGGCTCGCCGACGGCGTCCTGCCGCCGCTGCGCAAGCGCCGCCCGGCCAAGGGCTCCCAGCCGGGCGAGGCCGCGCTCGTCGACGAGGTCGGCGACGTCGTGACCAGCAGGTCCTTCCAGGAGGTGCCCGACGCCGAGTGGACCCCCGAGGCCCTCGGCGAGCGTGCCGTCTCCGACAAGAAGGTCCGGAAGGTCCGCCGCGACGTGGGCCAGGCGCCCGAGGCGGACTGACCCCGCGCCGCCCCGGCGAGGCGGCGCCGCTGCGATTGACACGTGTGGTTAGGGTCTCCCCACGACAGCCCCACAGCGCCGTGAGGTCGACCCGCGATCGGAGGTACCGCGATGACGGAACCGACAGCACGCGACCTGCAGCGCGAGCTCGCGCTCCTGGCCGCCAAGAACGAGCGCATGTCCGACGCGCTCGTGGCCGCGCGCGACCAGATCATCGAGCTCAAGCGCCAGATCGACGACCTCGCGAAGCCCCCGGGCACGTTCGCGACCTTCCTCGCCGCGCGCGAGGACGGGACGGTCGACGTCGTGTCCTCGGGCCGCAAGATGCACGTCGGGGCCAGCCCCGCCATCGACGTCCACCGGCTGCGGCCGGGCCAGGAGGTCATGCTCAACGAGGCGCTCACGGTCGTCGAGGCCGGCGGCTACGAGCAGGTCGGCGAGCTCGTGACCGTCAAGGAGCTCATCGGGCGCGAGCGTGCGCTCGTCGTGGGCCGCGGCGACGAGGAGCGCGTCGTGCGGCTCGCCGGCCAGGTGCTCGACGGCTCCGTCCGGGTCGGCGACGCCCTGACGGTCGAGGCCCGCAGCGGCTTCGTGTTCGAGCGGGTGCCCCGGGCGGAGGTCGAGGACCTCGTGCTCGAGGAGGTGCCGGACATCGACTACACCGACATCGGCGGCCTGGGCCCGCAGATCGAGCAGATCCGGGACGCCGTCGAGCTGCCGTTCCTGCACCCGGACCTGTTCCGGGAGCACGGCCTCAAGCCGCCGAAGGGCGTCCTGCTCTACGGCCCGCCCGGGTGCGGCAAGACGCTCATCGCCAAGGCCGTCGCGCACTCGCTCGCCGCGACCTCGGCCCGCGCCCGCGGCGAGGAGGTCACCGAGGCCAAGTCGTACTTCCTCAACGTCAAGGGCCCCGAGCTGCTCAACAAGTACGTCGGCGAGACCGAGCGGCACATCCGGCTGATCTTCTCCCGGGCCCGCGAGAAGGCCTCGCAGGGGCACCCCGTCGTGGTGTTCTTCGACGAGATGGAGTCGCTGTTCCGCACCCGCGGCACCGGCGTCTCCAGCGACGTCGAGACGACGATCGTCCCGCAGCTGCTCGCGGAGATCGACGGCGTCGAGCGGCTGGAGAACGTCATCGTCATCGGCGCCTCGAACCGTGAGGACATGATCGACCCGGCGATCCTGCGGCCAGGCTGCCTCGACGTGAAGATCAAGATCGAGCGCCCCGACGCCGAGGGCGCGCGCGAGATCTTCGCCAAGTACCTCACCCCGGACCTGCCGATCCACGCCGACGACCTCGCCGAGCACCACGGCTCCACCGCCGCGGCCGTCGACGCGATGATCGCCCGCGCCGTCGAGCGGATGTACTCCGAGAACGAGGAGAACCGGTTCCTCGAGGTCACCTACGCCAGCGGCGACAAGGAGGTCCTGTACTTCAAGGACTTCAACTCCGGCGCGATGATCCAGAACGTCGTCGACCGCGCCAAGAAGTCGGCGATCAAGGACCTGCTCGCCACCGGCCAGCGCGGCCTGCGCGTCGAGCACGTGCTCACCGCGTGCGTCGACGAGTTCAAGGAGAACGAGGACCTGCCGAACACCACCAACCCCGACGACTGGGCGCGCATCTCCGGCAAGAAGGGGGAGCGCATCGTGTTCATCCGCACGATCGTCCAGGACAAGAAGGGCGAGGAGGCCTCGCGCCGGATCGAGAACGTCACGAGCACGGGGCAGTACCTGTAGCGGTCCACCGCACCGGGGCACCGACCGGGCCCGCCGTCGACTCAGACGGCGGGCCTTGCTCGCGCACAGGGACCCCACAGCGCCGCGCGGCTTGATGGTCGTACCCGGTTCGCCGGGCGTTCATCCCCGACCCGCGAGGTGCCCATGCCTGCCGCCGTCCTGTTCGCCGCCGACCTCGTCGCCATCGGCGTCCTGACCTTCGCCCTGTACTTCCCCCGGCATCGCCGGCGCGACCTCGTCGTCGCGTTCCTCGGCGTGAACGTCGGCGTGCTCGCCGTCGCCGGCGCCCTGTCGACCAGCACCGTCGGCGCGGGGCTGGGCCTCGGCCTGTTCGGCGTGCTGTCGATCATCCGGCTGCGGTCGTCCGAGATCGACCAGCGCGAGGTCGCGTACTACTTCGCGGCGCTGGCGCTCGGGCTCATCGGCGGGCTCGGCTCGTCGCTCGGGGCGCTCGCGCTCGTGCTCATGGCGATGGTGCTGGTCGCGCTGTACGTGGGCGACCACCCGCGGCTGCTGCGGGGGTACCGGCAGCAGGTCGTCGTGGTCGACCGCGCGTTCGGGGACCACGCCGCACTCGTCGCGCACCTCGAGCAGCTGCTCGGCGCCCGGGTGCACGGCGCGACCGTGCAGCGGCTCGACCTGGTGGACGACACCACCGTCGTCGACGTGCGGTACGCCGCGGCGCCGGCGGGCGCGCGGGGCGGGGCAGACCCGCGGCTCGCGGCGCCGGCGGTCCCGGCCGGGCACGCGCAGCGCGCGGGGCTCGCCGGGCACGCAGGGCACGCCGGGCACGGCGGGCACGCCGGCGGTGCCGCGTCCGCCGGCGGGACCGCGGCGCCCGCGCCGACCCTGTCCGGGATCGCGCGGTGACCGGCGCCCTAGGCGTCGCTCGGGCGGATGCCGCGCCGCACCTCGCCGGCCTCGCGCGGCTGCCCGCGATCGGCCTCGACGAGCTCCAGGCCACGGCCGCGCTGCAGACCCGGGTCGACCGCAAGTACGTCCTCCCGCTCGCCGCGCTGCCCGGGCTCCTCGCCGCCCTCCCCGACGGCACCCGCCGGCTCGTCATCGACGGGCGGGACGCCTTCGGGTACGAGTCCGTCTACTTCGACACCCCGGACCTCGACGCGTACCACCTCGCCGCCGGCCGCCGGCGCCGGCGGTACAAGGTCCGCACCCGCACGTACACCGACACCGGCGGCTGCTGGCTGGAGGTGAAGACCCGGGGCCCGCGCGGCACCACCGTCAAGGACCGCCGCGAGCACGACGTCCGCGACCGGTCCGACGTCGGCGAGTCGCTGGCGTACGTCGTCGGCACCCTGCGCGGCCACGGCGTCGTCCTGCCCGACGCGGGACCGGGGGACGAGCCGCTGCTCGCCCCGACCCTCACCACCCGGTACCGCCGCCGCACCCTGCACCTGCCGGACGGCGCGCGGCTCACCGTCGACACCGGGCTGGAGTGGCGGGGCGCGCGCTCCGCCGCCGCCGTCCCCGCGCACGCGGTCGTCGAGACCAAGAGCGTCGGCAGCGCGTCCGCCGCCGACCGCGCCCTGTGGGCCCTCGGCCACCGGCCCACCCGCATCTCGAAGTACGCCACCGGGCTGGTCGTCCTCGACCCCGCCCTCGGCGGCCGGCCGTGGCGGCGCACCCTGCGCCGCTCGCTCGCCGCCTGACCCGCCACGCCGACCCCGCGGCACCCCCGCGGCACCCGCCCCGCGTGACCCACGACCCGCCGCGCCACCCCGACCCCCACGAAGGAGCCCCACCGTGCGCCGACCCCGCCGCGTCATCGCCGTCCCCGCCGTCCTGCTCAGCCTCCTGCTCGCCGGCTGCACCGCCGACGCCCTCGCCGACACGAGCACCGGCGCGTCCGACGTCGCCGACACCGCCGACACCGCCGGCACGACCACCGCCACCGACGTCGCCGCCGGCGCCACCGCCGAGGAGGTGCTCGCCGCGAACGCCGAGGTGCACGAGGTCGAGGACGCCGGCAGCGCCACCGGCACGATCACCCTCGCCGGCGACACCGCCACCTCCGACGCCGACGGAGTCACCGTCGACGGCTCCGTCGTCACCATCACCGCCGGCGGGACGTACACGCTCGCCGGAAGCCTGGACGACGGCCAGGTCGTCGTCGACGCCGGGGACGCCGTCGTGCACCTGGTGCTCGACGGCGCCGACATCACGTCGTCGACGGGCGCCGCGCTCGTGATCAGCAGCGCGGGCTCGGCGGTGGTCGAGCTGGCGGACGGGTCGAGCAGCACGCTGACCGACGCCGCGACCTACGCCGACGCCGACGCCGAGGACGAGCCGAACGCCGCCCTGTTCAGCACCGCCGACCTCACGATCACCGGCGACGGCGCCCTCGCCGTCACCGGCACCGCGAACGACGGCATCACGTCGAAGGACGGCCTGGTCATCGAGTCCGGGCAGATCACCGTCGACGCCGTGGACGACGGCATCCGGGGCAAGGACTACCTCGTGGTCGAGGGCGGCACGATCGACGTCACCGCCGGCGGCGACGGCCTGAAGGCGGACGACGACAGCGACGCGACCGCGGGCTTCGTCGTCGTCTCGGGCGGTGACGTGACCGTCGCGGCCGGGGGCGACGGCGTGGACGCCGAGACCGACGTCGTCGTCACCGGCGGCACCCTCGACGTCACCGCCGGCGGCGGCAGCGGCACCGAGCCCACCGACGAGACCTCGACCAAGGGCGTCAAGGGCGGCGCGAGCGTCGTGGTCGGCGGCGGCACCCTCACCGTCGACGCGTCCGACGACGCCGTGCACTCCAACGGCATCGTGTCGGTCACGGACGGCGACCTCACCCTCTCCAGCGGGGACGACGGCGTGCACGCCGACGCGGCCCTCGACGTCACCGGCGGCGCGATCGACGTGCTGACCGCCTACGAGGGCCTCGAGGCCGAGGCGATCACCCTCGCCGGCGGGGACATCACCGTCGTGGCGTCGGACGACGGCATCAATGCCGCCAGCAGCGCCACGGGCAGCACCGAGGACGCCCAGGGCGACTGGGCCGGCCCCGGGGGCGAGTCCGCCGGCACCGCCAGCCTCACCGTCACCGGCGGCACGATCGCCGTCGACGCCGGCGGCGACGGCCTGGACGCCAACGGCACGCTCACCATCTCCGGCGGCACCGTCGTCGTGAACGGGCCGACGGACGACGGCAACGGCGCGATCGACGCGGACAGCACCCCGTCCGTCACCGGCGGCACCCTCGTCGCCGCGGGGTCCTCCGGCATGGCCATGGCCCCGGGCACCGACGGCCAGGGCTGGGTCTCCGCGACCTTCGACACCGCCCAGGCCGCGGGGGTGACGCTGGCCGTCGTGGACGCCGACGGCACCGTCGTCGCCACCTTCACGCCGACCAAGCAGATCACCTCGCTGGTGATCTCGGCCGCGGGCCTCACCGCGGGGGAGCAGTACACCGTCGTCTCCGGGGCCACGGCGTCCGGCGACGCGGTCGCCGGGTACACGACCGCCGGCGACGCCTCCGGCGCGACCGAGGTGCTGACCGTCACCGCGGGGGAGCACGCCGCGGGGATGGGTGGCGGCATGGGCGGCGGCGGCCAGCCGGGCGGCGCGCAGGGCGGCGGCCAGGCACCGGGCCGGCCGGGCTCGCAGGGCTGACGCGCCGCGCGCGGCCCACCCCGACATAGGGTGGGCCGCGTGACCGTGCGCCGCGTGATGGGGATCGAGACCGAGTACGGCGTGCTGCAGCCCGGCCGCCCGACCGCCAACCCGATGCTCCTGTCCAGCCACGTCGTGGCCGTGCACGCCGCGGCCCGCCAGGGCGGCCGCGCCAAGGCCCGCTGGGACTACGACGACGAGGACCCCCTGCAGGACGCGCGGGGCTTCCACCTGCAGCGGGCCGCGGCCCACCCGTCCCTGCTCACCGACGACCCGGCCCGTCCGGCCCCGTCCGGCGACGGCGCCGCCTCCGACCGGCCCGGCGACGGCCCGCAGGAGGTCGCCCGGTCGCTCGTCGAGGAGTACGAGGACCCCGGCGCGGCCAACGTCATCCTCACCAACGGCGCCCGGCTGTACGTCGACCACGCCCACCCCGAGTACTCCTCGCCCGAGGTCACCAACCCCCTCGACGCCGTCCGGTGGGACCGCGCGGGGGAGCTGGTCATGCTCGCCTCCGTGCGCGCCCTGGCGTCCACCCCGGCCCTGCCGGACGTCGCGCTGTACAAGAACAACGTCGACGGCAAGGGCGCGACCTACGGCACCCACGAGAACTTCCTCGTCGAGCGCTCCGTCCCGTTCGCTGACCTCGCGGCGCGCCTCACGCCGTTCCTCGTCACCCGCCAGGTGTTCACCGGCGCCGGGCGCGTCGGCCTCGGCCAGCGCGGCGAGGAGCCCGGCTTCCAGCTCTCCCAGCGCGCCGACTACATGGAGGCTGAGGTCGGCCTCGAGACCACCCTGCGCCGGCCCATCGTGAACACCCGCGACGAGCCGCACGCCGACCCCGACAAGTGGCGCCGGCTGCACGTCATCATCGGCGACGCCAACCAGCTCGAGGTCGCGACCTACCTCAAGCTCGGCACGACTTCCCTCGTGCTCTGGCTCGTCGAGCGGATCGCCGACGGCTCCGCCGCCGACCTCGGCCGCGCCCTCGACCGCCTCGCCCTCGCCGACCCGGTCGGCTCCGTGCACGCCGTCAGCCACGACCTGGCGCTCACCCGGAAGCTGCACCTCGCCGACGGCCGGCTGCTGACGGCCATCGAGATCCAGCAGGAGTACCTGGCGGCCGTGCGCACCGCGATCGGGCGGTCCGTCGGCGCCGGCACCGGTGACGGGCCCGACGCGCAGACCGCCGACGTCCTCGCCCGGTGGGGGTCCGTCCTCGACCGGCTCGCGACCGACCCGGCCTCCTGCGCCCGCGAGGTCGAGTGGCTCGCCAAGATGCGGCTCCTCGAGGGTCTGCGGCGTCGCGACCACCTGGAGTGGGACCACCCGCGGCTCGCCGCCGTCGACCTCCAGTGGTCCGACGTCCGGCCCGAGCGCGGCCTCTACCACCGGCTCGTCCAGGCCGGCGCCGTCGAGCGCCTCGTCGCCGACGAGGACGTGCGCGCCGCCGTCACCGCCCCGCCCGACGACACCCGCGCGTACTTCCGCGGCCGGGCCATCGCCCGGTTCGGCGCGCACGTCTCCGCGGCCAGCTGGGACTCCGTCGTCTTCGACGTGCCCGGCGCGCCCACCCTGCAGCGGGTCCCCATGCGCGACCCGCTGCGCGGCACGCGGGCGCACGTCGAGGGCCTGCTCGAGTCCTCCCCGGACGTCGCGAGCCTCCTGGCGGCGCTCGGCTCCTGACCTGCGGGGCGCCCGCGCCGGGCCGCCCGCGCCGCCCGCGGCGACGACGCGCGCGGCCCCCACGGGAATGCGCGCCGACCAGGGCCTAGGGTGGTGCCACTGCGGGTCGCACGCCCAGCGCGCGCGGCCCGTGCCCGACTACCGCCGGAGGTGGACATGGCTGGTCAGGAGCGTGCACGGGACCGTCGCGAGGACGACGAGCCCGTCGACGGGCCCGACGTCGAGCAGGTCACCGCAGCCGCGCAGCAGCGCGACGCCGAGGTCGACGCCCTCCTCGAGGAGATCGACGACGTCCTGGAGACCAACGCCGAGCAGTTCGTGCGCGGGTTCGTGCAGAAGGGCGGGCAGTGACGCGTGCCGACGGACCCGCTGATCCCGGCGGGGCGGCTGCCCGGGGCGTTCACCACCCCCGGGTCGTCCTCCTTCGTCGACTTCCTCGCCCAGCACGCCCCGGACCTGCTGCCCGGGCGGCGCGCCCCGCTGCCCGTCGGTGACGTGAGCCCCGGCGCGGGCGCCCCGCACGCCACGACGATCGTCGCCCTGTCCTTCGCCGGGGGCGTGGTCATGGCGGGCGACCGCCGCGCCACCATGGGCTCGCAGATCGCCTCCCGGGACATCGAGAAGGTCTTCCCGGCCGACGAGTACTCCGCCGTCGGCATCGCCGGCACCGCGGGGCTCGCGGTCGAGCTCGTGCGGCTGTTCCAGCTCGAGCTCGAGCACTACGAGAAGATCGAGGGCACCCTGCTCTCGCTCGACGGCAAGGCCAACCGGCTCGCCACCATGATCCGCGGCAACCTCGGCCTCGCCCTCCAGGGCCTCGCCGTCGTCCCGCTGTTCGCCGGCTTCGACCTCGACCGGGGGACCGGGCGGATCTTCTCCTACGACGTCACCGGCGGCCGGTACGAGGAGCACCAGCACCACAGCGTCGGCTCGGGGTCCGTGTTCGCGCGCGGCTCGCTCAAGAAGCTCTGGCGGCCCGGGCTCGACGCCGCCGAGGCCGTGCGCGTCGCCGTCGAGGCCCTCGTCGACGCCGCGGACGACGACTCCGCCACCGGCGGCCCCGACACCTCCCGGCGGATCTGGCCCGTCGTCGCCACCGTCACCGCCGCCGGCTACCTGCGGGTGGGTGACGACGACCTCGGCGAGGTGGTGGCCCGCGTGCTGGCGGACCGCGCCGAGGGCCACGCCCGCGCCCGAGCGCACGAGGAGGACCCGACGCGATGAGCATGCCCTTCTACGTCTCGCCCGAGCAGCTGATGAAGGACCGGGCCGACTACGCGCGCAAGGGCATCGCCCGCGGCCGCTCCGTCGTCGTCCTGGCCTACGAGGACGGCATCGCGTTCGCCACCGAGAACCCGTCCCGCGCCCTGCACAAGGTCTCCGAGATCTACGACCGCATCGCGTTCGCCGCCGTCGGCAAGTACAACGAGTTCGAGAACCTGCGCGTCGCCGGCGTCCGGTACGCCGACCTGCGCGGGTACTCCTACGACCGCCGCGACGTCAACGCCCGCGGCCTCGCCAACGCGTACGCCCAGACCCTCGGCACCGTCTTCACCACCGAGTCCAAGCCGCTCGAGGTCGAGATCGTCGTCGCCGAGGTCGGCCAGGACGCCGCCACCGACCAGATCTACCGCCTGTCCTACGACGGCTCCGTCGCCGACGAGCGCGGCTTCGTCGTCATGGGCGGCCAGGCCGAGCGCCTGCGCGAGGAGGTCGCCGGCTCCTGGACCCCCGGCATGCCGCTGGCCGAGGTGCTGCAGCTCGCCGTCCGGGTGCTCGGTGCCCCCGCCGACGGGGCCGACGAGGACGACCGCCGGGTCATCCCCGCCGCCCAGCTCGAGGTCGCGGTCCTCGACCGCACGCGCCCGCGCCGCGCGTTCCGGCGCCTGTCCGGCGTGGTCCTCGAGGACCTGCTGGGCTCGGCCGCAGCACCCGACCTGCCCTGAGGAGCCACCCCATGGACCGACGCATCTTCGGCCTGGAGACGGAGTACGGCGTCACCTGCGCCGCCGACGACGGGCGCGGGCTGTCCGCCGACGAGGTCGCCCGGTACCTGTTCCGCAAGGTCGTCGCGTGGGGGCGCTCCTCCAACGTCTTCCTGCGCAACGGCTCCCGCCTCTACCTCGACGTCGGCTCCCACCCGGAGTACGCCACCGCCGAGTGCGACGACTGGCGCCAGCTCGTCACCCACGACCGCGCGGGCGAGCGCATCCTCGAGGGCCTCGTCGCCGACGCCCAGCAGCGCCTCGAGCACGAGGGCCTGTCCGGCCGGATCCACCTGTTCAAGAACAACACCGACTCCGCCGGCAACTCCTACGGCTGCCACGAGAACTACCTCGTCCGCCGGCAGGGCGACTTCGCCCGGCTCTCCGACGTCCTCGTGCCGTTCCTCATCACCCGGCAGATCCTCACCGGCGCCGGCAAGGTCCTCGCCACCCCGCGCGGCGCGGTGTTCTGCCTGTCCCAGCGGGCCGACCACATCTGGGAGTCCGTCTCCTCGGCCACCACCCGGTCCCGGCCCATCATCAACACCCGCGACGAGCCGCACGCCGACGCCGAGCACTACCGCCGGCTGCACGTCATCGTCGGCGACTCCTCCATGTCCGAGACGACCACCATGCTCAAGGTCGGCTCCACCGACCTCGTCCTGCGGCTCGTCGAGGCCGGCCTGCCCATGCGCGACCTGACCCTCGAGAACCCCATCCGGGCCATCCGCGAGATCAGCCACGACGTCACCGGCACCCACCCCGTCACCCTCGTCAGCGGGCGCACCGTCACCGCCGTCGACCTCCAGGAGGAGTACCTCGGCCGCGTCCAGGACTGGGTCGCCGCCGAGTCCGACCCCACCCCCGAGGTCAAGCAGGTCCTCGAGCTCTGGGAGCGCGGCCTGCGCGCCCTGCGCACCGGCGACCTGTCCCTCGTCGAGCGCGAGCTCGACTGGGTCATCAAGTACCGGCTCATCGAGCGGTACCGCGCCAAGCACGGCCTCGACCTCTCCGACGTCCGCGTCGCCCGCATGGACCTCGCGTACCACGACATCTCCCGCACCGAGGGGCTGTACAACCTGCTCGCCCAGCGCGGGCTCGTCGAGCGCGTCACCACCGACGTCGAGGTCTTCGAGGCCACCTCCGTGCCCCCGCAGACCACCCGCGCCAAGCTCCGGGGCGAGTTCGTCCAGGCCGCCCAGGAGGCCCGCCGCGACTACACCGTCGACTGGGTGCACCTCAAGCTCAACGACCAGGCCCAGCGCACCGTCCTGTGCAAGGACCCCTTCCGGAACGTCGACGACCGGGTGGAGCGGCTCATCGAGTCCATGTGACCCCACCCCGCGCGGGGTCTTCACCGGACCCGACCGAGGGGGCGTCCGGAGGGGCCCGCCGGGACCCGTACAGTGGGCGCGCACCTTGCAGGACCCTCGGAAGGAACGACGTGCGACGACTCGTGGCCGCCTGCGCCGCCGCGGCGATGCTGCTGCTCGCGGCCTGCTCCGCGCAGGACCCGGAGCCCCCGGAGGTCGTCGTCACCGGCGACGCCGGCTCCGCGCCGACCGTCACCTACCGCACGCCCCTCAGCGTCCCCGAGGCCACCCACGAGGTCGTCTGGCCCGGCACCGGGCCCGACCTCGTCGAGGGCCGCCCGGTCCTGCTCGACTTCTGGCTCGAGGACGCCTCCGACGCCTCCCTGGTCAAGGAGTCCTACACCTCCAGCCCCACCCCGCGGCTCCTCACCGAGGAGGACCTCGGCAAGGACCTGTACGCCACCCTCTCCGGCCAGAAGGTCGGCGCGCGCCTGCTGCAGCTCAGCCCCGCCTCCGACGCCAGCGCCTCGTCCTACCCGACCGTGACCGTCCTCGACGTCCTGCCCATCCGCGCGTCCGGCGAGCCCGTCGCCCCGCGCGAGGGCATGCCGGCCGTCACCCTCGACGACGACGGAGCCCCGTCCCTCGCGCCCACCGGCACCGAGCCGCCCGGCGACCTCGTCGTCCAGCCGCTCCTGCGGGGCACCGGCACCCAGGTCTCCGAGGGCGACGTCATCACCGTCCAGTACACCGGCTTCGTCTGGTCCACCGGCGAGGCCTTCGACTCCACCTGGACCAACGGCAGCCCCAACACCTTCCCGCTCGAGGACGTCCCGGCGTGGTCCGAGGCCCTCGTGGAGCAGACCGTCGGCAGCCAGGTCATGGTCGTCGTCCCGCCCTCCTACGCGCTCGGCGCCACCCAGAGCGAGGAGCTGCAGGGGCAGACCATCGTCTTCGTCATCGACCTGCTCGCCACCCGCGCCCCCGCGGCCGACGACAGCGACCCGAGCGCCACCGCCGCGCCGGAAGGGGAGTGAGCATGTCCGTCGCCCTCCGCGTCATCCCGTGCCTCGACGTCGATGCCGGACGCGTCGTCAAGGGGGTCAACTTCGCCAACCTGCGTGACGCCGGCGACCCCGTCGAGCTCGCGCGCCGGTACGACGCCGAGGGCGCCGACGAGGTCACCTTCCTCGACGTCTCCGCCTCCTCCGGCGACCGCGAGACCACCTACGACGTCGTGCGGCGCACCGCCGAGGAGGTCTTCGTCCCCCTCACCGTCGGCGGCGGCGTCCGGTCCGCCGACGACGTCGACCGGCTCCTGCGCGCCGGCGCCGACAAGGTCGGCGTCAACACCGCCGCCATCGCCCGGCCCGAGCTCATCGCCGAGATCGCCCACCGGTTCGGCAGCCAGGTCCTCACCCTCTCCGTCGACGCCCGGCGCGTCACCGGCGACACCCGCACCGACTCCGGCTACGAGGTCACCACCCACGGCGGGCGCCGCGGCACCGGCATCGACGCCGTCGCGTGGGCCGTGCGGGCCGCCGACCTCGGCGCGGGGGAGATCCTGCTCAACTCCATGGACGCCGACGGCACCGAGGCGGGCTTCGACCTCGAGATGCTGCGCGACGTCCGGCGCGAGGTGCGCATCCCGCTCATCGCCTCCGGCGGCGCCGGCACCGTCGAGCACTTCGCCGCCGCCGCCGACGCGGGGGCCGACGCCGTCCTCGCGGCCAGCGTCTTCCACTTCGGGCAGCTCACCGTCGGGCAGGTCAAGGACCACCTGCGCGCCACGGGGCACACCGTCCGCTGACGCACACGGGCCCGGTGCCGGAACGCCTGCGCGGGCCCCGGTCGCTCCGGCACAGTCACGTCATGCGCAGCAGCGACGCCCCGACCGGCCGACTCCGGACCTCCGCCGTCTCCGGAGCGGTCGTCGCGCTCTGCGGGGTCGTCCTCGCCGCATTCGCCGCCCAGGCCGGGCGGACCCTGTCCCTCGTCGTCGCCTGCGTCCAGGTCGCTGCCGGTGTCTGGATCCTCGTCGACAACGGGCGGGAGCTTCGCCGCCGGGCTGCGCGCGATCGGTGAGGTGCGGTCCTGCGCCCCGGCACGGCACGATGGGGCGATGCAGCGCATCGGACTGACCGGGGGGATCGCGGCCGGCAAGTCGGTCGCGGCCGAGCGTTTCGCCGCGCGGGGCGCCGTCCTCATCGACTACGACCAGCTGTCCCGCGACGCCGTCGCGTCCGGGTCGGCGGGTCTCGCGAGCGTCGTCGAGGCGTTCGGGGAGGGCATCCTGCTGCCCGACGGCACCCTGGACCGGCCCGCCCTCGGAGCGGTCGTCTTCGCCGACGCGGGCGCGCGCGAGCGGCTCAACGGCATCGTCCACCCCGTCGTCCGTCGGCTCGCCGCCGAGCGCGAGGCCGCCGCTGCCACCGCCGACCCCGGCGCCGTCGTCGTGCACGACGTGCCGCTGCTCGTCGAGACCGGCCGCGCTGACGCCTTCCACCTCGTCGTCCTCGTGCACACCCCAGCCGTGCTGCGTGTCGAGCGCCTCGTGCGGACCCGGGGGCTCGAGCGCGCCGAGGCCGAGCGGCGCATCGCCGCCCAGGCCTCCGACGACGAGCGGCTCGCCGTCGCGGACGTCGTCCTCGACGGCTCCGGCGCGCCCGAGGACCTGCAGCGGCAGGTCGACGAGCTGTGGGACCGGCTCGCCGCCGAGCGGCACGACGAGCAGGAGGTGGACGCCCCGTGAGCGCGGGCGCCGTGCGGGCCGACGACGCGCCGGCCGGGGGAGGTGGAGCGGTGCCGACCGTGCTGCTCACCGGCTTCGAGCCGTTCGAGCAGCAGCCGGTCAACGCCTCCTGGGCCGCCGTCCGGGCCGTGGCGGAGTCCTGGGACCAGGCCGGCGAGCGCGCGGCCCTCGTCACGGCTCTGCTGCCCGTCTCCTTCGCCCGTGCCCCGCGGCGGCTCGCCGAGCTCCTGCTCGACATCCGCCCGTCCCTCGTCGTCGCCGTGGGCGAGGCGGGTGGCCGCTCGGCCGTGTCCGTCGAACGCGTCGCCGTGAACGTGCAGGACGCCCGCATCCCCGACGAGGACGGCGCCCAGCCCGTCGACGTGCCCGTGATCCCGGGTGGCGACGCCGCGTACTTCTCCACCCTGCCGGTCAAGGCGTGCCTGACGGCGCTGCGCGACGCGGAGGTCCCGGGCGAGGTGTCCAACACGGCAGGCACGTTCGTCTGCAACACCATCGCCTACGCCCTGGCCGATCAGCTCGCCGCGGGGCGCGCCCCGGGTGCGCGCGGGGGGTTCGTCCACGTGCCGCGGCTGCCCGAGCAGGTGCCGCACGGCGCGCCGTCCCTGGGCGTCGACGCGGCAGCCGAGGGGCTCAGGGCCGTGCTGCGCGCCGCCCTGCGCACCACGGAGGACGTGCGGCTCGCGGCGGGGACGCTGGCCTGACGTCGCAGCGGTCGGCACCTACGCACGTGTCGGCCGCGCGCACCGTCCGCTTCGGGCGGGCGCATGCTCGGGGGCGTCTGAGTCCCGAGCCCCGGAGGGGTGCGTGCGGCGTGCGCCGGAGTCGTCTGGTCCTGGTCCCTGTCGGAGCGATCCTCGCCGGGATGGTGCTCGCGGCGTGCGCAGCGGCACCTGACCCGGCGCGGCCGGGGCCGGACGACGCGTCCGCCGTCGCGGTGACGCTCATCGAGGTACGCGCCGCCGCGGAACGCGCCGTCGCCTGCATGCGCTCGGGTGGGGTCGAGGCGCGGTATGCGGAGGACCTCCGGCACGACGGCGTGCCCCTGCCCGGGTGGCGCGCGCGGCCGGCGGCACGGGCTGAGAGCCCGGACGACGCCGTGGTCGAGGCCTGTGACGAGCGAGAGTTCGCCGACGTCAGCCGCGCCTACCAGACGCAGGGCGGGCTGGAGCGGGTGACGGTCCACCTCAGCCAGGGGAGCGCCGGCGCCCTCCCGTGATGCGGGGCGCCGCCGCCGGGCGGCTCGGCTAGTACGGCGGCGACGGCTGCCCCGTGCGCGATCGTCCGCTGAGGTGCACCGCAGGTTCCTCGGTCCCGGGTCGGACGCGGAAGGCGTGCCCGGTGGGGGTGCGCCAGACGAACTCGCCGGCGGTGGGTTGGTGCACGCGCAGGATGCCGGCGGTCTTGAGCCGGTGGTGGGTGCGGCACAGGGGCCCGAGGTTGTGGGCGCAGGTGGTCCCC
>NZ_DASQCJ010000235.1:0-67367 GCF_035634735.1 Cellulomonas sp.
TTCGGCCTCGGCTGGCTCGCGATCCTCGGCGTCCCGCCGTTCTCCGGCTTCTGGTCGAAGGACAAGATCATCGAGTCCGCGTTCGTGGTGCCCGAGGGCGCCGGCGAGTGGCGGGCCTGGCTGTTCGGCGCGGTCGCGCTGATCGGCGCCGGGATCACCGCGTTCTACATGTCGCGGCTGTTCTTCATGACCTTCCACGGCTCGAAGCGCTGGACGAAGGACGCCGACGGCCACGAGCCGCACCCGCACGAGTCGCCCGCGCTCATGACCATCCCGATGATCGTGCTCGCGATCGGCTCCGTCGGCCTCGGCTTCGTGCTCCAGCTCGGCGGCGGCTTCACGACCTGGCTCGAGCCGGTCACCGGCCACGTCGAGCACCACGAGCCCGTGCTGCCGGTGCTGGTCATCCAGGTCGTCACGCTGCTGGCCGTCGCGATCGGCCTCGTCCTCGCGTGGCGGCAGTACGCCTCGCTGCCGGTGCCGGAGACGGCGCCGGAGGGGTCCGCGCTCACCCGCGCGGCCCGGGTCGACCTCTACCAGGACGCCGTCAACGACGCCGTGCTGGTGGAGCCCGGCCGCCACCTGACCCGCTCGCTCGTCTACGGCGACCGCACCGCCGTCGACGGGACGTTCACCGGGCTCGGCCGCCTCACGGTCGGGATCGGGGAGCTCGTGCGCCGGCTGCAGACGGGCTACGCCCGCCAGTACGCCGCCACGATGCTGCTCGGTCTCGTCGTGCTCGCGGTCGTCGTCCTGGCACCTCGGATCTGAGGGGAAGTCGATGTCGTCATCCGTCGTGACCACGGACGTGCCGTGGCTGACCCTCCTCATCGTGTGGCCGCTCGTCGGCGCGCTGGTCCTGTGGCTGCTGCCGCGGGGCTCGGGCACCGCGGGCGCCGACGCCGAGGGCACCCTCACCGCCGGGCCGCGGCGGTACACCCGCCAGATCGCCCTCGGGGTCTCGCTCGTCGAGGTCGCCCTCGCCGTCGGCGCCCTGCTGGCGTTCGACACCGGCGCCGCCCGGGTGCACCAGCTGTCCGAGACCCACGCCTGGATCTCGCAGCTCGGCGTCTCGTACGCGGTCGGCGTCGACGGCGTCGGCCTCGCGCTGGTGCTGCTGTCGGTCGTGCTCGTGCCGGTCGTGATCCTCGCGGCCTGGCGGGAGCAGGGCTCCGGCACGCTGCCCACCGAGCGGCTGCGGCACTACCTGGCGCTCGTGCTGGTGCTGACCGCGTTCATGGTGGCGGTGTTCGCCGCCCGGGACGTGTTCCTGTTCTACGTGCTGTTCGAGGCCATGCTCATCCCGGTGTACTTCATGATCGGCGCGTTCGGCGGGCCGCGGCGGCGGTACGCGGCGGTCAAGTTCCTGCTGTTCTCGCTCGCGGGCGGGCTCATCATGCTGGCCGGCGTCATCGCGCTCTACCTGCAGGGGCCCGGCGGGCCGCAGGGCTTCCTCACCGACAACCTCACCGGGCTGGACCTGCCGGTCGGGACCGAGCGCTGGCTGTTCCTGGCCTTCTTCCTCGCGTTCGCGATCAAGGCCCCGATGTTCCCGGTGCACACCTGGCTGCCGGACGCCGCCGAGCAGGCGCCCGCCGGCACCTCCACGCTGCTGGTCGGCGTGCTGGACAAGGTCGGCACCTTCGGGATGCTCACGCTCTGCCTGCCGCTGTTCCCCGACGCCTCCCGGTGGGCGGCGCCGGTGATCATCGCGCTGGCCGTCGTGTCGATCCTCTACGGGGCGCTGCTCGCGATCGGGCAGCAGGACCTGTTCCGGCTCGTCGCGTACACCTCGGTGTCGCACTTCGGGTTCATCGTGCTCGGCATCTTCGCCTTCACGTCGACCTCGGTCGCCGGCTCGTCGTTCTACATGGTCAACCACGGCCTCTCGACCGGCGCGCTGTTCCTGCTGGTCGGGTTCCTCGCGGCCCGCCGCGGCTCCGCCCGGATCGAGGACTTCGGCGGCCTGCAGAAGGTCACCCCGGTGCTGGCCGGCGTCTTCCTGGTGACCGGCCTGTCCGCGCTGTCGCTGCCCGGCCTGTCCACGTTCGTCTCCGAGTTCCTGGTCCTGGTCGGGTCGTTCGGCACCAACCGGGCCGCGGCCGTGGTCGCGACGCTCGGCGTCGTGCTCGCCGCCGTCTACGTCCTGTGGACCTACCAGCGGCTGTTCACGGGCCCGGTGCGCGGCGACCTCGCCGGCACCCGGGACATCGGCGGCCGCGAGCGGTGGGTCGTCGGCCCGCTCATCGCGATCATGCTGGTGCTCGGCTTCTACCCGGCGCCCGCGCTGCGCCTGGTCGACGAGCCCGCCGCGCAGACCGTCGAGCACGTGGGCGGCGAGCCGCCCGCGGTCGAGATGCCGATCGCCGTCGACGGCGACTCCGAGGGGAGCGAGCAGTGAGCTTCACCGTGCCCGACATCGCGTGGGCCCAGCTCGCGCCGGTGCTCATCGTCCTCGGCGCCGCCGTGGTCGGCGTGCTGGTCGAGGCCCTCGTGCCGCGCCGCGTGCGCCGCGTGGTCCAGCTGACCCTGACCCTGGTCGCGCTGGCCGGCGCCGTCGTCGCGGTCGCCGCGCTCTGGAACGGCGTCGCCGACACCGGCGGCACCGACGTGCTCGGCGGGTCGCTGCTGGTCGACGGCCCGACGCTGGTGCTGTGGGCGACCACCGCCGTGCTGGCGCTGCTCGCCGTGCTGGTGATCGCCGACCGCACCGCCACCGGCGAGGACGCGTTCGCCCCGCAGGGCGCCGCGGTGCCCGGCTCCGGCTACGAGGAGGCGGCGCGCGCCGCGGGCCTCGAGCAGACCGAGGTCTACCCGCTCGTGCTGTTCGCGACCGGGGGCATGCTGATCTTCCCGGCGACGGGCGACCTGCTGACGCTGTTCGTGGCGCTCGAGGTGCTGTCGCTGCCGCTCTACCTGCTGACCGGGCTGTCCCGGCGGCGCCGCCTGCTCAGCCAGGAGGCGTCCATGAAGTACTTCCTGCTGGGGTCGTTCGCGTCCGCGCTCCTGCTGTTCGGCATCGCGCTGCTCTACGGGTTCTCCGGCTCGCTCCGGTACGCCGAGATCGCCGACGCCGTGCGCACCGTCTCCGGGATGGACGGGCTGCTGCTCGTCGGGTCGCTGCTGGTCCTCGCCGGCCTGCTGTTCAAGGTCGGTGCGGTGCCGTTCCACTCCTGGACCCCGGACGTCTACCAGGGCGCGCCGACCCCGATCACCGGGTTCATGGCCGCGTGCACCAAGGTCGCCGCGTTCGGCGCGCTGGTCCGGGTGTTCTACACGGTGGTGCCGGACCTGCGCTGGGACCTGGAGCCGGTGATGTGGACCGTCGCGATCGCCACCATGGCGGTCGGCACGGTGGTCGCGCTGGTGCAGACCGACATCAAGCGGGTGCTCGCGTACTCGTCGATCGCGCACGCGGGCTTCGTGCTCACCGGCGTGGTCGCGCTGGTGCAGTCGGGGATCACGGCGGTGCTGTTCTACCTGCTCGCGTACGGCGCGGCGACGGTGGGGGCGTTCGGGATCGTGTCGCTGGTGCGGGAGCGCGGGGCGGTGCGGTCGGCGGGGGTCGCCGCGGGGGTCGCGGGCGCGCGGGTGCCGGCGCTGGCGTCGGCCGGGTCGACGGTCGACGTCGGGGGGTCGGGAGCCGGCACGGGCGCCACGGGTGCCGCGGGTGCCGGCGCGGACGACGCTGCCGACGCCGACGGCGAGCAGCCGCCGGTCGAGGCCGAGGGCCCCGTCCTCGGCGAGGCCACGCACCTGTCGCAGTGGGCCGGCCTCGGCCGGACCAACCCGGTGCTCGCCACCACGTTCGCGCTGTTCCTGCTGTCGTTCGCGGGCATCCCGCTGACGGCCGGCTTCACCGGGAAGTTCGCGGTGTTCTCCGCGGCCGTCGAGGGCGGCGCCTGGCCGCTCGCGGTGGTCGGCGTCCTGGCCTCCGCGGCCGCCGCGTTCTTCTACGTGCGGATCATCGTCCTGATGTTCTTCACCAGCCCGCACGGCGGCCCGCGCGACGACGCCGACGACGAGGCCCGCCCGGGCGCCGTGGTCGTCGCCTCGCAGGGGTTCGCGGTCGTCGCCATCGGCGCCTGCGCCGTGCTGACCGTCCTGCTCGGCGTCCTGCCGGGCCCGGTCCTGGACGCGATCGCCGGCGTCGCCCAGCTCCTGCCCTGATCGCCCCGACCGCACACGGCCGTGCGCCCGTCCACCTGCGTGGGCGGGCGCACGGCCGCGTCGGTTCTGCCCCGGCCCGCCCGGCCAGATAGGTTCGTCCCGTGACTTCCCCGACCGCCCTGCCGCTCGCCGACCCCGTGCTCGCCGAGCGCATCGCGGGACGCCTCGACCTGGTCGAGGAGCGTCTGCGCACCGCCGTCGAGTACGCCGACCCGCTCGTCGACGACGCCGCGCACCACCTGGCGAACGCCGGCGGGAAGCGCCTGCGCCCGCTGCTGACGCTGCTGTCCGCCGAGCTGGGCGGCACCGCGGGCTCCGACGACGTCCTGGACGCGGCCGTCGTCGTCGAGCTCACCCACCTCGCCTCGCTCTACCACGACGACGTCATGGACTCCGCGCCGCTGCGCCGCGGCGCCCCCGCCGCGCACGAGGTCTGGGGCAACAACGTCGCGATCCTGGTCGGGGACCTGCTGTTCGCGCGCGCCTCCAGCACCGTCGCGCACCTCGGTCCCGAGGCCGTCATCATCCAGGCCGGCACCTTCGAGCGGCTGTGCCTCGGCCAGCTGCACGAGTCCACCGGCCCCGGCGCGGACGACGACGCGGTGCAGCACTACCTGCACGTGCTGGCCGACAAGACCGCCTCCCTCATCGCCACCTCCGCGCGGCTCGGCGCGATGTACGGCGGCGCGTCGCCGGAGGCCGTCGAGACCGTCGCCGCGTTCGGCGAGCGGATCGGCGTGGCGTTCCAGCTGGCCGACGACGTCCTGGACCTCACCTCCGCGGGCGACGTCTCCGGCAAGACCCCCGGCACCGACCTGCGCGAGCAGGTGCCGACCATGCCGGTGCTGCTGCTCCGGGAGCGGGCCGCCACCGGGGCCGACCCGGCCGACGCCGAGCTCGTCGCGCGCCTGGACGGGGACCTGTCGGACGACGCCGTGCTGGCGCAGGTGCTGGCCGACCTCCGCGCGCACGACGTGGTCCGCGAGACCCGCGAGCGGGCGGCCGCGCTCGTGACCGAGGCCGTCGACCTGCTCGCGCCGCTGCCGGACGGGCCCGTGAAGGACTCGTTCGTGTCGTTCGCGGACGCGCTGGTCGACCGGGCGTCCTGACCCGCTCGGCGACGGCTGCGGGGGGAGCGGGATGAGCACGCCGGGTGTGGCGGGCGCGGCCGGGGTCGGCGCGTGCCCGGCCTGCGGCGCGGGGCTGGAGCCGGGGTCGGCGTTCTGCGGCGCCTGCGGCGCGCGGGTGTCGGCCGGGGCCGGCGTCCCGGGCGTGGCGGCTGCGCCGGGGGTTCCGGGTGCGCCGGGGGTTCCGGGTGCGACGGGCCTGGCGGGTGGGTCGGGTGCGCCGGGCCCGGCCGGTGCGCCGGGCGGCGGGACCGTGCCGGGCGCGCCGGCCCAGGGCGCGCCCGCCGCCGCCGGCTCCGGAACCGTCCCCGGGCCGGTGGATCCGCTCGCACCGACGCGCCCGGGCGAGCCGGCCCGGGTGGATCCCCCCACCTCCCGGTCGGGCCCTCCGTCGGCGCCGGGCTGGTCGCTGGGCGCGGACGTCGACGACGCCGTCGCGCCCGTGTGGCGCCGGCTCGTGGCCCTGGTGGTCGACCAGGCGCTGGCCGTCCTCGTCGGCGGCGCCGGCCTGCTCGCGGTGCTGCCCGCGCTGCGCTCCGACGGCTCGTTCGGCGCGTTGCTCGTCCCGGGCCTGCTCCTGCTGCTGCTCGCGGCGGGCCAGTGGTTCGCCGAGGCGTTCGGCGGTCGCACCGTCGGCGGCGCGCTGCTCGGCACCCGCACCGTCTCCGCCCGGACCGGCCGGGCGCCGGGCCTGTGGGCGGTGCTGGTGCGGAGCGTCGTCCAGGCCCTCGGCGTCCTGCTCGGCGGCGTCGGCGTCTACGTCGTCGCGGGCTCCGGCGCCTGGGACGAGGGCCCGGAGCAGCGCGGCTGGCACGACAAGGCCGCGGGCACCCTGGTGCTGCGCGCCCGCGCGCCGCGGCGCGAGGACCCGGCTCCGGCACCGATCCCCGCGGCCGCCGCCCCCGCACCCGCCACCCGCGCATCGGGTCCGACCTCGGGCCCGCCCCGCCCGGCGACGACCCCGTCCGCCGGGCCGCCCGCCGAGGCGCTGCCGCGCATCGCCCCGACCTCGGGCCCGCCCGCGCCGGTCGCGCCCGCCCCGGACGCCGTGCCGGGGGAGCACGCGCGCCCCGCGCCGGATGCTGCGCCGGGGGAGCACGCGCGCCCCGCGCCGGATACTGCGCCGGGGGAGCACGCGCGCCCCGCGCCGGATGCGGCGCCGCGGGAGCACGACCGCCCCGTGCCCGCGGCCGCCTCGCGCCAGTACGTCGCCGTGCCGGATGCCACCGCTGCGGAGCCGACCCCGGCGGCCCCCACCGCCGCGCCGGACGTGCCCGCACCCTCGGTGGCGTCGGCCGTGCCCGACCCCGCTCCTGCCGCGGCGGACCCGGTCCTCGCGGTCGACCCGACCCCGACGCCCGCCCCGGACGACACCGCGCGCCTCCCGCGGCACGCGGCCTCCGCCGCGCCCGCGCCCGCGGTCCCCGCGGCGCCGGCCGCCACCTCGGCCCTGTCGACGGACTCCCTGCTCGGCCTGCCGGACGCCACCGTCCCGACGGCCGACCTCGGCGACGTCGAGCACACCCGCGTCGGCCGCTGGGCCGGCTCCCTGGACGCGGCGTCGTCGACGCTCGCGCTGGTGCTCGACACCGGCGATCGCGTGGCCGTCACCGGTCCCGGCCTGATCGGTCGGCGCCCGGCCCCCGGGGCCGAGCAGTGGGCCCACCTCGTCACCATCCACGACCCGGAGCAGTCGGTGTCGTCGACGCACCTGGCGTTCTGGCCGGTCGACGGCGGGCTCGACGTCGTCGACCGCGGCTCCACCAACGGCACCGTGCTCCTCGACGCGGCGGGCAAGCCGTGGAGCCTCCCGCCCGGGCAGCCCGCCCGCGTCGGCGCCGGCTGGACCCTGGTCCTGGGCAGCCGCCGCATCACCGTCGCCCAGGCCTGACCGGGGCCGGGGCGTCGCGCGGTCGAGCCCGGCCTGCCGGCGCCCACGGCGACCCCTCGACCTCGGGGCGCGGCGCGCCGCGCGCGGCGAGCGCGGTCGTCCGCGGCGAGCGCGGCGGCCGGAGCTGCAGCGCCGGGCGGGAGGTACCGCGGGCGGCGCTGTGGCGCGCGGACGGGCGGGAGCGGCTCGGCGGCTGACGCAGTCACCCCGTGCGGATGAGGTGACGTGCGCGCGGGCGGCGGGAGCATGGGCGGAGCCGGGTCTCCCGGCAGGCGCGCCGCCCCGGGGCCGGGGGGACCGGGGCCGGCCGCGCCGCCCCTCGCGCCGTGCTCGACGCCGGACCGCCGTCGCGGCCCGCACTCCGAGCGCACATGAAACGTGTCGAGTGCCTATCCGCCTGATAGGCACTCGACACGTTTCGTAGGCACTTGGCGTTGCGCGGCGCGGACGCGTGGGCGCGAGCGCCCCGCGCGCGCCTCAGAGGGTCGGCGGGGTCCAGGCCAGCTGGACCACCTGGCGGCCCTCGTCGCGCGTCACCAGCTGCGCGCGCCCCGCCACCGACGGCACGGGCTTCGCCCCGCCGACCAGCGCGCCCTCGTCCGGGCTGCCCGACATCACGATGCCCGGCGCCGCCAGGTCGCGGAGCGCCTGCAGCACGGGCTCGTACATCGCGCGGCCGGCGCCGCCCGACCGGCGGGCGAGCACCAGGTGCAGGCCCACGTCGCCGGCCTGCGCGAGCAGCGGCACGAGCGGCTGCAGCGGGTTGCCGGTGGTCGTCGCGACGAGGTCGTAGTCGTCGACGATCACGTACACCGCGGCGCCCGACCACCAGGACCGCGACCGCAGCTGCTCCGGCGTGACGTCCGGCCCGGGCAGCCGGCTGCGCAGGTACTCCGCGAGCCCGGCGATCTCGGCCGCCGCCTGGTCCTGGGTCGTGAAGTACCCGGCGAGGTACTCCTCGGGGATCTCGCCGAGCAGCGACCGCCGGAAGTCGACCGCGAAGATCTGCGCCTGCTGCGGGGTGTGCAGCCGCCGGACCTCGGACGCCACCGCGCGGAGCAGCGCGGACTTGCCGGAACCGCCGTCGCCGAACGCGTACAGGTGCGGCTCCTCGGTGACGTCGATCCCGACCGGCGCGAGCGCGGCCTCGTCGATGCCGAGAAGCAGCCGGCGCGCGTCGGCGCGGGCGTCGGACCGGACGTGGTCGAGCGTGACCTCGTCGGGCAGCAGCCGGAGCTTCGGGCCGGCGGGGCCCTGCCAGGCGGCGTTGACGGCCTGGATGAGGTGCGTGACGCCGGCGCCCAGGGTGTCGGGCGAGGAGTCGCCGTCGACGCGGGGGAGCGCCGTCAGCACGTGGTGCTTCGACACGGCGAGGCCGCGGCCCGGGCGGTCCTTCGGCACGTTGACGGCGACCTTGCGGTCGAGCTCGGAGTCCATCGGGTCGCCGAGCCGGAGCTCCAGCCGGGTGCCGAACAGGTCCTTCACCTGGGTGCGGAAGTCCATCCAGCGCGCGGCGGACGCCACGAGGTGCACGCCGAACGTGAGGCCGCGGCCGGCGAGCGCCTGGATGCGCGGCTCGAGCTCGTCGAACTCCGCGCGGATCGTGGACCACCCGTCGACCAGCAGGAACACGTCGCCGTAGCCGTCGTCGGCGGTGCCCTGGGCGCGACGGGTGCGGTACGTCTCGATGGAGTCGATGCCGTGCGCGCGGAAGTACCGCTCGCGCTCGTCGACGATCGACTCGACCTCGGCGACCGTCCGGCGGACGACGTCGGGCTCGGCCCGGGACGCGACGCCCGAGACGTGCGCGAGCCCGGCCAGCGGGGCGAACGTGCCGCCGCCGAAGTCGAGCACGTAGAACTGCACCTCGAGCGGCGTGTGCGTGAGCGCCAGCGCGGTGACGACCGACCGCAGGACGGTGCTCTTGCCGGTGCGCGGGGCGCCGACGACGGACATGTGGCCGGCCGCGCCGCCGAGCGACACGGTGAGGTTCTCGCGGCGCTGCTCCAGCGGCCGGTCGACGGTGCCGAGCGGGACCGTGAGCGTGCCGGCCGAGCGCCAGCCCGGCGACACCAGGCCCAGCCGCGGGTCGGCGACCAGGTCGGGCATGAGCTCGTCGAGCGTGCGCGGGACCACCAGCGGCGGCAGCCACACCTGGTGCGCGGGCGGGCCCTGGTCCTTCATCCGCTGCACCGCGATGTCGAACGTCGCGCGCGACTCCTCGGGCTCGGTCGCGACGACCTCGGTCGAGGCCGGCTCGGCGACGACGCCGCCGAGCACGGGCGCGGCGGTGAACGACTCCAGCCGGGTCAGCCCGGTGCCGGCGACGGTGCCGCCGCCGGCCGCGGTGCGGCGCCGGGCCTTCGGCGGACCGGACACGTAGGCGGCGCGGAACTGGATCATCGTCGTGGTGTCGGGCTTGAGGTAGCCCATGCCCGGCACCGGCGGCAGCGTGTACGCGTCGGGGACGCCGAGGACGGTGCGCGACTCGGCGGCCGAGAACGTGCGCAGGCCGATCCGGTAGGACAGGTGCGACTCGAGCCCGCGGAGCCGGCCCTCCTCCAGCCGCTGCGAGGAGAGCAGCAGGTGCATCTGCAGCGACCGGCCCAGGCGGCCGATCGTGACGAACAGGTCGACGAACTCGGGCTTGGCGGACAGCAGCTCGGAGAACTCGTCGCAGACGATGAGCAGCGCGGGCAGCGGCGCCAGGTCGGTGCGGCCGCCCTTGCGCGCCTTCTCGTAGTCGGCGACGTTCGCGAAGTTGCCCGCGGCGCGCAGCAGCTCCTGGCGGCGGACCATCTCGCCCTGCAGGGCGTCCTGCATGCGGTCGACGAGCGTGAGCTCCTCGCCGAGGTTGGTGATGATCGCGGACACGTGCGGCATGTCGGCCATGCCGGCGAACGTGGCGCCGCCCTTGAAGTCGACGAGGACGAAGTTGAGGTCCTCGGACGAGTGCGTCATCGCCAGCGCCAGCACCAGGGTGCGCAGCACCTCGGACTTGCCGGAGCCCGTGGCGCCGATGATGAGGCCGTGCGGGCCCATGCCCTGCTGGGCGGACTCCTTGATGTCGAGGGCGACCGGCTGGCCCTGCGGGGTGACGCCGATGGGCACCCGGAGCCGGTCGCGCGGCAGCCGCGGCCGCCAGGCGACGTCCAGGTCGAGGTCGCGGACGTCGCCGACGCCGAGCAGGTCGACCAGCTCGGACGACACCTCCTCGTCGCCCCGCTCCGGCCCCGACTCGACGTGCAGCGGGAGCAGGCGGCGCGCAGTGGCCTCGGCGTCCGCGACGGACATCTGGTCGCCCTCGACGCGCACCGGCGCGTTGCCGAGCCGCAGCACGTCGACCGGGGCGCGCACGGCGTCCTCGGTGACGACCGCGCCGCCGACGTTGAGCCGCAGCGTCGTGGGCTCGTCGAGCTCGTCCCAGCGGTCGGGGAGCTCGAGGACGGTCACGCCGAGCACGCCGTCGGTGGTGAGGATCGCGTTGCCGACCGGGACGTGCCCGCCGTCGACCACGACCAGCACGTGCGGGAGCGGCGCCTCCGCGGCGTAGCCGAACCGCGGGCGGTCCGTCAGGTCCTCGGGGAGCAGCGACTCGACGTCGGCGAGCGTGGTGCCGATCATCCGGGCGGCGCCGACGGCGTCCCGGGACCGCGTCGAGTGCGCGTGCGGCAGCCACTTGACCCAGTCCCACTCGGGCAGCGCGGCGTCGCCCGCGACGACGGCGATCTGCAGGTCCTCGGGCGCGTGGAACGTGGCGAGCTGGCTGACGACGGCCCGGGCGAGCGCGCGCGACTCCGCGGCGGCGCCGGTGACCTCGATGCGGGCGACCGACCGGACGTCGAAGGCCATCGGCACGCCCTGCTGGACGCGGTGCGTGACCAGGAACCGGTGCGCGGCGGACGCGGCGACCGGGTCGAGCTGCGCGAGCGGCGGGGTCTGCGGCGCCTCGAGCTCGAGGCAGAGCGGCTGCGCGCCGACCCCGACGCGCGCGACCAGGAAGTCGTCGTGCTGCGACCGGCGCTCCCAGACCCGGGTGCGCTCCTCGGCGACGGCGGGCAGCGCGCGCGGGTCGGGGGAGGTCCACTCGGCGGCGCGGCGCTGGGCGCCGGCGGCCTGCCGGACGGAGCTGCGCAGGTCGGACAGGTACGCCAGGTACTCCCGGCGGGCGCCGACGACCTGCGCCTGGTGCTGCGAGCGCTGCCGCCAGCCGTTCACGCCGACGAACCCGAGCGACGCCAGCAGGAACATGCCGGCCGTGATGAAGCCGCGCGGCCCGGGCTGGGTGGTGGCGACGAACACGATCGAGCCGACCGACCCCAGCATGGGGATGGCGTTCGCCAGCATGCCGCTGATGCCGTCGGAGGCCTGGATCTCGGGCGGGGGCTGCAGGACGACCTGTCCGCTGGGGACGGCGGGCGGCTCCAGGCGCGTCCCCTGCTGCGGCGCGATCGACATCGTCGGCGCTCGGTCCCTCCTGCCGGGCGGGGGACCGCACGCCCCCCGACGTTCCTGTGGCGTCAACCTACCCGCACGGGCGCGCGCGGGGCGGCCGGCGTTCCACCGTCCGGGCGATCCTGGCCGCGGTCCGCCCGGACGGGGGGACGACCGGGGTGCTGACCGGCCCTGACCGCATAGCATGACTGGCGCCGCGCCCGGGGGCGGGCGGGACCGCCGCCGTCGCCCCGCCGGGCGCGCGACCGGCGGAGGGAGAGCGCGTGACGGTGCAGGCACCCGGCGCGCCCCTGACGCGCGTTGCCGTGCACCTGGGTGCGCGCCGCCTCGACGTCGCCCTGGACGCCGCCCGGACCCTCGGCGAGCTGCTGGCCGCCGCCGGGGTGCCGCTCGTCCCGGGCATGCTCGCGCTCGACTCGTCCGGCCGGGTGCTGGACCTGGCCGCGCCCGTCGCCGCGCAGGTGGCCGACGGCGCGGTCGTGCACGTCGTCGCGCCCGCGCCTCGCCCGCGGGGCCGGGCCGCCCGCGCGCGCGCCGGCTGGGTCGCGCGCCGCCCCGACCCGCAGGCCGCCCTGCTCGGCGCCGCCGCGGCCGCTGCGGGGGTGCTCGCCGCGGTCGCGCTGATCGACCCCGTCGCGCGGGGCTGGCTCGCGCTGGCCGCCGCCGTCCTGCTCGGCGTGGCCGCGCTCGCCCTGGCCGTGCTCCCCGTGGCCTCCGCCACCGCCGCGACGCTGGTCGCGCCGGTCCTCGCGTTCGCCGCCGGGGTGTCCGCGGTCGACCCCGCAGGGTCGGCCGACCGGCGGCTCGCGCTCGTCGCGGGGCTCGTGGCCGCGACCGCCGCCGCCGCGGCGCGCTGGGTCGCCACCCGGGCGGAGCGCCGCGGGCAGGACGTCGCGGGCGTGCTGGTCGTCGCCGTCGGCGTCGTGGCCGGGCTGGCGCTCGCCGTGCTGCTAGCCGGCCTGCCGGGCGTCGTCGCCGCGGCGGTGCTGCTGGGCCTGACGCCGGTCGGGCTGCGGGCGGTGCCGGTCATGGCGCTGTCCGTGCCCGACGAGCAGCTGGTGGACCTCGCGCACGTCGCCCGCACCGCGCCGTCCGTCCGTGGGCCGCGGCCGCGTGGGCTGGGCCGCGTGAACGAGCGCCAGGTCGTCCGCACCGTCGACTCCGCCGAGCGCCGGACCGACGCGGGCGTGCTGCTGGTCTGCGCGCTGCCGCCGGTGCTGGTGCCGCTGGTGCTGGTCGCGGCGCTGGGCGACCCGCAGCGGGCGACGCTGCGCGGCTGGGCCGCCGTGGCGCTCGTCGCGGCCCTGGTGGCCGTGCTGTCGCTGCAGCCGCGCGCGGCCCGCGGGCCGGTCGCGCGCTGGGCCCCGCGGGTGGCCGCCGCGCTGGTGCTGGTCGAGCTCGCGGCGCTGGGCGCCCCCCGGCTCGGCGCGGACGCCGTGCTGGTGGCCGCCGGCTGCCTGGTCGTCGCGCTGGCCGCCTCCGCGATCGGTGTGGCGCTCGGGCGTGGCTGGCAGTCGGTGGTGGCGTCGCGGTTCGCCGACTTCGTCGAGGGGCTGGGCGTCGTGCTGGCGCTGCCCGCGGCGCTGGTGGCGGCGGACCTGATCGAGACGCTGCGGCGGGTGACGTCGTGAGGTGGGGGCTCGGGGGCGGGGCCACCGGGCGGGGCAGGGGCAGGACGACAGGGACGACGGGGGAGCCGACGTGGACCAGACGATGAGCGCGACGCCGGTCGGCACGGTCGCCGTCCGCGCCTGCGCCAGCTGCCACCGGCCGCTGCGGCCCGACGCCCGGTTCTGCACCGCGTGCGGCGCCCCGGCCCAGCCCGACGCCACCGTGACGCTCGTCGAGGGCGCGCAGGGCCGCTCGCGCGCCGAGGCGCGGCCGCGCGAGCCCCGCCCGGCCGTGCTGCACCCGGCGTTCGGCGACGCGACCCCCGCCGGCCCCGGGCGCCGCGTGCTGGCCTACGCGCTCGACGCGGTGGCCGTGGGCGCCGTCGCGGGCGGTCTCCTCGCCTGGACCGGCTCCTGGCTGCTGGCGGCGCTGGTCGTCGTCGAGCTCGCGGTCGGCCTGCTGGTCTGGGAGGCGCACACGGGCCGCACGCTCGGCAACACCGTCCTGGGGCTGCGCACCGCGCGGGAGGAGACGCCGTACTCGGTCGGGCCGGCGCGCGGGTTCCTGCGCGGGCTGGTGCTCGCCGCCGGGCACGCCGCCGCGGGGCTCGGGCAGTGGCTGGTCGTGGCGTCCGGGGCCTTCGACAGGACCGGGCGCGCGCAGGCGTGGCACGACCGCGTCGGGCGGGCCGTCGTCGTGGACGTGCGGGCGCACGAGCGAGCCGTGGAGGCGGCCGCCGACGCCGCGGAGCGAGCGGGGGCCGTCGCGGTCCCGGCGGCGCCGCGGGCGGGCGTGCAGGTCGGCGCCGCGGGGGTGCCGCGGCCGCAGCAGGGGGCGGTGCCGGGCGCACCGGCCGGCGCGGTGCCGGACGTCCCGACGCCGCAGCCGCCGCGGGTCGGCGCCGCGCCGCAGCCGCAGCGGGTCGGTCCGGTCCCGGCCGCCGCGGTGCCGGTGCCGCCGGTCGCCCCGACCCGACCGCCCGCGCCGGTGGCCGCGCCGGATGGGGACGCCGCGTCGGCCCCGTCCGGTCGTCGCGCCGCGCGGGCCGCGGCCGCGCAGCCGCCCGCGGTCCCGGCGGGGCACCAGGCGCAGCCGCAGCAGCCGCCGGCCGCCGCCGCGCAGTCTGCCGCCGAGGCCGCGTCCGTCGGCATCCGCCCGGTGGTCCCGGCCCAGCCGGCCCCGGAGCCCGCCGCCCCGCGCCTGGCGCACCAGGCGCAGCCGTCCCCGTTCCTGGTCACCCTCGACACCGGCCAGGTCATGTCCGTCACCGGGCCGGGCCTCATCGGCCGCGCCCCGCGCCCGGTCGCCGGCGAGCGCTGCGACCACGTCATCGTCGTGGACGACCCGGAGCGCAGCGTCTCCCGGACGCACGCGCGGTTCGGCATCGACGACGGCACCTTCTGGGTCTCGGACGCCGGGTCGGGCAACGGGACGACGCTGCGGCTGCCCGGCGGTCGGGTCGTGCCGGTGCCGGCGGACCAGCGGGTGCTGGTGCCGTCGGGGTCGACGATCCAGGTGGGCGACCGCGGGGTGCGGATCGACGCGCCGGGGGCGGCGCGGGGCTGATCCGCCCGTGCCGACGGCTCAGCTGGGCCGCGGCGGGTGCGCCGGACCCCGGATCGCGGGGAGCGGCGGCCGGACGGGCGCGGCCGTCTGCGTGCCTGCCCGAGGTGCTCGCTCGATCGTCACCTCGGCGGCGGGTGTCAGGAGCTCCGCACCATCCCGAGTGCGGCGCTCCGCGCCGCGACGTGTACAGCGGCTGCGAACAGGGTGACGACGAACGCAGGACGACCGAGGCGGCGACCGAGAGAAAGGGGCGACCCAGCACCGCCCGCTGCCCGCATGAAGCCGTGCACGAGGCCCCCGATCGCGAGAACCGGTGCCAGCCACGCCAGCGCAGCAGAGGTGCGCGCCGGGCTGCGTCCGATCACCACGGCGACGCCGCAGGCGGACGTCCCGAGCGCGAGAACAGCGAGGGCCGCCGCGCACCCCACGAGCCGGAGGTCCGGGTCGGCGCCGTACTGGGCGCTCAGGAGGCCCATGCTGAGTCCGACGGGTGCGACCAGGAGCGAGGCGACGGCAGCGACGAGGGCGTTGCGGCGGTAGCTGTCGGGGCGTCCCCCTGCGGAGCGCTCGCGACAGCGCGAACGACGGTCACGAGGTCGACCTCGAGTACGCGACGCCGGTCAGCGTGTTCTCGGCGGACGACGGGCGTTCCGCCGGGCGATGCCACGGTGCTCGGGCGCGAAGGGGAGTTGCGGGCCCGCGCGACGGCGAGGAGGTCCTAGCCCCGATCCGAGACCGTGACGGTCGGCTGCGGCTCGTGCTCGGGTCCGTGTTCGACGCGACGACGACGGCGGATGACGACGACCGCCGTGACCGCCCCCGCGAGGACGAAGGCGACTCCCGCCCCGACCAGGACGGGCGTCAGCGTGCTGCCGGGCGACTCGTCGCTGGCGGGCGGCTCCGGGTGGGCGGGCTCGACAGGTGCGGCGCTCGGCTCCGGGGCGGCCTTGGCGTCGTCGGTGTCGCCGAGGACCTCTCGGATGGTCGGGCGGAGCATCGGGTCGTCGGACAGGAACGGGTTCTCGTCGGGGTACGTCGTGGGGTCGACGCTGAGCAGGGTGCGGACGTTGACGGTGCCGTAGCCCCAGTCGTCGTCGTGGGCGGGGTCGTGGACGTCGCCGTCCGTGGTGTGGATGAGGGCCTGGAGGATCTGGTTGCCGGTCGCCTCGGGGTGCGCGGACCAGGCGAGCGCGAGCACGCCGGCGGTGAAGGCCGCGGAGTTGGACGACCCCTCGGTGAGGACGTACGAGCTCCAGTCCGCGGCGATCCCGAGCATCGCCTCGCCGGGCGCGACAACGCCGAGGCGCGGACCGGAGGCGCTCCCGACCGAGAGCTGGATCTGCTGGTCGATGTACCCGGTCGCCACCACGCCGTTCATGGTGGCGGGCTGGCCGTTGACCCGGCCGGAGGTGTTCCCGCCGGAGGCGATGACGATGACCCCGGCGCGGAGGGCCTCGGTGATCCCGGCTTCGTGGAACAGGTTGCTTCCCGGCACGACGATGATGTCGACGCCGTCCGCCACAGCGGCGCGGACCGCGTCGTCCCGACCGGGGCTCACCCCTGCCGGGCTCTGGCACGCGTTCTCGATGTTGATCGCGTACGAGCGCAGCGAGGCGCCGGGGGCGACGGCAGGGATCCCGGGCTGCCCGCCCGCTCCCGAACCCGTGCCCACCAGCAGCGCGGCCATGGTCGTCGCGTGGCGGGCATCGGCCTCGGTGGTGATCGAGGGGAACGCCTCGCCACCGGTCTCGGCGGCGCAGAAGGACGGCTCGCGGACCCACACGTCCGCACCGGCGACGTCGGGCGCGGCAGGGTTGAGGGGTCCGTCGAGCAGCCCGATGGTGATGCCCTCGCCGGTGGCCAGCTGGTGGGCGTCGGCGAGCCCGGCGCTGTCGTAGTACCAGCGGCCGTCGTCGGTGGCCGCCGAGGCCGTTGCCGGCGCAGACAGCGCGAGAAGCAACGCGGTGCCGCCGGCCGCCTGGCGGACCGCGCGGAGTGTCTGCATCAGGCCGGCCACGGGGTCGTCTGGGAGTGCGTCACCCCGGGGACGGGGAGGGTACGGGCCCGGACGCGCTCCCACGGGTCACGCGGGAGCGCGTCGATGGACACGCCGGAGGATGTCGAGCGTCCCGTCACCACTCGTCCTGGTCGTCGTCCGCGACGGCCGCCACGGGCGCCGTGGGCCGGATCGCGTCCCGACCGCCGGCGCGCGCCGCCGCGCCGAGGTCCTGGCGCTGCGCGCCCTCCTCGACGTCGATGTCCGGCGCGAGCAGGCCGGCGGACGAGCGGCGCTTCGAGTCCTTCGACCCGCCCGCACCGCCGCTGCCGCCCATCGGCGCGCCCATCATGCCGCCGGCGCGGGAGCCCGAGGCGCCGGCGCCCGCGGCGCCGGCCTGCGAGCCCTGCACGAGCCCGGACGCCGAGCCGGACAGGCCGGAGCCCGAGGCGCCCGCCCCGGTCCCGCCCGCGCCGCCGAGGGTGCCGAGCGGCACCGCGCCACCCGCGCCCGTGCCGACGCCGAAGGAGCCCGCGCCGCCGAAGGAGCCGCCGCCGAGCCCGCCGGCGCCCGCGGTGCCGCCGGCCAGGCGGTTCAGCCCCGCCGCGCCGAGCGCCGCGCCGCCGACGGTCAGGCCGCCGGCCAGGCCGCCGGCACCGACGCCGCCGAGCGAGCCCGCGCCGCCCGCGCCGCCGCCGGACCCGCCGGCGCCGCCGAGGAACCCGCCGCCGCTGCCGCCACCGGGGATCGTGCCGCCGACGACGCCGTCGGACGACGAGCCGTCGCCGCGGCCGGGGATCACCCCGCCGCCGATGCCCGACCCGGCGCCGCCGCCGGTGCCGGTGCCGGTGCCCGTGCCGCCGGTGCCCGTCGAGCCGTGGCCGCCGGATGACCCCGAGCCGCCGGTGGAGCCGGAGCCGCCCGAGCCGATGCCCACGGAGCCGGAGCCGCCCGGCTCCCAGCTGCTGCCGACCGTGCCGCCGCCGGTGGTCGGGACGTAGCCCGACGTGCCGGAGGCGGTCGTGCCGGACGAGCCGGACGGGGCCCAGCCGCCGGACGGCGTGCGGCCGGTGGAGCCGGTGCCGCCCGTGCCGGGCTCGACGACGCCGCCCTCGGGATCGACGCCTTCGTTCCTCTCCCGGACGGGATCGAGAGAGATGGTGGACATCGTCGAGTTGAGCTTGTTCAGGGCCTGCGTCGCCGCGCGCTCGCGCTCCTGCTCCCGCTGCCGCGCCAGCAGGGCGCCGTCGACGACGGTCGTCGCGATGCCGACCGGGTTGGCCGCGGTCACGGCAGCCTGTGCCGCGATCCGGGCGCGGTCCGACCCGGTGAGCTCGCCGCTGGGCAGCGCGGCGTAGTCGGTCTGGGCCTGGGCGATCGCGGCGGCCGCGGCGTCGCCGCCGGCGCGGATCCCGACGATCGCGTCCGCCACATCGATCACGTCGCGGCTCAACGCGAGGAACGAGTCGGCCGCTGCGTCGTTGCTCGCACCGGCGAGACCGGCGTCCGCGGCCAGGCGCGCGAGGGTGTCGGCCGTGGACTCGATCTCCGTCCGGTGGCCGTCGAGCTGGGACCCCGAGTCGTAGACGACGTCCGGGTTGGCGTCGAGCGCGTGCCCGAGGCGTTCGGCGTTGTTACCCATGGGTCCCCCCGGTGAAGGTCGGCGGCTGCGGCTGCGGCTGGTGCTCGGGTCGGTGGTCGGCGGCGCGGCGACGCCGGGCGACGACGACGGCGGTGGTCGCTCCCGCGACGAGGACGAGGGCGACACCGGCCCCGACCAGGACCGGCACCAGCGCGCCGTCGGACGACTCGTCCTCCGACGGCTGCTCGGGTGCAGCCGGCGCCGCGGGCTCCTCGCTCGGCTGCGGGTCGGCCACGGCATCCGCGTCGGTGTCACCGAGCACCTGGTCGATGCTCGGGATGAGGATCGGGTTGTCGGACAGGAACGGGTTCTCGTCCGGGTAGGTGGTGGGGTCGACGCTGAGCAGCGTGCGGACGTTGACGAGGCCGTAGCCCCAGTCCTTGTCGTGGACGGGCTCGTGCACCTCGCCGTCCGTGGTGTGGATGAGGGCCTGGAGGATCTGGTTGCCGGTCGCGTCGGGGTGGGCGGACCAGGCGAGCGCCAGGGCGCCGGCGGTGAACGCCGCGGAGTTCGACGACCCGTCCGCGATGACGTAGGAGGTCCAGTCCTCGGCGACGCCGCGCATCCGCTCCCCGGGTGCGACGACCCCGAGTCGCTCACCGGACGAGCTGCCCTGGGAGAGCTGTCCCGCCTGGTTCATCCAGCCCGTCGCGACGACGCCGTTCATGCTCCCGGGGGCCTCGGCCACCGCGCCGGAGTAGTTGCCACCCGCGCCCACCACGATGACGCCGGCCTGCAGGGCCTCCGTGATCCCGGCCGCGCCGAAGTTGTTGCTGCCCGGGACCACGATGATGTCGACGCCGTCGGCGATCGCGTCCCGGATCGCGTCGTCCCGGTTGCCGCTGACGCCCTCCGGGCTCGTGCACGCGTCCCCGACGTTGATCGTGTAGGCGCGCACGGATGCGCCGGGGGCGACACCGGGGATGCCGGGGCGGTCACCGGATCCTGCGTCCGTCCCCACCATGAGCGCCGCCATCGACGTGGCGTGCCGGGCGTCCGGGTCGGTGGAGACCGCGGGGAACGCCGTGCCGTCCTCCGCCGCGCAGTACGACGGCTCGCGGGCGGTGACGTCGGCACCGACGAGGTCCGGCGCCGCGGGGTTGATCTGGGTGTCCAGCAGCCCGATGGTGATGCCCTCGCCGGTCGACTGCTGGTGGGCGTTCGCCAGCCCGGCCGCGTCGTAGTACCAGCGCCCGTCGTCGGTGGCGGCCGTCGCCGCGACCGGCGCGGACAGGGCGAGCAGCAGAGCGGCGGTGCCTGCCGCGCGCCCGAGGTTCCGTCGCGTCGGGCGCATCAGTTCAGCTGCCGCTGGTGCGCCGTCGCGGAGCCGTTGACCGGTGCAGGACGCGAGTCGATGCGCTCCTGCAGCCCGCGCAGCAGCTCGTCGATCGACTCGTCGGCGCGATTCAGCGAGCGGTACGAGTCGTCCAGCGCCTGCCGGTTCGCCTCGATCGAGTCCCGGATGGTGCCGAGCCGCTGCTCGACCATCCAGAGCCTGTTCCGGTACTGGTCCGCGAAGTCCGCGACGCTCGGGATCTCGGACGGCCACACCGCGGAGGTCTGGTCGAACCGGATCTGCGTGACCTGCCTCTTGAGGTTCTCCGTGATGTCGAACAGCGTCACGAGCTTGCTCAGCCGGTCACGGATGATCTCCGCCTCGTACCCGGTGTCCGCTGCCACGTCCGTCCTCCGCAAGAAGTGTCCTGCGCGTCGCCCCCTGCGACGCGATGCCGCGCGGCCGCGCCCGGGCCGTCCTGGGTGACGGCGGGCGCGACCGCGCGGTCGTGCTGGGTCGGCCCCCGCGCTCAGGCGCGGGGGCCGGGGTGGTTCACCAGCGGGCGGCGTTGGCCCGCTCGGTGGACTGGTACTCCTCGCCGGAGGTCGACACCGCGCGGCCGACGTCGGCCAGCAGCGCCTTCATGTCCGTCAGCGCGGCCTCCCACTTCGCCTTCGCGGCGGTGTAGGCGGTCGACGCCTCGCCGGACCAGTTGGCCCGGAGCGGCTGCAGGGAGCGGTCGAGGTCCGCCAGGCGGGACTCGATGTTGCTCGCGCTCGACTGGATGTCGGCGGCGGCGGTGGACAGGCCACCGAAGTTGACCTTGAGGTCAGCCATCGTCTCGTCCTCTCCCGATCAGCCCAGCCGGCCCTGGAGGCGGCTGAAGGTGGACTGCTGCGACTCGTCCGACGCGGTGTACGTCGACTGCGAGGTGAGCAGGTTGGCCTCGAACTCGTTGAGCGCGGACACGATCTTGTTCGCGTCCTCGCGCCACCGGGCCATCAGCGCGTTGAACGCGACGGCGCCCTGGCCCTGCCAGTGCGACCCGATGCCGGACAGCTTGCCCTCGAGAGCGCTCAGCTCGCGCTGCAGCTCCCCACGGCTCTGGACCACGGCGTCGGCGCCCTGCTTGAGCGCGCCGTCTGCTGCGGAGACCTCTGCTGCCATGTCACCTCCCCCTACACGGCCCCGTGGGCCTGCCTGACGTGCGCCGCTGCGGCGCCGCCTGTGCCCGAGCTCACTCGACCCCGGAACCGCGTCGAGGCTAGCCGACAGGTCGCGGACGCGTCAGGTGAGATCACCCGCGCTGTGGACAACCACGCTGACTGGTGTCATGCATCACCCGTTCGGCCCAGTCATGCGGTGGGTTCTGTCACCCTGCGTCCCATTTGCCGGGCAGGACGCCCACCGCGCGGGGGACGGCCGTCCGGGCGCGGCGGCCGAGAGTCCACCCGGTCGGCCGCGCCCACCCGTGCGCCCCGCGGGCGGGATCGGCTGCCGTCGCTATGCTGACCGCCGACCTGCCCAGGGAGTACAGGGGACCCGATGACAGACGCACCCGCCGCCACGACGTCCGTGGGGACGCTCGTGCGGGTGTCGGTGACCGCCGGGGACCGCCGCCTCGACCTCGGCATCCCGGGCGCCGTGCCGATGGCCGAGGTCGTCCCCGGCCTGGCCCGCGCGCTCGGCCTGCTGGACGCCGCCACCGCGCACGGCGGCTACCGCCTGGTGCGGGCCGACGGCACGCCGATCGACTCCGCCCGCAGCCTGCTGGCCGAGGGCGTCGAGGACGGCGCCGTGCTGACGCTCGAGTCGGGCGCCCGCCGCGACGCGGAGCGGATCTACGACGACGTCGTGGAGGCCGTGGCCGACGCGGTGGAGAACCAGTACGCCCCGTGGACGCCGCGCGACTCCGCGCTGAGCGCCGCGTGGGCCGCCGGCGCCCTGCTGCTCGCGGGCGCCGCGCTGCTGCTCGGGGCCGACCAGGCGTCGCTCGTCCCGCCGGTCGTCGCCGCGCTGGCCGCCCTCCTCGCCCTGGTGGCGGGCGCCGTCGTCGGCCGGGTGGGCACCGAGCCCGCCGCCGGCCGGGTGCTCGTGCTGACCGCGCCCGTGCTGGCCGCGGTCGCCGGCCTCACCGCCGGTTCCGGGGCGCCGTCCTGGGGCTGGCCCGCCGCGCTCGCCGGGACCGGGGTGCTGGTCGCCGGCCTGCTCGGCATGCCCGCGCTGGTCGACCGCCGCGAGCTGAGCGCCGCGCCGCTGGCCGGCGGGCTCGCGCTCGCCGTCGCCGGGACCGCGATCGCGCTCACCGACGCCCGCCCCGGCGAGGTGCTGGCGGTCGTGGTGGCCGTCGTCGCCACCGCCAGCATCGGCGTCCCGTGGCTCGCGCTGTCCAGCACGCCGCTGCGCGTGGTGTCGCCGCGCAACGACGCCGAGATCCTCGCCGACCCGCCCGCGGTGCAGTCCGCGCGGGTCCGCGCGCAGCTCGCCGCCGGCCACCGCATCCAGGTGGCGCTGCGGGTCGCGATCGGGGTGCTCGCCCTGGTGGCCGCACCCGCGGTCGTCGCGACCGGTGTCGCCGGAACGGTGCTGCTCGTCCTCGCCGCCGCGGGCCTGCTGCTCGCGACCCGGCAGACCTACTCGCGCCTGGACGTGCTGCTCACGGTCGGGCTGTCCGTGGCGCTGCTGGTCGTCGTCGCGGTCGTGGCCGCCGCGCAGCACCCAGGCTGGCGCCCGGCGCTCGTCGGCGTGGCCGGCGCGGCCGCCGCGGTGGTCGTCGGCCTCGGCCTGGTCGCCCCGCGCCGCCGGGTCGGGCTGGCGCGGCTGGGCGACTTCCTCGAGATCGCCTGCCTGGCGCTGCTGCTCCCGCTCGGCGTCGTCGCGGCGGGCCTGGTCTGACCGGTGGCGTCCAAGCGCGACCTCGTCGAGGCGCAGACCTACAGCCGCCGGCGCCTGCTCACGGCGTTCACCAGCGGCGCGCCCGGCGGGCGGGAGCTCGAGCCCACCAAGCCGCTGCGCGGCGTCGTCGCGGGCGTCTCGCTGTCCGTGCTGCTCGTGCTGGGCAGCCTCGGGTTCGGCCTGCTCAGCCCCACGCTGCCGGACGGCTGGGACGACCAGTCGCTGGTCATCGTCGAGGGCGACGGCAGCCGGTACGTCGGGATCCAGGGCACGCTGCACCCGGTGCTCAACGTGACCAGCGCGCGCCTGGTCCTCGACTCCGGCTCGTTCCACGTGGTCGACGTCAGCGAGGACGACATCACCGACGCCCCGCGCGGCGCGACCATCGGCATCGCCGGAGCCCCCGACGAGCTGCCGCTCGCGAGCCGGCTCGCGGCGACGGGCTGGGCGGCGTGCGTCGCGCCCGACGGCGGCACGGCGCTGACCATCGACCCCGACGCCCCGGCACCGGTGGCGGACCCCGGCGCCGGCGCGCTCGTGGAGGCCGCGGGGACCCTGTACCTGGTCTCCGACGGCACCCGGCACCGCATCCCCGCCGGCGACGAGGCCGCGGTGCTGCGCGCGCTCGGCCTGGACACCGCCACCCCGCTCGCCGCGGGCGCCGACTGGGTCAACCTCGTGCCGGTGGGCTCGGACCTCGCGCCGCTGACCGTCGAGGGCGCCGGAGACGCGGCGCTGCCCGAGGGCGGCCTGCCGATCGACACCCGGGTGGGCACGCTGGTCGAGGTGACCGGGGTCGGCGACGGCGCCCGGCGCTACGTGGTCGACGCGCGCGGCGAGCTCGCGCCGCTGTCCGACCTCGCCTACCCGCTGTACCTGCTGGGCGCCGGCGACCTCGCCGCACAGCCGCTGGAGGTCACCGCCGCGGAGATCGCCGCCGTGCGCACCTCCGCGACCCCGGTCGCGCCGGCGGACCTGCCGGCCACCGTGCCGACGCTGCCCGCCGCCGGGTCGACCGCGTGCGTGGTGCTCACGACCGGCGACGCCGAGCGGGTCGACCTGGTGCTGCGCGACGGCGCCGAGGTGGCCGCGGGCGTGCGGGTCGCGCCCGGGTCGGGCGCCCTGGTGCGCGCGCAGACGACCGACGGCGCCGCCGCGACCGTGCGGCTGGTCGACGGCTCGGGCCGCGCGTACCCGGTGCCGGACGCGGGCGACGAGGTGCTGGCCCGGCTCGGCTACGCGCCGGACGACGTCACGCGGGTGCCGCCGGCGTGGGCCGACCTGCTGCCGACGGGGCCGGACCTGACCGTCGAGGCGGCCGCGACCGAGGTCTCGGGCGGGACCGCGGCGTCGGGCGTCGGCGCGACGACGGGCTCGACGGGCGCGAGCACCGAGGCCCCGTGACGCCCCGACCCGCGCGCGGCGGGCGGCCGGTCCTCGCCGGCCTCGCCGCCGCGCTCCTGCTGGCCGGCCCCGGTGTCGGCGCCGCCCTCGCAGCGGGCCCGGTCCCGGCGCGCGTGCCCGCGGCGACCACCACGCAGTGCACCCAGGAGAAGACCCAGTACGTCGCCGACGCCCCGCCCGCCCTCACCCGGCTCGCCGCGGAGCGCGCGTGGCAGTCGGCTACCGGCGCGGGCGTGCTGGTCGGGGTCGTCGACTCCGGCGTCGACCCGGGCAACGCCCACCTGGCCGACGCCGTCGTCCCCGGGGTCGACCTGGTCGGCGCCGCGGGCGACCCGGCCGGGCGCACGGACACCGCCGGGCACGGCACGGCCGTCGCGGGCCAGATCGCCGCGCGGGCGCTGCCGGACCTGGGCTCGGGCGTCGTCGGCCTCGCCCCCGACGCGACGATCCTCCCGGTGCGCGTCTACTACGCCGACGACGACCAGGCGCGCGAGCAGGGCGTCGCCCCCGACGCCGGCCGGATCGCGGCGGGCATCGACGCCGCCGTCGCCGCGGGCGCCCGGGTGGTCAACGTGTCGATGAGCACGCCGAACGACACCCCGGCGCTGGCCGACGCCGTGCGGCGCGCGGCCGCGGCCGGCTCCCTCGTCGTCGCCAGCGCGGGCAACCGGAACACCAGCAGCGACGAGACGGACGGCCCCCGCTACCCGGCGGCGTACGACGGCGTGCTGTCGGTGACCGCCGTCGACGTGGACGACCAGCCGGCGGGCGACGCGATCCACGGCGCGCACGTCGACGTCGCCGCGCCGGGCACGAACGTGCTCACGACCTTCCACGCGGCGGGCGACTGCATGCTGTCCGGGGAGGGCACCTCCACGAGCTTCGCGACCGCGTACGTCAGCGCCGCCGTGGCGCTGCTCGCCGAGCGGTACCCCGAGGAGACCCCCGCGCAGTGGGCCTACCGGCTCGAGGTGACGGCCGCCCGGGCGCAGCCCGCCGAGCGGGACGACCTGGTCGGCTGGGGGGTGGTCCGCCCGGACGCGGCGCTGGGCTTCGTCGACGACGGGACGGCCCCCGGCCCCGTCAGCCCGGTGCACGGGCGCGCCGACGCGCAGGCGGCGGACGTGCGGACCGTCGACGTGACGCCGCGGGAGGACCCGCTCGCCGGGGCGCGCGCGGGGGCCGTGTGGTGGGGGATCGGCGGGGTCGCGGTCGTGCTGCTCGCGGCGCTGGCCGCGCGCGTGGCGGGGCGGCGCCGCCGGGGCTGAGCGCCGCCGGGGCCGAGCGCCACCGGGCGCGGTCAGCCGGTGACGGCCGGCGCCGTCGCCGCGGCCGCCGCGCGCAGCCGCTGCGCCCGCTGGGTCCGCACCCCGTCGACCGTCAGCAGCACCAGCGCGACCCACACCAGCCCGAAGCCCCACCAGCGCGCCGGCGGCATCGTCTCGTGCAGCACCAGCACGCCGATGACCAGCTGGAGCACCGGGGCGAGGTACTGCAGGCTGCCGACGACGCTCAGCGGCAGCCGGCGGGCCGACTCGCCGAACAGCAGCAGCGGCAGCGCCGTCGCGATGCCGGTCCCGGCGAGCGCGAGCGCGTGCCAGATCCCGGTCGCGGCGAACGTCGACCCGCCGGACGCCCCGAGCCAGACCAGGTAGCCGGCGGACAGCGGCGCGAGCACGAGCGTCTCCGCGGCGAGCCCGGGCGCGGCGGCGACGCTGCGCCCGACCCGGTTCTTGAGCAGGCCGTACACGCCGAACGACCCGGCCAGCGTGAGCGCCACCCAGGGCAGCCGCCCGAGGCCGACCGTGATGACCACGACCGCCGTGACGCCGAACCCGAGAGCGACCCACTGCGTCCGGCGCAGCCGCTCGCGCAGCACGACGACCGCCAGCAGCACGGTGACCAGCGGGTTGATGAAGTAGCCGAGCGCGGCGTCGACCACGTGCCCGCCGAGCGCGGCGAACACGAACGTGAGCCAGTTGACCGCGAGCAGCACGGCCGCGGCGGCGATCAGCGCCATCGTGCGGCGCGAGCGGAGCACGACGCCGAGCGCGCGCCAGGTGCGGGTCGCGGACAGCACGACCGCGCAGAAGATCAGCGACCACAGCACCCGGTGGGCGACGACCTCGACGGCGCCGGACGGCTTCAGCAGCTCGAAGTACAGCGGCAGGACGCCCCAGAGCAGGTACGCGCCGACGCCGGCGGCGAGGCCGCGGGGGTCGAGGGCGCCGGTCGGGGCGGGGGCTGCGGGCGCCGCCGCGGCCGCGGTCGGGCTGCCGGGGACGGACGGGGAGGGCGTGCTCACGACCCGACGCTAGCGCCGCCCGCCGACGCGCCCGGGCGTCGTCCGCGCCCGCGCGGGGAGAACGGCGGGAAGTCGGGGCAGATCGGCAGAGGTTAGGTCGTCCTACACTGGTCGGCGACCCCGAAGGAAGGCACCTGCGTGACCTCGAACCGCCCCGTCCGCGTCGCCGTCGTCGGCGCCGGCCCCGCCGGCATCTACGCGTCGGACATCCTCAGCCGCTCGGGCCTGGACGTGTCCATCGACCTGATCGAGCGCCTGCCCGCGCCGTTCGGGCTGGTCCGGTACGGCGTCGCGCCCGACCACCCGCGGATCAAGCAGATCATCGTCGCGCTGCACAAGGTGCTGGAGCGCGGCGACATCCGGCTGATCTGCAACGTCGACTACGGGGTGGACCTCAAGCTGGAGGACCTGCGCCGGCACTACGACGCGGTGGTGTTCGCGACCGGCGCCATCAAGGACGCCGAGCTGCCGATCCCGGGCATCGACCTGGACGGCTCGTACGGCGCCGCCGACTTCGTGTCCTGGTACGACGGCCACCCGGACGTCCCGCGCACCTGGCCGCTGACCGCGCAGCACGTCGCGGTGCTGGGCGCCGGCAACGTGGCGCTCGACGTCGCCCGGATCCTCGCCAAGCACGCCGACGACCTGCTGCCGACCGAGGTCCCGCAGAACGTCTACGACGGCCTGAAGGCCAGCCCGGTGACGGACGTGCACGTGTTCGCCCGCCGCGGCCCGGCGCAGGCCAAGTTCTCCCCGCTGGAGCTGCGCGAGCTCGGCCACGTGCCGGACGTCGACGTCGTCGTGTACCCGGAGGACTTCGACTTCGACGAGGGCTCGATGGCCGCCATCCACTCGTCGAACCAGACCAAGCAGGTCGTCAAGACGCTGACCGACTGGACCCTGAAGGAGCCGGAGGAGCTGACGGCGAGCCGCCGCATCCACCTGCACTTCCTGCACAAGCCGGTCGAGGTGCTGGGCGAGGGCGGCAAGGTCGTCGGGCTGCGCACCGAGCGCACCGCGCTGGCCGGCGACGGGACGGTCGCGGGCACGGGGACGACGTACGACTGGCCGGTGCAGGCCGTGTACCGCGCGGTCGGCTACTTCGGGTCCCCGCTGGTGGACGTGCCGTTCGACGAGGCCAAGGGCGTCATCGCGAACCGCGAGGGCCGGGTCGTGGACGTCGACGGCGAGCCGGTGCCCGGCGTCTACACGACCGGCTGGATCAAGCGCGGGCCGGTCGGCCTGATCGGGCACACCAAGTCCGACGCGAGCGAGACGATCCGGCACCTGGTCGAGGACGCCGGCGACGTGACGGAGCCGGGCAACCCGTTCCTGTCCGCCACCGAGCCGGACCCGCAGGCCGTCGTCGACGCCCTGACCGCGCGCGGCGCCCGCCCGATCCACTGGGCCGGCTGGGAGCTGCTGGACGCGTACGAGCGGGCGCTGGGCGAGCCGCACGGGCGCGAGCGGGTCAAGGTCGTGCCGCGCGAGGACATGGTGCGGATCGCGCTGGCCGAGGCGGCCGGCGAGGCCTGACACCCCCGGGGGTGGAACCGAGTGGAGCGTTCTGCCGCGACACGCCGCGCGTGTCGGGCAGGACGCTCCACTCGTTTCCACTCGTACGTGGGCGAGCGGCCCCCCCGGGTCAGCCCGTGAAGCGGCGCAGGAACTCCTGCGTGCGCTGCTCGCGCGGGGCGCCCAGCACCTGCTCCGCCGGCCCGCGCTCCAGGATCCGGCCCTGGTGCAGGAAGCAGACCTCGTCGGCGACGTGCCGCGCGAACGCCATCTCGTGCGTCGCCACGACCATCGTCGTGCCCTCGTCCTTGAGCTCGCCGAGCAGGTCGAGCACCTCGCCGACCAGCTCCGGGTCGAGCGCGCTGGTGACCTCGTCGAGCAGCATCAGCGCCGGCTGCGTCACCAGCGCCCGCGCGATCGCCACGCGCTGCTGCTGGCCGCCGGACAGCTCGTCCGGGAACGCCTGCGCCTTGGCGCCGAGGCCGACCCGCTCGAGCATCGCCGCGGCGCGCTCCCGGGCCTCCCGCTTCCCGACCTTGTGCACCAGCCGCGGCGCCAGCGTCACGTTGTCGAGGACCCGCAGGTGCGGGAACAGGTTGTAGGCCTGGAACACCATGCCGATCCGGGCGCGCACGGCGTTCGCGTCGACGCGGGGGTCCGTGACCTCCTGGCCGGCGACCTCGATGACGCCGTCGTCGACCTCCTCCAGCAGGTTCACGCAGCGCAGCAGCGTCGACTTCCCGGAGCCGGAGGCGCCGATCAGCACGACGACCTTGTGCTCGGCGACGTCGAGGGACAGGTCGTCGAGCACCACGTGGTCGCCGAACGCCTTGCGGACCCGGTCGACGCGCAGCAGCGGCGAGCCGGCGGGGACGACGTCGGGGGCGGCGCCCGCGGTCGGGCCGGTCATCGCATGGCCCCCGCGCCGGCCAGCCCGCTCTGCGAGCCGAGCCAGCCGCCGCGCTTCGCGAGCGCGTCGGTGAACCGGGTCAGCGGGATGGTCAGCAGCACGAACAGCACGCCCGCGACCACGTAGGGCGTGAAGTTGGCGTAGGTGGCCGTCTGGATCTGCGCGGCGCGCACCGCGTCCACCGCGCCGAGGATCGAGATCAGGCCCGAGTCCTTGGACAGCGACACCAGGTCGTTCAGCAGCGGCGGGATCACCCGGCGCACGGCCTGGGGCAGCACGACGTGCCGGAGCGTCTGCCCGCGGGTGAGGCCCAGCGACCGCGCCGAGGCGACCTGCGACGGGTGCACCGACTCGATGCCCGCGCGGAACACCTCGGCCACGTACGCCGAGTACGTCAGCACCAGCGCCAGCCCGCCGAGCACGACCGCCGACGTCGGGACGCCCTGCAGCCGCAGCCCGGGCAGGCCGAACCCGACGAGCAGCAGCACGAGGATGAGCGGCAGGCCGCGGAACACGTCGACGTAGCCGGTGGCCAGCGCGCGCAGCGGGAAGAACGCCGGCCCGCGCAGCGTCCGGGCGAGCGCCAGCAGCATCGCCACGACGACGATGATCACCGCGCACGCGGCCATCACGCGGACGTTCAGCCACAGGCCCTCGAGGACCTTGGGCAGCGACGCCCAGGCGACCTCGGGGTCGAGGAACGACTGCTTGACCCGCGGCCACCCCGGCGAGCTCACCAGCCCGAGCACGGCGACGGCCGCCACCACCACGGTGCTGACCAGGGCGACCACCGTCGAGCGGCGGGTCTGCCCGCGCCGGTAGGCGTCGCGCTCGCGCTGCCGGTCGGACGGCACCCACGCGGGGCGGGTGCCGTCCGGCGGCATCGCGGGGTCCGCGGGTCCCGCGGGCACTACTGCAGGACCGGCGCGCCGGCCGCGTCGGTGAGCCACTGCGACTCGAGGTCGGCGAGCGTGCCGTCCTCGCGCAGCGCGTCGACGGCCTCGGTGACGGGCTGCGTCAGCGAGGAGCCCTTGTCGAGGACCAGGCCGAGCTGGTCCGCGCCGGCCGCGTCGTCCGCCGGCAGCTGGCCGACCAGGACGCCGCCGTCGAGCTCGGCCGCGGTGATGTAGAGCGCGGTGGGCAGGTCGACGACGATCGCGTCGACCAGGCCCGCCTGCAGCGCCTGCTTCACCTGGTCGTTGTCGTTGAACACCTGGATGTCGGTGCTCGGGTCGATCGCGTCCTGCGCGACGGTGAGGCTGGTGGTGCCGACCATCGCGCCGAGCTTCGCGTCCTTCAGCTCGGCCAGCGAGGTCGCGCCGGCGACGGAGGAGCCCTCCAGCGTCACGACGGCCTGCGCGGTGTCGTAGTACGACGACGAGAAGTCGAGGTTCTCGGCGCGCTCGGGGCTGATCGACACCTGGTTGATCGCGAAGTCGAACGACTTGGCCCCCGGGGCGATGATCTGGTCGAACGTGACCGGGACCCACTCGACCTGGTCGGCGTCGTAGCCGAGCTGCTGCGCGACCGCGTAGGCCACGGCGGCCTCGAAGCCCTCGCCGCTGCTCGGGTCGTTGCCGACGACCCAGGGCTCGTACGCCGGGTCGGAGGTGCCGATCGTCAGCACGCCGTCGGTCAGCGTGTCGAGCGCGCCCTCGGCGGCGGACGACGACGCCGGCGCGTCGCTCCCCTCGTCGACGGGCGCACAGGCCGCGAGCGCCAGCGCGCTCGCGGCGGCCAGGGCCAGGATGCGGACGGTACGCACGGTGTCTCCTCGGGGACGGCGGGATGTGCGGGGTCAGGGTAGGGGAACTGGTCGGCGGCCTGCCGCGTTGTTCGGGACGCGGGACGAGCTGTCGGCCGCGACGAGGAAGGACGGACATGGGTCACCGGCACTACAACGGTCTCAAGACGGCGCTGCTGTTCGGCGTCCTGTGGGCCGTACTGCTCGGCATCGGCGCGTTCGTCGCGAACGGGCGGTACATCTTCCTGTTCGCGCTGGCCGGTCTCGCGATGACCGCGTACTCCTACTGGAACTCCGACAAGATCGCGATCCGCGCCATGCACGCGCGGCCGGTGTCGGAGATCGAGCAGCCCGCCATGTACCGGATCGTCCGCGAGCTCTCCACCGCCGCGCGCCAGCCCATGCCGCGCCTGTACGTGTCGCCGACCGCCGCGCCGAACGCGTTCGCCACCGGGCGCAACCCGCGGAACGCGGCCGTCTGCTGCACCGAGGGCATCCTGCAGATCCTCGACGAGCGGGAGCTCCGCGGGGTGCTCGGCCACGAGCTCATGCACGTCTACAACCGGGACATCCTCACGTCGTCGATCGCCGCGGCCGTGGCCGGCGTCATCACCTCGGTCGCGCAGTTCGCGCTGTTCTTCGGCGGCGGCAACGACCGGGACCGCGGCGGCAACCCGATCGCGGCGCTGCTCATGGTGTTCCTCGCCCCGCTCGCGGCGACGCTCATCCAGCTCGCGATCAGCCGCACCCGCGAGTACGACGCCGACGAGGACGGGGCGGCCCTCACCGGCGACCCGCTCGCGCTGGCCTCGGCGCTGCGCAAGCTCGAGCAGGGCACCGCGGCCCGCCCGCTGCCGCAGGAGCGGGATCTGGTGGACGTGTCGCACCTGATGATCGCGAACCCGTTCAAGGGTGCGGGCATCGGCAAGATGTTCGCGACGCACCCGCCGATGGCGGACCGGATCCAGCGCCTGGAGCGCATGGCGGGCTACGGCGGCGTCGAGCGGTACTGACCGGCGTCGCTCGACCGCGGACGCCGCGCTCAGCTGCTCGACGTCGGGGCCCCGGTGGGGGTGGCGCCGGGCTCGGTCAGCGAGGGCGGGGTGCACGCGCGCCTCGTCGCCGTCGGCTGCGGCTCCGTGGGACGCGGGCCGTACCGCTCGCCGAGCCGCGCCTCGCCGACCAGGTCCGCCGCGCGCACCGTGGTGCCGCCCTGCTCGACCTGGACCGCGCGCAGCGAGGTGTCCTGCCGGCCCTGGTAGAGCACGGCGAGCGTCTCGTCGAGGATGCAGAGCGGGTCGGCGCCGCGCTCGGCGGTCACGGTTCCGGCGTAGGCCGGGATGTTCCCGAAGTTCAGCTCCCACCGCAGGTCCGCCGCCGCGACGCCCGGCAGCCCGGCGACCTGCTCGAACAGCACGTCGTCCGGGACCGGCCCGCGCGACTTCCCGGACGGGCCGATACCGCACCCACCGAGGCCGCCCGCGAGCACCCCCGCGATCGCGGCGCCGACGAGCACCCTCGCCCCGGACCGCCTCACCACGTGGTCACGTCCCACCGGGTCGTCGTCCCGCCGCCCCGGAAGAACGACGCCTGCTCGTCGAGCCACGCGCGCACCGACGGGTCCGTCGACGCGTCCACCAGCGCGCCGGTCTGCGCGTAGGCGTCCGTGCCGTGCGCGGCGCCGAGGTGACGGGGCGGGGCGTGCTGCGTCGCCTCCGGGTGCTCCGGGTCCGGATCGCCGACCGGTGCCCGCGCGAGGTCGCGCTCGACGGTGATCCAGGACGGCCGGTCCGGGTTCTCCCGGCCCTCCAGCATCGGGACGGCGTCCTGGTCGTGCTCCAGCGCCAGCACCGCCACCGAGCCGGGGATGTCGAACCGCGCGATCGGCGACCCGCCCGTCACGACGGCCCGCACGTCGTACCGGTCGCGGAACGCCGGGTCGGCCGCGAGCGAGGCGGCGGTGATCCCGCCCTGGCTGTGCCCGGCCAGCAGCACCGGGTCGCGGAGCCCGATCCCGGCGGCGACCATCGCGGCCCGGACCTGGTCGCCCAGGTGCGTCGGCTCGCCGGCCATCAGGCGGAGGTTCGTGGTGAGGTCGACGGGGTTGCCTCCGCGCACCGGCTCCCACGGCTGGGTGCCGGGGACCTGGACGATCCACGACGACGTGCCGTCGGCCTGCCGCACCTCGCTGATCTGCACCTGGCCCCAGCTCTCCAGCTGCCCGATGCTGCCCTGCTCCGTGAAGATGTCCTCGACCGAGCGCGGCGCGTGCCCGGTGAAGTCGCCCTCGACCTGCCGCACCCCGACGTCGCCGGTGTCCCGGAACATCCCGAGCAGCCCGCCCGCGTGGATCAGCCCGCCCACGGCGTCCTCGTACGACGCGGTCGGCCACCGCCCGCCGGAGAGCACGTAGGGCACCGTCACCCCGCCGAGCGGCCCGCCCAGCAGCGTGCCGAGCGACCACGTCGAACCCTGGACCAGCCCGGGCGCGGCGCGCGTCAGGCCCTCCAGCAGCCACGGGTTGTCGTACAGCCCGCCCACGAGGGCGCCGGGCACGCGCGCCGCGTCGATCCGCTGCGCGGCGAGGACCAGCGCGGGCCAGGTCGACGGCGTCGAGGCCGCGGACAGGCCCACGCCGAGGGCCACGAGGGTGCTGCCCGCCGCCAGGAGCGGCAGCGCCGATCCCAGCGCGAACCCGGCGGCGGTGTGCAGCGCCTCCAGCACCCGCTGCTGCGTGCTGTCGACGAGCTCGTACGTGGTGGCCGAGGCCCGCAGCACCACGGCGGTGCCCTCGAGCCGTGCGCTCAGGACGAGCAGCCCGTCCGCGCCGAGGGACGCCGCCGCGACGGAGCCGGCGACGGCCGCGACCTCCCCGGGGCACAGCAGCGTGGCGACGGCGACCTCCGGGTGCACCGCGACGGCCGCGACGGACCCGCTCCACCGCCGCACGTCGTCGCCGGCCGCGTCCAGCAGCCCCGCCTCGGAGCGCAGGTCCTGCAGTCGCGCGCCGACCCCGCCGGCGCCGCCGCTCACGCTGATGGTCACGCGTCGCCCTCCGTCGTCGTCGCGGTCGGGAACCGTCCGGTCAGGTCGTGCAGCAGCGTGGTCCGCACGTCCTCGCGGCTCCGTGGGGTGTGCACGACGTGGCCGTCGGCGGTGCGGGCCAGCTCGACCCAGCCGGCGTCCGTCCGGAGCAGGCTGAGCGTCGAGACGTCCGCGCGGCCGCGGCTCGCGACCGACACGACCAGGCTGCCGTCGGTGCCGCGGACGGCCGCCTCGACCACCGCGGGCGGGCCGTCGGTGCCGAGCTCGGCGCACAGGGCGTCGACGGTCGTCGTGTCGCCGGTGCGGATCGCCTGCGCGAGCGCGATCGTCAGCTCCTCGGGGACGGTCGCCGGGGCGGCCGCCACCCGGACCGGGGCGTCGGGGACGTGCCGCAGCACCTCGTCGAGGAGGCGCCCGACGGGGAACGCGCTCACCTCGACGCCGGGCCGCGGCGTGCTGCCGGCCAGGCCCGCACCCGGGACGACGTCGACGCCCCGTGCCAGGCCGGATCCCGCCGCGGGGTCGCACCAGAGGACGGCGAGCAGGGCGCGGTCACCCGCGGCGGCGGCCACCTCGATCGTCACGGTCGCCGCGCCGGCGCCCTCGACCGCGGCGCGCAGCACCGGGTCCGGATCACCGGAGCGCTCGGCGGGGCCGGCCGGCGCGACCGCGGACCCGTCGCGGTCCACCGGCAGCACCCCGGCCCACCCGGGCAGGCCGGGGACGCCGGCGCTCGCGGCGGCCCACTCCTGCTCGCCGAGCCGGGCCCGGAGCGCGCCGTCCTCCGGCGCGAGCGTGGCGGTCACCCGATCCGCCCGATGCGCTCGGCGACGCCGGACCAGTCGGGGGAGCCGGGGGTGGGCAGCCCGCCGGCGACGGTGCCGAGCACGGTGTGCGCGGCCCGGCGCGCGGCCCGCTCGCCCGCGGTGAGCACGTCGTCGGCCAGCCCGCCCAGCCGGCCGACGGTGCGCCGCGCGTCGTCGACCCGGTCCTCGACGAACCGCATCGCCCGGCGGATGGTCGCCTGCCGGGCCTCGAGCTGGTCCGCGAGCCGGTCGAGCGCGGCCGCGGCGCCGAGCACCTGGTCCTGGGCCGCGGCCACCCGCCGCCCGTGCTCGGCCAGGCGCTCGCGGTACCGGTCGGCGGCGACCCCGACCCACGCGATCCCGGCGCCCGCGCGGACCCGGTCGCCCGTGCGGGCCACCTCGTCCGCCGTCGCGCGCAGCCGCCCGGCGTGCTGCCGGATCGCCTCGGGATCTCCGCCTGCCGTCATGCCCGTCGATGCAACCAGAGGTCACGAGCCCGCGACAGGGCCACCCGCCGCGCCTGTGGACGACGCGAGGCCCGGCGCCCGGTCCCGGGTGCCGGGCCTCGCGGAGGCGCGTCGCGTCAGCGGTAGTTGATGAACTGCAGCGCGGCGTCGATGTCGTCGGCGCCCTTGAGCAGCGCGATGACCGCCTGCAGGTCGTCGCGCGCCTTCGCGGAGACGCGGACCTCGTCGCCCTGGATCTGCGTCTTGACGCCCTTGGGGCCCTCGTCGCGGATGAGCTTGGTCACCTTCTTCGCGATCTCGGAGGACAGGCCCTCCTTGATCGAGGCCTCGAGGCGGTACTCCTTGCCGGACGGCTTGGGGTCGCCGTCGCCGGTGTCGAGCGCCTTGAGGGAGATGTTGCGCTTGATGAGCTTGGTCTGGAACACGTCGAGGACGGCGCGCACGCGCTCCTCGGAGTTCGCGGCCATGACGATCTTCTCGCCGCTCCACGCGATCGAGGCGCCGACGCCCTTGAAGTCGTACCGCTGCGCGATCTCCTTGATGGCCTGGTTCAGCGCGTTGTCGACCTCCTGGCGGTCCACCTTGCTGACGACGTCGAACGACGACTCGCTCGCCATGACTCCTCCTGACCTGTGGTGCTCCGGTGCTGCTGTGCCGACGACGGGCCGGTTTCGGAACCGGCCCGAACCCTTGCTATCCTTCCATCCGCACCCCGGAGACGCAGTCACCGAGGCGCGCACCCTGGCGGGTTACCCGAGTGGCCAAAGGGGGCTGACTGTAAATCAGCTGGCATCGCCTACGGGGGTTCGAATCCCTCACCCGCCACGCACGTCACGACGGGGCGTCCTCCGCACGGAGGGCGCCCCGCCGTCACGCACGGACCGGGCTCGACCTGCTCCGGGCCGGCACGAGGACGGGCTCCGACCTGCGCGATCACGCGGGTGGGGGAGCCGATTTCGCACCGGCCAGGAGCACCGTGTAGCCTGGTCCGCGCTGCCCCGATAGCTCAGTGGTAGAGCACTTCCTTGGTAAGGAAGAGGTCACGGGTTCGAATCCCGTTCGGGGCTCTGTGGTGTGTCGCAGGCCAGGACAGCGTCCTGGCCCGCGTGCGCACCCGAGGCGGGGTAGCTCAGTTGGTGAGAGCGCACGACTCATAATCGTGAGGTCGCGGGTTCGAACCCCGCCCCCGCTACCAGCACTGAATCCAGTGGGGCGTCCGCCGGCGCCCGACGACGAAGATCCAAGCGCCGCGTGCGCGAGAGGTGGCATGACCATGGCCAGCAAGAGCACGGACGTCCGTCCGAAGATCACGCTCGCCTGCACGGAGTGCAAGGAGCGGAACTACATCACGAAGAAGAACCGTCGGAACGACCCCGACCGGCTCGAGATGAAGAAGTTCTGCCCGCGCGACGGCCGTCACACGCTGCACCGCGAGACCCGCTGACCCAGCGGCACCGATCGTGGCCGTCAACCCCGAGTACGCGGGACGCGAGTACCCGCCGAACGAGGCGTACGAGGTCGGCCGCGAGCATCTCCGCGCGTTCGCGGAGGCGGTCGGGGCGACGCACCCGGCCCACACCGACGTCGACGCGGCGCGGGCACTCGGGCACCCCGACGTGATCGCGCCGCCGACGTTCGCCGTCGTCGTGGCGCAGCGCGCCGAGGCGCAGCTGATCGAGGACCCGCAGGCGGGCATCGACTTCAGCCGCGTGGTGCACGCCGACGAGCGGTTCATCCACCACCGCCCGATCCACGCCGGCGACCGTCTGGTCACCGTGCTGCACGTGGACGCGGTCACCGAGCGCGCCGGCCTGTCGATGGTGACGACCCGCGCCGTGATCAGCGCCGAGGGCGGCGAGCCCGTCGCCACGGTGACGTCCACGCTCGCGGTGCGGGGGGAGGACGCCTGATGGCCCCCGTCTTCGAGGACCTGGCCGTCGGCCAGGAGGTCGGTCGCCGCGAGGTCGCCGTCGACCGGTCCCGGCTCGTGCGGTACGCCGGCGCGTCCGGCGACTTCAACCCGATCCACTGGAACGAGCGGTTCGCGACCGAGGTCGGGCTGCCCGGCGTCATCGCGCACGGCATGTGGACGATGGGTGCCGCGGTCGGCGTCGTCGCCGACTGGGTCGGCGACCCCGGCGCGGTCGTGGACTACCAGACCCGGTTCGCCCGGCCCGTGCCGGTGCCGGACCCGGGCGCCGCGGCCGTCGAGGTCGTCGCCGTGGTCGGCGCGCTCGACGCCGACACCCGCACCGCGCGGATCGACCTGACGGTCACCGCCGCGGGCGCCCGCGTCCTGGCCAAGTGCCAGGCGCTCGTCCGCCTCTCCTGACCCGGGCGGTCGCCCGCCCGGGCCGCGGTCGACGCGCTCAGGAGAACAGCGACGCCATCGTGATGAGCACGACGAGCGCCCCGACGCCGACGAGCAGCCCCCAGCGCCACCACCAGCCGAGCGTGAGCTCGCGGTCGGCGCCGGTGTGCGCCACCTCCTCGGGCGACATCGGCCGGGTGGCCCACCCCTGCTCCGTGGCGGTCGCGAGCGCGTAGCGCAGCCCGAACGAGACCCGGAACAGCCAGAAGACGTGGACGTACCCGTAGGAGAGCACCAGCGCCTGGGTCGGGCTCACCTGGCGGGACGTGTTCCTGCGTCCCCAACCGAAGAAGATCACGCACAGCTCCTCGCTCGAACGGCGCGGCGGGTCCCGGGCCGGGCGCGACCCTAGCGCGTGGCCCGGTCGGCCCGTGACCGATCAGGCATCCGGGTGACGCGCCGGGGGCGACGCGGCCCGCGCTCAGGCCGCGGGCGCCGGCCCCGTCGTCGTGCCGACGCGGAGCTCGACCGGCAGGACCTCGTCCGCCGGGTCGCCGCCCGCCAGCAGGGCCTCGATCGCCCGGCCGACCACGGCGCCCTTCTCGGTGATCGGCTGTGCCACGGTCGTGAGCACGTCGGGCGCGAGCCAGGGGAGGTCCAGCCCGTCGAACCCGGCGACCGACACGTCCTCCGGGACGCGCAGCCCGAGCTCGCGCGCGCCCAGCACGACGCCGGAGGCGAGCAGGTCCGACTGCGCGACGACGGCGGTGGGCCGGGTGGCCGCGGGTCCGGACAGCAGGGCCTGCGCCGCGGCGTGCCCGTGCTCGACCAGCGACGCCGGCGTCTCGTACACCGCGACCGGGTCGACGCCCGCGTCGTGCAGCCCGTCCAGCCGGCGGCGCGCGATCGACCAGGTGATGTGCCCGAGCCGCTCGGCGTCCGCGAGCCCGCTGCGCCGGTCCGGGCCGAACGGCAGCGTCACGGTCGCGATCCGCTCGTGGCCGAGGGCGGTCAGGTGCCGGGCGACGTCCGCGACGCCGCCCCGGTCCTCGATGCCCACCGTGACGATGCCGGGCAGGTCCTGCCCCTCGACGACGACCAGCGGGATGCCGCGCCGCTGCAGCGCCTGCAGCGTCGGGTCGTCCAGCGTGCCGCCCCAGATGAGCACGGCGACGTCCATCGCGGCGGACTCCACCAGCGGGTCGACCAGGGGCGCGCCGGGCTCCAGCGAGCCCGGCACCAGCAGGACGCCGAGCCCGAGGGGGCTGATCGTGTCGACCAGGCCGTCGAGCAGCTGGACGGACACCGGCTCGCGGAACGACCGGCGCAGGGCGTCGCCCACGACCACGCCCACGATGCCGGACCGCCCGCTGCGCAGCTGCCGCCCGAGCGGGTTCGGCCCCGCGTAGTCGAGGCCGGCGGCGGCGTCGAGCACCCGCTGCTTCGTCGCCTCGGCGATCGGGCCGGCGCCGGAGAAGGCCAGCGACGCGGTCGAGACCGACACCCCGGCGGCGGAGGCCACGTCGGCCAGGGTGGGTCGCTGGGACACCGCGGCGCCTCCGGGTCCGGGGCTCGGGGGTGAGGGGCGTCACCGTCCCCGTGAGTCGTTGACGCCGCCGCCAGCGTACCCGCACACTGGTGACCTCCCCCGAATCGATTCGACCGCCCGCTCCGGCGCCCGGATCGAATCGATTCGAACCGGGCCTCGACCCGGCCGGGACCTCCGCTTGACCACCCCCTTGCACCGATCTGGAGCTGCCGTGAGCCAGCAGCGGGCCCGCACCGGGCGCGCCCCCCTCCGCCCGGCCAACCGCCGACCCCGACCTGAGGCCCCCGTGACCGGCGGCCGCCGGCCGGGGCGGTCCGGCCGGGCCACGTCGCCGACCCCACATCGGCCCGTCGACCCGGCGGTGCACCGCGCCCGCTGGCTGCTGATGGGCCTGTTCGCGCTGAGCGGGCTCATGCTGTCCGGCTGGCTCGCCCGCCTGCCCGCCGTGCGCGCGTCGCTCGACCTCGGCACCGCCGAGCTGGGCGGCCTGCTGATCGCCGGCTCGATCGGCTCGCTCGCCACGGTGTCGGTCGCGGGCGTGCTGGTGAACCGGTTCGGCGGGCGCGCGGTGCTCTACGTGTCGATGGTGGCGTTCGCCGCGGCGTACGTGCTGATCGGCGTCGGCCCCACCATCGGCTCGGTGCCCGTGCTGACGGTCGGCATCTTCCTGTCCGGCGTCGGGTTCGCGATCGGCAACGTGCCGCTGAACGTCGAGACCGCGGCCGTCGAGCGGCGGATGGGCCGCACGGTCCTCCCGCAGTTCCACGCCGCGTTCTCGATCGGCTCGGTGCTCGGCTCCGGCATCGGCGCGCTGTGCGCCGCGGCCGACGTCCCGCTGCTCGCGCAGTTCGTCGCCACCGCCGTCGTCGGCACCGTCTGGCGGCTGCTGTCGGTGCCGGGCGCCGTCATCGAGTCGCTGCCGCCGGACCGCGCCGCGCTCGCCGCCGCCCGCGACGCCCGCGCCGGGGGCCGCACCCCGCGCGAGGCGGGCCTCGCCGGCCGGCTGCGCGCCGCCCGGGTCCGCCGCGTCGCCCGACCCGGCTCCGCGCTCGGCGCCTGGCGCGAGCCCCGCACGCTGCTGATCGGCGTCGTCATCATGTCCGCCGCGCTGTCGGAGGGCGCCGCCAACGACTGGCTGGCCATCGCCGTCGTCGACGGGTTCGACCAGGTCGAGGCCGTGGGCGCCGCGATGTTCGGCGTGTTCGTCGGCGCGATGACGCTGGTCCGGCTGCTCGGCACGAAGCTCATCGACCGGTACGGCCGGGTGACCGTGCTGCGCACCTCGGGCCTGGTCTCGTTCGGCGGCCTGGTGCTGTTCGGGTTCGCGCCGTCGCTGCCGCTCGCGGCGGTCGGCATCGTGGCGTGGGGCTGCGGCGCCGCGCTCACCGTCCCGCTGGGCATCGCGGCCGCGTCGGACGACCCGCTGCGCGCGGCGAGCCGGGTGGCGGTCATCTCGGCGTTCTCCTCGACGGCCTCGCTCGCCGCCCCGCCGCTGCTGGGCCTCGCCGCCGAGCTCACGGGCACCCGGCACGCGCTGCTGCTCATCACCGCGGCGATGATCGCGTCGGTGCTGCTCGCCCGGACGGTGCGCCGTCCGGACGGCGTCGCCGGCTCCGGCCACGCCGCCGCCGGCCCCGCCGACGACCCCGGCGCCCCCGTCGTCGCCACCGCCGAGCCCGCCGCGGTGCCCGCGCTGGACGGCCCCGGGGAGGACGCCGTGTGCGTGCCCTCCGGTAGCGTCCGACGCGAGCCCGCCGGCGACCACGTGCCGGAGCCGGCCCGCCCGGCCTGACCCCGGGCCCGGCCCCGGGCCCGACCCCGGGTCGGGCCCACCGCGTCCGCACCCCCGACCCCGACCCGCACGACCCCGTGGAGCCCCGCGATGACGCACCCCACCCCGATCGCCCCGCGCGCCGTCCGCACCGCCTCGGTCGCGGTGTTCACGGTGTTCGCCCTGTCCGGGTTCAACTTCTCGAGCTGGGCGGCGCGGCTGCCGGCGGTCCGGGACGCGCTCGGCCTGTCCGAGGCCCAGATGGGGCTGCTGCTGCTCGTCGGGTCGTGCGGGTCGCTCGTGGCGCTGCCGCTCTCCGGCCTGGTCGTCACCCGGATCGGGGCGGTGAAGGCGGTCGCCGGGTTCGCGCTGCTCAACGCGGCCGGCCTGACGATCGCGACCTTCGGCGCCGCGCTGGGCGAGGTGGTCGTCACGGCCGCGGGCCTGGTGGTGTTCGGCGTCGGCACCGGCGTCTGGGACGCGGCGATGAACCTCGAGGGCGCGATCGTCGAGCAGAAGCTCGGGAAGACGGTCATGCCGCGGTACCACGCGGGCTTCTCGCTCGGGACCGTGGTCGCGGCCGGCGTCGCCGCCCTGGTCGCGGCGCTGCACGTGCCGGTCCAGGTGCACGTGCCGGTCGCGGTGCTGCTGTCGTCGGTCGCGGTGCTGGTGGCCGTGCGCTCGTTCCTCCCCGCCGGGCAGCACGCGCCCGCCGGCGGCGACGCGGCCGCGCAGCACGCGCCGCGGTCGGTGTTCGCCGCGTGGTTGGAGCCGCGCACGCTCCTCATCGGCCTCGTCGTCCTCGCCGCGGCCCTCACGGAGGGCGCGGGCAACGACTGGCTGAGCCTCGCGGTGGTGGACGGGTTCGACCGGTCCGACGCGGTCGGCGCGATCTCGTTCGGCGTGTTCGTCACCGCGATGACCGTCATGCGGTTCCTCGGCACCGCGCTGCTCGACCGGTTCGGCCGGGTCGCGGTCCTGCGGCTGTGCGCCGGCCTGGCGCTGGTCGGCCTGCTGATCTTCGGCCTGGTGCCCGACGACCTGCTGTGGCTCGCGCTCGTCGGCGCGGTGCTGTGGGGCATGGGCGCGGCGCTCGGCTTCCCGGTCGGGATGAGCGCGGCGAGCGACGACCCGCTGCGCGCGGCGGCCCGGGTGTCCGTGGTGTCGACCATCGGCTACTCGGCGTTCCTCGCCGGCCCGCCGCTGCTCGGCCTGCTGGCGCACGAGGTCGGCTACCGGCACGCGCTGCTGGCGATCGCGGTGCCGATCGTCGTCGGCCTGCTCGTCGTCAACGCCGCCGCACCGGCGCGGCAGGAGCCCGCGGAGCGGCCTACGCTCGTCCCGTGACCACCGACGTCCAGTCCACGACCTTCAGCGAGCTCACCACCCTCGGGGTGGGCGGGCCCGCGAGCCGGCTCGTGGACACGACCACCGAGGCCGAGCTGATCGACGCGGTGCGCACCGCCGACGCCGAGGGCGTCCCGCTGCTGGTGCTCGGCGGCGGGTCGAACCTGCTGGTGTCGGACGCCGGCTTCGACGGCCTCGTGGTCCGGGACGTCCGGCGCGACCTGACGACGCCCGACCACTCGGCGTGCGCCGGCGTGACCGTGACCGCCGCCGCCGGCACCCCGTGGGACGACGTCGTGGCGCACGCGGCCGCGCACCGGCTCAAGGGGATCGAGGCGCTGTCCGGCATCCCCGGGTCGACCGGCGCGACCCCGGTGCAGAACGTCGGCGCGTACGGCCAGGAGGTGTCCCAGACGATCGCGACCGTGCGGGTCTGGGACCGCGTGCGCGCGCGGGTGCGGACGCTGCCGGTCGTCGACCTGCAGTTCGGCTACCGCACGTCGCTGCTCAAGCGGTCGATGCGCGCGCTGCCCGACGCGGCCGACCCCGGCGCCCCCTGGTTCCCGACGCCGCGGTACGTCGTGCTGGACGTGACGTTCCAGCTCCGCGTCGCCGACCTGTCCGAGCCCGTCCGGTACGGCGAGCTCGCGCGGGCGCTCGGCATCGAGGTGGGCGAGCGGGCGCCGCTGCCGGAGGTGCGCGCGACGGTGCTCGCCCTGCGCGGGCGCAAGGGCATGGTGCTCGACCCGGCGGACCCGGACACCCGGTCGGCGGGGTCGTTCTTCACGAACCCGGTGCTGACCGAGGCCGACGCCGCGGAGCTGCCCGAGGGCGCCCCGCGGTTCCCGGCCGGCGACGGCCTGGTGAAGACCAGCGCGGCGTGGCTGATCGAGCAGGCCGGGTTCGTGAAGGGCTACGGCCTGCCCGGGCCGGCGGCGCTGTCGACCAAGCACACGCTGGCGCTGACGAACCGCGGCGGCGCGAACGCGGGCGACCTGCTGGCCCTGGCTCGGACGGTCCGGGACGGCGTGGCGCAGCGGTTCGGCATCGTCCTGGAGCCCGAGCCGGTCCTGGTCGGCACCGACCTCTGAGGTCCGTGCGGCCGCGGTTGGTCAACCCGCGGGTTGCGCAACCGGGTCGGTGGCGAGCCACGCGTCGACGCCGGACAGCAGCCGCGCCTTCGACCCGTCGGACGCCCGGCTCGCCCGGATCGACGCCCGCGCCAGGTCGGCCAGCTCGGCGTCGGTGAACCCGTGCACGTCGCGCGCGGTCGCGTACTGCTCGACCAGCCGGGAGCCGAACAGCAGCGGGTCGTCCGCGCCCAGCGCCACCGTGGCGCCCGCGTCGACCAGCCGGCGCAGCGGCACGTCCTCCGGCCGGCGGTAGACCCCGAGCGACACGTTCGAGGCCGGGCACACCTCCAGCGCGATCCCGCGGTCCACGATCCGGCGCAGCAGCGCGCCGTCCTCCGCGGAGCGCACGCCGTGGCCGAGCCGGTCGGGGGCCAGCGACTCGAGCACGTCCTCGACGTGCGGCGGGCCGAGCAGCTCGCCGCCGTGCGGCACGGACGCCAGGCCCGCGCGCCGGGCGATCGCGAACGCCGGCGCGAACTCCGGGGTGTCCCCGCGGCGCTCGTCGTTGCTCAGGCCGAACCCGATGACCTCGCCGGGGCCGTCGCCGGCGTACCGGGCGGCCAGCCGGGCGAGGATCCGGGCGTCCAGCGGGTGCCGCATCCGGGACGCGGCCACGATCACGCCGACCTCGATGCCCAGGTCCGCGCTCGCCGACCGGGCCTCGTCCAGCACGATCTCGAGCGCGGGCGTGATGCCGCCGACCGGCGGGGCGTACGACGTCGGGTCGACCTGGATCTCCAGCCGGCCCGAGCCCTCGGCGGCGTCGTCGGCCGCGGCCTCACGCACGATCCGGCGCAGGTCGGCCTCGCCGCGGACGCAGGCGCGGGCCGCGTCGTACAGCCGCTGGAACCGGAACCAGCCGCGCTCGTCGGCCGGGACGCGCAGCCCCTCGCCGTCGAGCAGCGTCGCCGGCAGGCGCACGCCGCGCTCGGCCGCAAGGTCGCCCAGGGTCTGCACGCGCATCGACCCGGTGAAGTGCAGGTGCAGGTGAGCCTTCGGGAGCAGGGCCAGGTCGCGCACCCGGCGAGTCTGCCCGATGCGGCCGTGCGGCGCGCCCGGCGGCGCGCCGGGGGTCACGTCGCGCGAGGTCGTCGGTTCAGCCCGAGGTCGGCGGTTGCGCACCCGTCCTCCTGGACGGAACCCACGACCTCGGCGCCGCGCGTCAGGGCGGCGGCAGCAGCCCGCGCTGCATCGCCACCGTCACCGCGTGCGTGCGGTCGTCGACCCCGAGCTTCGCGAACGCCCGCAGCAGGTGCGTCTTCACGGTCGCCTCGGTGATGAACAGCTCGCGCCCGACCGCGGCGTTCGACAGCCCGCGCGCCACCCCGGCCAGCACCTCGAGCTCCCGCGCGGTCAGCCGCTCGCCCTCGCCGCGCACCTGCTGCACCAGCCGGGAAGCCACGGACGGCGACAGCGCCGACTCGCCCCGCGCCGCGCCGCGCACGCCCGCGACGAGCTGCTCGCGCGGGGTGTCCTTGAGCAGGTAGCCGGTGGCGCCGGCCTCGACCGCGCGCAGGATGTCGGCGTCGGTCTCGTACGTCGTCAGCACGAGGACCCGCACGCCCGGCACCTCCGCGACGATCCGCGCGGTCGCCGCGGCGCCGTCCAGCACCGGCATCCGCAGGTCCATCAGCACCAGGTCCGGGCGCAGCGCCCGCGCGGCCTCGACCGCGGCGGCCCCGTCGCCGACCTCGCCGACCACCTCGACGTCCGGCTCGACGGTCAGCATGCCGACCAGCCCCGACCGCACCACGGGGTGGTCGTCCGCGACCAGCACCCGCACCGTCGCCGCGTCCTGCTCCTCCGCGGTCACGCCGTCCCCGTCCCCGGGCCGGCGAGCGGCCCGTCGTCGTCGCGGAGCGGCATCGCCAGCCGCACCCGCGTCCCGCGGCCGGGCTCCCCGGCCACGTCGAGCGTCCCGCCGCCGGCGGTGACCCGCTCCCGCATCCCGCGCAGCCCGACGCCCTCGGCGGTGCCGGGCGCGAGGCCCTGCCCGTCGTCCAGCACCTCGAGCGCCAGCACGTCGTCGTCGCGGACCAGGCGGAGCAGCACCCGGCGGGCGCCGGCGTGCTTGCGGACGTTGGCCAGCGCCTCCTGCGCCGCCCGCAGCAGCACGACCTCGGTGTCCCGGTCGGGCGCGCCGGCCTCGCCGAGGGCGACCTCGACCCGGACGCCCGTCTCGGCCTGGAACCGCTCCGCCAGCCGCTCCAGCGCCTCCGCGAGCGTCGCGTCCGCCAGCGCGGCCGGCCCGAACGCGGCGACGAGCGCGCGGGCCTCGGCGAGGTTCTCCCGCGCGACCCGCTCCACCTGGTCGAGCCGGTCCCGGGCCAGGTCGCCCCGGCCCGCGTCGAGCTGGGCCTGCGCGGTCTGCGCGAGCATCACCACGCTGGTGAACCCCTGCGCCAGGGTGTCGTGGATCTCCTGCGCCATCCGCTCCCGCTCGGCGAGCACGCCCGAGGCGTGGTTGCTGGCGGCGAGCTGGGCCTGGGCCGCCTCGAGCTGCTCCAGCAGCCAGGCGCGCTCCTCGGACCGCTCGGCGACCCGGGTGATCCACACCCCGAGCGCCAGGGAGAAGATCAGGCCCACGGCCATCTGCGCCGCCAGCACCACCAGGTCGCGCGCCGACGGGTCCTCGCCCGCCGCGAAGGCGGCCGTCGCGATCGCCGCGCAGGAGGCCACCGCGAGGACGACGGACGCGACCACGCCCTCCCGCATCGAGGCGGCGAAGAACCAGACCTGGGAGAAGCCGACGAACAGCAGGATCGAGCCGATGGTGCTGACCCCGCTGCACAGCGAGACGACCACCACGAGCACGACCAGGTAGGCCCGGGTGAGCCGGACGTCGCCGGCCTGGGCGCCGCGTCGGCCGACCAGGACGTAGGCGAGCAGGAGCAGGGTCAGCCCGCCGAGCGCCGCCCAGGTCCCCCCGTCCGGCGGGAACGTGTCCGCGACCGTGAGGATCGAGATGGCGCTGATGGCCAGGAGCGCGTAGAACGCCGCGTCCCAGCCCGCCAGGGCCCGGCGCCAGAACAGCGTCCGCTCGGCCTCGGCGCGCGCGCCGCCGGGGGCCGGGGCCGCAGCCCCGTCCCCCGGTCGCGCGTGGCTGGTCACGGGCCCAGTCTGGCGCAGCTCAGCCGTCGTCACGCCGCCGCCACCGGAACGTGCGCACCCCGACCACGAGCCCGACCACCAGCCAGGCCAGCAGGACCGCCGCGGTGGCGCCGTGCTGCCAGGACCCGGACGGCTCGAGCGCGGCCGCCTCGTCCGGCAGGAACACCGACCGCATGCCCTGGGCCATCCACTTGAGCGGGAACACCGACGCCACCTGCTGCATCCAGGAGGGCAGGTCGTAGAAGGCGAAGAACACGCCGGAGATGAACTGCAGCACCAGCACCACCGGCGTCACCACGGCGCTCGCGGACCGGCCGGACCGGGGCAGCGAGGAGAACCCGACCCCGCACACCGCGGCCGCCGCGACGCCGAGCAGGAACACCCAGCCGAACGTCACCCAGCCGGCGGCGTCCGGCAGGTCGACGTCGAACAGCAGCGCGGCGACCGCGAGCAGCAGCGCCACCTGCACGACCGACACGACGAGCACCTGGCCGATCTTGCCCAGGAAGTACGCCGACGGCGGCAGCGGGGTCCCGCCCAGGCGCTTGAGGCCGCCCTCGTCGCGCTCGACGGGGATCGAGATCGCCAGCGACTGGAACGAGGACAGCAGCACGCCCGTGGCGATCATGCCGGGCAGGAAGTACTGCGCGAACGGCACCCCGTCGGCGACCTCGGCGCCGTCCTGGCCGAACACCGTGGCGAAGATCGCCAGCATGATGATCGGGTACGCGAAGATGAAGATGATCGCGTCCCGCTCGCGGAAGAACCCGCGGATCTCGTAGCGGGCGCGGTCGACGCCGAGCCGCACCGCGCCGGGCAGGCGGCCGGCGGTGGGCCGGTCCAGGGTCATGGTGCTCATCGCGCGGCCTCCGTCGTCGCCAGGGCGGGCGCCGCCGCCGGGGTGCTGTCCTCGTCGTCCGCGATCAGCCCGAGGTACACGTCCTCGAGCGTCGGCCGGACGACCTGCAGGCCGGGGACCTCGCCGCCGAGCCTCGCGCCGAGTGCGGCGACCACCGCGGTCGGGGCGTCGGTCCGCTCGCGGCGGACCTCGCCGCCCTCGGTCCACTGCACGACCGCCTGCCGCGCCGAGCGCCCGCCGAGGTCGGCGGGGGTGTCCACCGCGACCACCCGGCCGGACCGGACCACGGCCACCCGGTCGGCCAGGTGCTCGGCCTCCTCCAGGTAGTGCGTGGTGAGCAGGATCGTCGTGCCGCCGTCGCGCAGGCCGGAGACGAGGTCCCAGAACGCGTGCCGCGCCTCGGGGTCGAAGCCGGTCGTCGGCTCGTCGAGGAACAGCAGCTCCGGCCGCCCGACGATGCCCAGGACGACGTCCAGCCGGCGCCGCTGCCCGCCGGACAGCTGGCGGCTGCGGGTCCGCGCCTTCTCGCGCAGGCCGACGGCGTCGATCACCTCGTCGGGGTCGCGCGGGTCGGGGTAGTACCGGGCGAAGTGGTGCACGAGCTCGGAGACCGTGGCCTCGGCGAGGTCGTTCGTGCCCTGCAGCACGATGCCGATCCGGGCGCGCCACTCGCGGCCCGCGGTCTGCGGGTCGACGCCGAGCACGCGGACGTCGCCGCCGTCGCGCCGGCGGTACCCCTCGAGGATCTCGACGGTGGTCGTCTTGCCCGCCCCGTTCGGGCCGAGCACGGCGACGATCTCGCCGCGGGCCACCGCGAGGTCGAGCCCGTCGACGGCGCGCTTCTCGCCGTACCGCTTCTCCAGCCCGGTCACCCGGACCGCCAGGTCGCTGTCGTCCATGGCAGCCAGCCTGGCGGGGGCGCGTGCCCCGGCGGGACGACCGGGGGACGGGACCGCCCGTCCACCGATCGGTGGACGGGCGGGTCAGCCGGTGCGGGGCGCTGTGGCGTCCGGGGGCGGGGCCCGGGGGCGTCAGCCCTCGGCGAGCAGCGCCTGGATCCGCCCGACGCCCTCGGCGAGGTCGGCGTCGCCCAGCGCGTAGGACAGCCGCAGGTACCCGCTCGGCCCGAACGCCTCGCCCGGGACCACCGCCACCTCCGCCTGGTCGAGCAGCAGCGCGGCGAGCTCGGCGGACGTGGCCGGCGTGACGCCGCGGTAGGTCCGCCCGAGCAGGCCGTCGACCGCGGGGTAGGCGTAGAACGCGCCCTCCGGGGCGGGGATCACGACGCCGTCGATCTCCGCCAGCATCGACACCATGGTCCGGCGCCGGCGGTCGAACGCCTCGCGCATCGCGGCGACGGCCGACAGGTCGCCGGTCAGCGCGGCGATCGCGGCGTGCTGGGACACGTTGGCGACGTTGGAGGTCAGGTGCGACTGGAGGTTGGTCGCGGCCTTGACGACGTCCGACGGACCGACGAGCCAGCCCACCCGCCAGCCGGTCATCGCGTAGGTCTTGGCGACGCCGTTGAGCACCACCGTGGTGTCCGCGAGCTGCGGGACGGCGGACAGCATCGGCGTCGCCACCGCGCCGTCGTAGGTGAGGTGCTCGTAGATCTCGTCCGTGACGACCCAGATGCCGTGCTCGAGCGCCCAGCGCCCGATCTCGGCGGTCTGCTCCGGCGAGTACACGGCGCCGGTCGGGTTGGACGGCGAGCAGAACAGCAGGACCTTCGTGCGGGGGGTGCGCGCGGACTCCAGCTGGTCGACCGTGACCTTGTACCCCTGGTCGACGCCGGCGATCACCTCGACCGGCACGCCGCCGGCCAGCCGGATCGCCTCGGGGTAGGTGGTCCAGTACGGCCCGGGCAGCAGCACCTCGTCGCCCGGGTCGAGCAGCGTCGCGAACGCCTGGTAGACGGCCTGCTTGCCGCCGTTGGTCACGAGGACGTCGGCGGGGGAGACCTCGTACCCGGAGTCGCGCAGCGTCTTGGCCGCGATCGCCTCCTTGAGCGCGGGCAGCCCGCCGGCGGGGGAGTAGCGGTGGTTCGCGGGGTTGCGCGCGGCGGCGACCGCGGCCTCGACGATGTAGTCGGGCGTCGGGAAGTCGGGCTCGCCGGCGCCGAAGCCGATCACCGGCCGCCCGGCGGCCTTCAGGGCCTTGGCCTTCGCGTCGACCGCCAGCGTGGCGGACTCGGCGATGCCCCCGACGCGCGCGGACACGCGGCGGGTCGACGCGGACGGGGCGGGCTGAGGGGCTGGCGCGCTCACGGCGCCATCCTCGCAGACGGGGCGGCGCCGGCGCAGCGGGCGTCCGCGGCGGCGCGCGTCACAGCGGCGGCGCCCCGGGGCGGTTCGACCCCGGCCCGCGCGTCGCGTACAGTGGTCCCTCGGTGGTTGACGTCCACCATGATGAGCCGCGCCCGCGAGGGACGCTCACCAGGACGCCGCCGCCGTAGGGTAGTGGCGCAATTGGTAGCGCACCGGTCTCCAAAACCGGCGGTTGCGAGTTCGAGTCTCGCCTGCCCTGCGCGTGTGGTCACGGACCGCGCGGCCCACCCGGGGACCTCCCGGGGCGCGGCCGCCGGACGACATGAGGCGCCCGGCGACGGCCGGCGTCGCGAGACGTAGGGGAATCGATCAGGTGAGCGACTCGGCACCCGTGGCGGCGTCCGACGCGGGCGAGCCCGCGGAGCGGACCGGCGGCAAGAAGGCCGCCCGCCCGGAGAAGAAGCGCGGCCTGTTCGCCCGCATCGCCCTGTTCGTCCGCCAGGTCGTGGCGGAGCTCAAGAAGGTCGTCCGCCCCACCCGCAACGAGCTGGTGACCTACACCGGCGTCGTGCTGGTCTTCGTGGCCGTCGTGATGGCGTTCGTGACGATCGTGGACTTCGGCATCGGCAAGGCCACGTTCTGGATCTTCGGGGGCTGAGCGCCCACGGCGCCCCCGCGGGGCGCACGTCCCCTCAGCACCACCTTCCGCAGCAGAAAGCAGGTTCGCCCGTGTCGCAGGAATCGCAGGAGCCCGGTCTGGGTGCCGCCGAGTCCGAGCTCGACGACGCCCTGGCGTCGGTCGAGGCGGTCGAGGCCCCGGCCGCCGGCGAGCCCGCGGACGCGGTCGACGCCGACGCCGACGAGACGACCGAGGTCGAGGCCGAGGAGACCGACGAGGTCGCCGACGACGACGCCGCCGACGAGGTCGACGTCGACGAGGACCCGGTCGCCGCGTTCAAGGCGCAGCTGAAGTCGCAGTTCGGCGACTGGTACGTCATCCACTCCTACGCGGGCTACGAGAACCGCGTGAAGACGAACCTCGAGAACCGCATCCAGAGCCTCAACATGGAGGACTTCATCTTCCAGGTGGAGGTCCCCATGGAGGAGGTCGTCGAGATCAAGAACGCGCAGCGCAAGGTCGTGCGCCGCGTCCGGATCCCCGGCTACGTCCTCGTGCGCATGGACCTCACCGACGAGTCGTGGGGCGCCGTCCGGCACACCCCGGGCGTCACGGGCTTCGTCGGCCACACCCACCAGCCGGTGCCGCTGACCCTCGACGAGGTGTTCTCGATGCTGGCGCCGACGATCGAGGCGAAGGCCCCGGCCGCCGCCCCGCAGCAGAAGGCCGCCGCCCCGATCGAGGTCGACTTCACCGTCGGCGAGTCGGTCACCGTCACCGACGGCCCGTTCGACACGCTGCCGGCCACGATCTCCGAGATCAGCCCCGAGAACCAGAAGCTCAAGGTCCTCGTCTCCATCTTCGGCCGGGAGACCCCGGTCGAGCTGTCGTTCAGCCAGGTCGCCAAGATCTGACCCGCCCGCCCCGCACCACGCGGGGCGCGCGCGGACGCAGCACTGCAACCGGGTCATCGCCCACGGCGTCGGCCCACGAGAGAAGAAAGGGTGGCTCATGCCCCCGAAGAAGAAGGTCACCGGCCTCATCAAGCTCCAGATCAACGCCGGTGCGGCGACCCCCGCCCCGCCGATCGGTCCGGCGCTGGGTCAGCACGGCGTCAACATCATGGAGTTCTGCAAGGCCTACAACGCGGCCACCGAGTCGCAGCGCGGCAACGTGATCCCGGTGGAGATCACGGTCTACGAGGACCGTTCCTTCACCTTCATCACGAAGACCCCGCCGGCCGCCGAGCTCATCAAGAAGGCCGCCGGTGTCGCGAAGGGCTCGCCCACGCCGCACACGGTCAAGGTCGCGACGCTGACCGCGGACCAGGTCCGCGAGATCGCCTCGACCAAGCTCGAGGACCTCAACGCCAACGACCTCGCCGCCGCCGAGAAGATCATCGCCGGCACCGCGCGCTCGATGGGCATCAAGGTCGAGGGCTGATCCCCCCGACCGACTGATCCACCGCCCGCCCCGGGACCTCCGGGGCGGGCGACCCAGTGGCAGGGCCCTGTGCGGCCCGACGACCACGACTGCTGAAGGAGAGAGAGCAGATGGCGAAGCACAGCAAGGCGTACCGCGCCGCGGCCGAGAAGATCGAGGCCGGCACCACCTACAACCCGCTGCAGGCGATCCGTCTCGCGCAGGCCACGTCGACCACCTCGTACGACGCGACCGTCGAGATCGCGATGCGCCTGGGCGTCGACCCGCGCAAGGCGGACCAGATGGTCCGCGGCACGGTCAACCTGCCGCACGGCACCGGCAAGACCGCCCGCGTCATCGTGTTCGCGAACGGCGAGCGCGCCGAGCAGGCCCGCGCCGCCGGTGCGGACGAGGTCGGCGGCGACGAGCTGATCGAGAAGGTCGCGGCGGGCTACACCGACTTCGACTCCGCAGTCGCGACCCCGGACCTCATGGGCAAGGTCGGCCGGCTCGGCAAGGTGCTCGGCCCGCGTGGCCTCATGCCGAACCCGAAGACCGGCACCGTGACCATGGACGTCGCGAAGGCCGTCGCCGACATCAAGGGCGGCAAGATCGAGTTCCGCGTCGACAAGCACGCGAACCTGCACTTCATCATCGGCAAGACGTCCTTCTCGGACACCCAGCTGGTGGAGAACTACGCCGCGGCGCTCGAGGAGATCCTGCGTCTCAAGCCGTCCGCGTCGAAGGGCCGCTACATCACCAAGGCGACCGTCTCGACCACGAACGGCCCCGGCATCCTGGTCGACCAGAACAAGACCCGGAACCTCACCTCGGAGGACGAGGCGGCCTGAGCCACCTCACCCGGTACGCGGAGGCCCGGCACCCCTGAGGGGGTGCCGGGCCTCCGGCGTTCGCGGGGTGCTGCGCGGCCGCTGCGCGCGTGCGCCGGAGCGCGCCCGGCGACCGGGCGGCGCGGGCGCGCGCAGAGCCGCGCGGCGCCGGGGGAGCCGTCCCTGCCGACGCCGCGCGGCGGTCGTGGGGCCGGGCCTCGCGGCCCGGCGGGGTGCCCGACCTCGCGGCCCGGCACGCCGGACCACGGGCCCGGCGGGTGCTCGACTAGTGGCCCGCGTGGCCCGTCTCGGCCGGGAGGCCGTGCGAGCCGTGGGGCACCGCGTGGGCGCCCGCCTCGGTCGCGGCGAGCCCCGGCACGGTCACCAGGGCCACCAGCAGGGCCCCGGCCGCCAGGGTGCCCGCCTGCCCCGCACCGCCGGGGGCGCGGCGGCGCGGCCCCGGGGCGCCCGCGGCGCGCAGCCCGAGCGCGAGCAGCACGCCCGCCGCCAGCCCCAGCACCAGCGCGGCGGCCTCGGCGGCCGTCGTGGCCGTCCCGGTCAGCGGCGCGCTGAGCAGCACGGCCGGCCCGGACGCCAGCGCGACGCCGGCGGCGACGCGGGGCGCGGGGGCCGGGCCGCGCAGGGCGAGCACGCCCCAGCCGATCGCCACGAGCCCGAGCGCCGCCAGGGCGACGCCGACGGGCAGGTGGTGCTCGAGGTGGCCGGCGCCGACGCCGCAGGCGACGAGACCGAGGCCGAGCGCGGCCAGCGACGACCACTGCCGGGTGAGGGCCTGGAGCGCGCCCTCGTCGGCCGTGCCGGCGCCGACGCCCTCGACCGCCGCCGAGGCCTCGGCGGCCAGCCGGCCCTGGGCGGCGGGCGCCGCACCGCCCACCCCCGCGGCGGCGGGCGCCCGCACGCCCGCCGCCGGGACGGCGCCGCCCGCCGGCCGGGCCGGGGCGTGCGCGCGGCCGCCGAGCAGCCCCCGCGCCGGCCCGGGCGCGCGGCCGGCGAGCGACCCGCTCACGCCCGGCGCGCCGCGGCCGGGGCGGTGGCGGCGCGGTCGGCGCCCAGGCCGACGCCGAGCAGCAGGATCGCGCTGGCGAAGTGCAGCACGTTGTCCGCGCCGTTCAGGGCGAGGATGTTCGCCGACGAGCCGACCAGGAACAGGCCGAGCAGGCCGACCAGCAGGTAGACGGCGCCGACGGTGGTGTTCGCGCCGCGCGCGGCCTTCACGGACGCCAGCGCGGCGCCCAGCAGGGCGGCGCCGATCGCCAGGTGCACGATGTTGTGCAGGGGGTTGACCTCGAAGAAGATCAGCGTCCCGCCCTCGGTGCCCGCGAAGTCGGCGCCGGAGCTGACGAAGAAGCCCGCGATCCCGACGAGCAGGTAGACGGCGCCGAAGATCCCGCCGACGAGGCGGTTGGCAGACTGGCCCATGGTGATCTCTCCTCTCGGGGTGCGTCCCCGCTGACGTGGCGCACGGGGCGTGCGCTGCCGGGGGTTCGGAGCCGGGGCCGGGCCGGATGGGTCGGACCTGCGGGTGAAGCGCCGCGGACCTGCGCCGACCCGCCCGTGCGCGGGGCCCGCACCCGTCCGCGCGGCCCCGCACCCGTCCGGGGGCTGGACGCCGCCGGGGGGCGTGCACCAGGGTGGGACGCATGCTCGTGGCGTTCTCCGTGTCCCCGCTCGGTGCGGGTGAGTCCGTGACCGAGGCCGTCGCCGACGCGGTGCGCGTGGTCCGGGAGTCCGGCCTGCCGCACCGCACCGACGCGATGTTCACGACGATCGAGGGCGACTGGGACGCGTGCATGGACGTGGTGAAGCGCGCGTCCGAGGCCGTCGGCCGGCACGCCGGGCGCGTGAGCCTCGTGCTCAAGGCCGACATCCGGCCGGGGCGCACCGGCGAGCTGACGGGCAAGGTCGAGCGGTTGGAGGAGCACCTGTCCGCGTGACGGCGTGCGCGGCCGGCCGCCGGCCGGGGCGCGCCGGCGTGGACATCTCGTGCAGATGGACGGCACCGGGACCCCGTGCGGCCCCGGTGGTGGAAGACTTCCGCGGGGTGGCGCGCCCGGCGGTGCCGGGCGCCGAGCAGCGGCGCGTGCGGCGCGGTGGGGCGGTCCGGCAGGGGGCCGCGGGAAGGGATGCAGCGTTCTGATGGCGATCTTCGAGCTCGACGGCGGCCAGGGGACCCTGGTCCAGCCGATGCGGCCCCGGGCCGACGCGTTCGAGGCCGACTCGTCCGCGCTGGTGACCGAGCACGCGTCGGACCTCCTGGGCGAGCAGGTGCTCACGGTGCGCGAGGGCGGCGCGGGCGGACCGCACCTGCTGGCGCTGGACGCGGGCTCGCGCCCCGTCGTGGTCGAGGTCGTGCAGCTGCTCGACGAGACCGGCCTGGTCCGCGCCCTGCGGCACGCGGGCGGCGCCGCCCGGCTGAGCCGCGCGGACCTCGCCCGGATGTACCGCGGGGGCCCCGAGGCCTTCGAGGCGGACCTCGCCGTGTTCCGCGACCGCGCCCCGGTGCTGCAGTCGCAGGCCCCCGTGCGCCCGGGCGCCCGGCTGGTCGTCGTGTGCGCGGACGTCGCCGAGGACGTGCTGGAGGCGGTCGACCACGTGACGGCCGGCGGCGGCGTCGAGGTCCTGCGGCTGGGCGTGACCCAGGGCCCCGGCGGCCGCCGCTACGTCGACGTGTCCCCGCTGCGCACGACCCCCGGCCAGCGCCGCGCCGTCGAGCCGGGTCCGCGCACGGGCGCCGTGCCGGTGGCCGCGGCCCGCACGGCGACCTCCGGCGGGCACCGCGGCGCCGCGCCGACCGACCCGACGCCCGTGGTCCGCGCGGACGCGGCCGACCCCGACGGCGCCGAGCACCACCGGCACGCCGCCCCGGCGCCGGCGCCGCGCCCCGCGCCGCGCACGGACGAGACCACGCTGATCCCGCCGGTCGTCGACGACGTCCCCGCCCCCCGCGACGGCGACGCGGCGGCCGACGCCCCGCTGCCGGAGCTGGAGGCGCTCGCCGCCGCCGAGCGCCGCGACCTGGAGCTCGTCTGGCACCGGGTGCGCCGCAACCAGCGGCTGGTGGCGACGCTGCGGGTGGACGGGCTGATCGAGCTCGAGGACGGCAGCGTGCACGCCGACCCGAGCACCGCCGCGACGGCGGCCGCCGACCTGGAGCGGCCGGCCGACGGCTGGCGGGTGTGGCGGTTCGGCGAGGACGGGCCGACGCTCGGCGAGGCCGTCGGCGCCTGACGCGCGGCGCCGGACGCCCCCGCGCGCGACCGGCGCCGGGGGCCGGCTCAGGACCAGCCGTACGCCGCCGTCCAGCGGGCGATCTCCGCGTACAGCCGCGCCCGCACGGGCGCGGGCGACAGCGTGAGGTCGTGCAGCCCGCCGGCGATCCGCACCACCGACACCACCGGCCCGAGCTGCACCGCGCGCCGGGCCAGCAGCTCGACGTCGAGCACCACGTCCGCGGCCCGCATGTCCTCGCTCCACCGCGGGCTGATGACGGTCCGGTCGGAGGCGAGCATGAGCACGGGCACCCGGATGTGCAGCCCGCGGGCCACCTCCGCGTGCCCGGCGAGGATCGCGGCGAGCCAGCCGGCCCGCGCGGGGAACGACGGCACCGGCCGCCACGCGTCCTCGTAGGTCCACTCGCCGCCGTCGGCCGCCCGCAGGGTGCGCGCGTAGAACCCGGGGTCGATGTTCGGCAGCGGGGCCTTGGGCTGCAGCCGGGCCAGCCGGGTCACGGCGGGGGCGCTGACGTGCCGGACGAGCGCGGCGCCCTGGAGCTCCAGCCACGGGGAGTTGAGCACCAGCCCGTGCACCCGGCCCGGGTGCCGGTTCGCCCAGAGCGAGCCGATCAGCCCGCCCGTGGAGTGGCCCATGATCATCACCCGCGCGAACCGCCCGAGGTCGCGGTGCACCTGGTCGAGCGCGGCCTCGATCTCCTCGTCGTAGGTGCGCAGGTCCTCGACGTAGCCCGGGGTCTGGTGCGGCAGCAGGCTGCGGCCGTACTTGCGCAGGTCGAGCGCGTAGAACGCGGCGCCCTGGGCGTGCCAGAACTCGGCGAGCCCGGTCTGGAAGAAGTAGTCGGACCAGCCGTGCACGTACAGCACGGCGCGCGACGGGCGCAGCGGCTCCGGCGTGGGCGGGGCGTACCGGACGAGGCTGGCGACGACCTCGCCCTCGTCGTCGGGCGCCAGGTCGATCGTCCGGACGCGGTAGTCCGGGCCCAGGACGTCCTCGCGCCACCGGCCGGCCATCGCGCCCCCCTCGTCGACCCGTCGACCCGTCAGACCTCGGCGACGACCTTGCCGAACTGCTCGCCGCGCGCCAAGCGTGCCAGGCCGTCGCCGACCCGGGCCAGCGGGACCGTCGAGTCGACGACCGGGCGCACGCCCGTGCGGGCCAGGAACGCGAGCAGCTGCTCCAGGTCCTGCCGGGTGCCCATGGTCGCGCCGAGCACCGCGATCTCCAGGAAGAACACCCGCTGGATCTCCATCGCGGCGGGGTCCCCGGTGGTGGCGCCGGCGACCACGATCGTGCCGCCCGGCCGCACCGAGCGGACCGAGTGCGACCAGGTCGCGGCGCCGACGGTCTCGACCACCAGGTCCACCCGGACCGGGAGCCGCTCGCCGGACCCGACCGCGCCGGCCGCGCCCAGCTCGAGCGCCCGCGCGCGCCGGCCCTCGTCGCGGCTGGTCACCCAGACCTCGAGGCCGGCCGCCGCGGCGAGCCGGATCGCGGCCGTGGCGACGCCGCCGCCCGCGCCCTGCACGAGCACCCGCTGGCCGGGCTGCGCGCGGCCGGTCACGAACAGCATCCGGTAGGCGGTGAGCCAGGCGGTCGGGACGCAGGCCGCCTCGACGAACGACAGCTCCGCCGGCTTGGCGACGAGGTTCCACGTGGGGACCGCGACGCGCTCGGCGATCGTGCCGGGGTACCGCTCGGACAGCAGCGACCGCGGCTCCGCGGGCCCGACGCCGTGGCCGGACGCGCCGCCGACCACCGCGTGCAGCACGACCTCGCGGCCGTCCGGGGTGACGCCGGCGCCGTCGGTGCCGAGCACCATCGGCAGCTGCTCGGGCTCGAGGCCGACGCCTCGCAGCGACCAGAGGTCGTGCTGGTTGAGGGCCGCCGCGCGCACGTCGACGGTGGTCCAGTGCTCGCGGGGTCCCGGGTCCGGGTGCTCCCCGACGGTCAGGCCCGCCAGGGGGTCGTCGGGCGAGAACCGGGTGACCATCGCGGCGAGCATGCTCCCGACCCTAGCCCGCGCCCGCCGCGCCGCCCCGGGACCCCGTCGAGAGGGCGACCGGGGGTCAGAGGAGGGGGAGCATCCGGCCGAGGTCCGGGACCGAGTCCGACGTGAACCGCGGGGCGAGGGCCGCCGCCAGCACGTCGACGTCGTAGGGCACCCGCCCGGCCGCCAGCCGCACCCAGGTGAGCGGCTGCACGACGTCGAGGTCCCAGCCGCCGCGCGCCCGGACGATGCGCAGCAGCTCGGTCGCCACGAGGTCGAGCGCGTCGCCGTCGAGCGGCCCGGCCGAGGTGACCCCGTCGCCGAGCCCGCCGTCCGGCCCGAGCCCGCCGGGTACCCCCGGCAGCGGGCCGACGCCGGTGCCGAGCTCCGCGCGCGACCCCGGCGCCGCGCCCCGCGCGCGGGCCAGCGAGCGCTGCAGGTCGTCGGCGTGCACCACGAGCTCGGTGATCCGGGACGCCAGCATGGTCGACAGCAGCACCGGGCCGCGGCGGGCCTGCACCACGCGGTCCTCCGGCCCGAGCTCGTCGGCCCGCCGGAGCGCCCGCTCGACCAGGGCGTCGACGTGCCGCAGGGGGTCGTCGGCGATCTCGGCCGCGAGCTCCTTCGTGACCCGGTCGATGTCGGCGGCCCGGCCCGCGTACGAGCCGAGGTACTCGGCGAGGCTGAGCGGCACGGTGCCGGCCGGCGCGGGCTCGCACACGGCGAGCGCGTCCATGGCCCGGCCGAGGTGCGCCACGAGCTCGGCGACGCTCCAGCCGTCCAGCACGCTCGCGGCGCGCGCCGTGTCGGCGTCCAGCACGTCGCCCACCCAGTCGCGCAGCGTGCCCCACTGCCGGCGCAGCACCTCGGTGCGCGCGGTCACGTCCCCGGTCCCGGTCTGCATGGGGCCAGCGTGCCAGACGCCGCCGCGCGGGCGGCGCGCCGTCCGGCCTCAGCCCTCCAGGTGCTCGCGCACCAGCGGCCCGAGCTGCTCGTGCTCGATGAGGAACCCGTCGTGCCCGTAGGGCGTCCGCAGGGTGTGCAGCGGCCGTGCCCCCGGCACCCCCGCCGCGATCCGCGCCGACTGCTCGGGCAGGAACAGCCGGTCCGTGTCCACCGCGACGACGAGGGTGTCGGCCGTGACCGTGGCGAGCGCCGCCTCGACGCTCCCGCGGTCCCGGCCCAGGTCGTGCGTGATCATCGACCGGGTCAGCACCGCGTAGGTGTTGGCGTCGAACCGGCGCGCGAGCTTGTCCCCGTGGTGGTCGAGGTACGACTGCACCGCGAACCGGCCGCCGTCCAGCGGCTCCTCGCCGCCCTGCGGGATCCGGCCGAACCGCGCGTCGAGCTCGGCGGCGCTGCGGTACGTCTGGTGCGCGATCTGCCGGGCCAGCCCGAGGCCGACGTGCGGGCCCTCGCCGTCGGGCGCGTCGTAGTAGTCGCCGCCGCGGAACCGCGGGTCGGCGGACAGCGCCGTGAGCTGGGTGTGGAACGACGCGATCTGGTCGCCCGAGGTCTGCGCGGAGGTGGCGATCGCGGCGAGCCGGCGGACGCGGTGCGGCGCGGTGACCGCCCACTCCAGCGCGCGCTGGCCGCCCATCGACGCCCCGACCACCAGGGCCCACGACCCGATGCCGAGCGCCTCGGCGAGCCGCAGCTCGGCGGCGACCTGGTCGCGGACGGTCAGCTGCGGGAACCGGCTGCCCCACGGGCGCCCGTCGGGGGCGGTGCTCGCCGGACCGGTGCTGCCCTGGCAGCCGCCGAGCACGTTCGGCGCGACGACGTACCAGCGGTCGGTGTCGATCGGCGCCCCGGGGCCGACGAGCGTCGACCACCAGCCGGGCGTCGGGTGCCCGGGGCCGGCGTCGCCGGTCACGTGCGAGTCGCCGGTGAGGGCGTGCAGGACGAGCACCGCGTTCGAGCCGTCGGGGGCGGGCGTGCCCCAGGTCTCGTAGGCCATCCGGACGTCGGGCAGCCGGCCGCCGGCCTCCAGGTCGAGCGCGCCGAGGTCGACGAACCGGCGCCGGCCGACGGGGTCGCCCTCGCGCCAGGCGGAGGACGCGCGCGGCGGCGTGCTCGGCAGCGGCCGGCCGCTGTGGTCGCCCGTGGGACCCCCCGCGCCGGCGGGGGTGGTGCGGGTGGTGCGGTCGGGCACGGGCCGTCCTGACGTGGGTGCGCCGACGGGCGCCGTGGGGGTCACGGCGCCCGTCGGGGTGGATCCGGTGGTGGGCACGGGGTGGCTCAGGCCCCCTTGGCGGCGCGGAAGCCGGCGTCGAGGTCGGCGAGGATGTCCTCGATCCCCTCCAGGCCGACCGAGAGCCGGACCAGCCCGGGCGTGACGCCGGACAGCGCCTGCTCCTCGGGCGTGAGCTGGCTGTGCGTGGTCGACGCCGGGTGGATGACGAGGGAGCGGACGTCGCCGATGTTCGCGACGTTGGAGTGCAGCTCCAGGGCCGAGACGAACGCCTGGCCGGCGGCGGCCCCGCCCTCGACCTCGAACGCGAGGACCGCGCCGGTGCCGTTCGGGCCGTACTTGCGGCCGAGCTCGTACTGCGGGTGCGAGGGCAGCCCGGCGTAGGTCACCGACAGCACGTCGTCCCGCGCCTCCAGCCACTCGGCGACCTTCTGGGCGTTGGCGACGTGCCGCTCGACCCGCAGCGACAGCGTCTCGAGGCCCTGGGCGATGAGGAACGCGTTGAACGGGCTGATCGCGGCGCCGAGGTCGCGGAGCAGCTGCACCCGCGCGCGCAGCACGTAGGACAGGTTGACCCCGAAGGCGCCGTCCTTCCCGAGGTCCCGCGCGAACACGAGGCCGTCGTAGGACGGGTCGGGCGTGTTGAACGACGGGTACTTCTCGGGGTCGGCGCCGTAGTCGAACGTGCCGCCGTCGACGATGACGCCGCCGATGGCCGCGCCGTGCCCGCCGAGGTACTTGGTCGCCGAGTGCACGACCACGTCGGCGCCCCACTCGAGGGGCCGGATCAGGTACGGGGTCGGGACGGTGTTGTCGACGACGAGCGGGACGCCCGCCTCGTGGGCGACGCCGGCCACGGTCTCGATGTCGAGGACGTCCTGCTTCGGGTTGGGCACGGTCTCCGCGAAGAACGCCTTGGTGTTCGGCCGGACCGCGTCGCGCCACGCCTGCGGGTCGTGCGGGTCGGTGACGAACGTCGTCTCGATGCCGAACCGGGGGAGCGTGTGGCGCAGCAGGTTGTACGTGCCGCCGTACAGGCTCGGGCTGGCGACGACGTGGCTGCCGGCCTCGGCGATGTTGAGGATCGCGTACGTCTCCGCGGCCTGGCCGGACGCGAGCAGCAGCGCGCCGACGCCGCCCTCGAGCGAGGCGATCCGGTCCTCGACGGCCTGCACCGTGGGGTTGCCGATCCGGGTGTAGATCGGGCCGAGGTCCTTGAGCGCGAACCGGTCGGCGGCGACGCCGGCGTCCGGGAACACGTAGGACGTCGTCTGGTAGATCGGCAGCGCGCGGGCGCCGGTGGCGCTGTCCGGGGTCTGGCCGGCGTGGATCTGGCGGGTCTCGAAGGACCACTGCTGCTGGGTCATCGTCTCTCTCCTGGCGGTGCGTGGGGGCTGGCGGTGCGGGGTGGTGGGCGGTGCGCACGCGCGTCGTGCCAGGAGGGGTCCCGGGCGGCCGGTGCCGGTGTGCGGCGACCCGGGGGCGACGGGGTGCCGCCGTCTGCGGGGCGCCGGAGCCGCGGCCCGTGGGGGCCTGCGGGCACAGCCGAGCGTGCGCTGATCAGCGACACATTCGGCGGGACATGCGGCTCACAGTACGGAGCGCGCGCCGGGGCGTGGAACAGCCGTCCCGCGATGTGAGACGCGCTGTCCACGGCGGGCCGGCCCGGGGGCGCGGAACGGCACGTCGGGGGCCACGGGGGTCCGCCACCCGGGTGATTCGTGGCCCCGGGTGTCCGGTTCGTCCCGAACCACGCCGATGTGACTCATGTGAACGGTGTGACTCGTGTTCACTTCTGTGATTTTCACCGGTAGCGTCCCTCAGCGGGGCGCAGGGACTTTCGCCGGCCCCGGGGCGCGCACGCGGTGCGCGCGGGGGTGGCGGACGGCGACGAGAGGCGAGCAGGTGCGGACCACGGGACGGGCGCGCGCGGCGCGAGGTGCAGCCGCGGCGATCACGGCGGCGGTGCTGCTGCTGCCCGCGAGCGGGGTGGCGCTGGCCGACCCCGACGTGAGCGACCAGGACGTGCGGGACGCGCGACGGGCGGTGACGTCCGCGTCCTCGGCCGTCGCCGGCATCGAGGTGCGGCTCGCCGAGCTCAGCACGCAGGCCGAGACCAGCCAGGTCGCGGTCCAGCAGGCCGGCGAGGCGTACGCGCAGGCCCAGGCGGACCTGGCCTCCGCGCAGCAGCAGGCCAGCCAGGCGTCCGAGCAGTACGACCAGGCGCAGGAGCAGTTCGCGGAGGCCCGGGCCACGCTCGTGGCGATCGCCCGCGAGGCAGCGCGCTCGGGCGGCTCCATGGACACGGTGCAGGCCCTGCTGTCCGCCGACGGGTTCGAGGACGTCGTCGCCCGCAGCGAGGCGCTGTCGCACGTCAGCTCCAAGGCCGACCAGGCGGTGCAGGGCTACCTCGCGGCCGAGCAGGTCGCGACCACGCTGAAGACGAAGGCCGACCAGGCCGCCGCCGCCCAGGAGACCGCGGCCGCCGACGCGCAGGACGCGCTCGACGCGGCCCAGCAGGCCCAGTCCGACGCCGACGCGGCCGTCGCCGCGGCGCAGACCGAGCGCGCGGGCCTGATCCAGCAGCTCGCGGTGGCGCGGAACACCAGCGCCGAGGTCGAGCAGGCCCGCCAGGACCAGATCGACGCCGAGCGCCAGGCGCGCGCCGAGGCCGCGGCCCAGGCCGAGCGGACCACGCCGGCGGCGAGCACGCCGGCCGCGGGCGGCGGCACGGCCCCTGCCGCCGGCGGCGGGTCCGCCGCGCCGTCGACCCCCTCGACGCCGAGCACGCCGAGCACCCCGTCGACCCCCTCCACCCCGTCGACGCCGAGCACCCCGCCGGTCACGACGCCGCCGGTGACCACCCCGCCGGTCACGACGCCGCCGGTCACGACCCCGCCGCCCGTGTCCGCGAGCAAGGCGGAGACCGCGATCGCGTGGGCCCGGACCAAGCTCGGCCTGCCGTACGTCTGGGGCGGCACGGGCCCCAACGGCTACGACTGCTCCGGCCTCACCCAGGGCGCGTGGAAGGCGGCCGGCGTCAGCCTGAACCGCACGTCGCGCGACCAGTACCGCCAGGTGACCAAGATCGCGTACGCCGACCTGCAGCCGGGCGACCTGGTGTTCTGGGGCACGAACAAGAACGACGCCAGCAGCGTCTACCACGTGGCCCTCTACATCGGGGGCGGCCAGATCCTCGAGGCGCCCAGCGAGGGCAAGCCGGTGCGGATCGCGGCCATGCGGTACACGAACTCGATGGCCTACGCGGGCCGGGTGGGCTGACCGGCCGACCCGTCGCGCCCGCCGCACCCGCGGCGCACGACAGGGCCCCGGCGCGCGTGCTGCGCGCCGGGGCCCTGTCGTGCGTCCGGGCGCCGCCCGCGCGGGGCGGCGGCTCGGGTCAGTGCTGGTCGTACCCCGCGTCGATCGCGCGCTGCCGGGAGCGCTCGATCTCGGCCTCGGCCTCGGCGCGGCCGACCCAGTGGGCGCCCTCGACCGACTTGCCGGGCTCCAGGTCCTTGTAGACCTCGAAGAAGTGCTGGATCTCCAGGCGGTGGAAGTCCGACACGTCGTCGATGTCCTGGCGCCACGCGGCGCGCTGGTCGCCCGTCGGCACGCAGAGCACCTTGTCGTCGCCGCCGGCCTCGTCGCGCATGCGGAACATGCCCAGCGCGCGGCACCGGATCAGGCAGCCGGGGAACGTCGGCTCCTCGAGCAGCACCAGGGCGTCCAGCGGGTCGCCGTCCTCGCCGAGGGTGCCGTCGATGAAGCCGTAGTCGTCCGGGTACCGGGTCGAGGTGAACAGCATGCGGTCCAGCCGGATCCGCCCGGTCGCATGGTCGACCTCGTACTTGTTCCGCTGGCCCTTGGGGATCTCGATCGTGACGTCGAACTCCACACCCGCTCCTTCGTCTCCGCCGCCGGCGACCCTGGCGCCGCGGCGGGCAGCTGATCACGGCGGCGTGCCAGGTGGTGGCGCGTCGCCTTCAAGCCCCTAGTGTGACGCACGGACGGCGCGGCGGTGGCCCGTGCCGGGAGAACACGACGGGAACGGGTGGTCCGGTGGCGCGCGCGGGCAGGACGGTGGGCGTGGCGGCGCTCGTGCTGGTGCTCGCGGGCGGGGCCTACGCGACCGCGGACGCCTACGACGTGGTGCCCGGCCTGGTGACCCTCGCGCCGGAGCCGGCCCCCGCGGCGCCGTTCCCCGAGGCCCCCGGCGCGACGACGACCGGCGCCGGGGCCGCGGTGCTCGCCGACCTGGACGCCGCCACCCCGGCGCCGGACGCGGGGCAGGTGCAGGCGCTGGTGCAGGGCCTCGCGGGCGACGCGCGGCTGGGCCCGACCGTGGGCGTCCTCGTCGCGGACGCGCTCACCGGCGAGGTGCTGGGCGAGCACGCGGGCGACGACGCCCGGACCCCGGCGTCGACGGCCAAGCTCGTGACCGGCGTGGCCGCGCTCACCCGGCTCGGCGCCGACCGGACGTTCGACACCACCGTGCGCCAGGGCGCCGGGGACCAGGTCGTCCTCGTGGGCGGCGGCGACATGATGCTGGCCGCCGGCGCGGGCGACCCGGAGGCCGTGAACGGCCGCGCGGGCCTGGCCGACCTGGCCGCGCTGGTCGCGGTGCAGCTGCGGCTGGCGGGCCGGGACACGGTGACCCTGGGTCTCGACGACACGCTGTTCACCGGCCCCGCGACCGCCCCCGGCTGGGACCCCGCCGACATCGCCAACGGGTTCGTGGCGCCGGTCGCGCCGCTGGCGGTCGACATCGCGAAGATCTCCGCCGGGGAGTACCCGCCGCGGCGCGCGGACCCGGCGATGCACGCCGCGACCGAGTTCGCCGCGCGGCTCGGCGAGGCGGGGATCACCGTGACCGGCACCCCGACCCGGGTGTCGACGCCCGCGACCGGCGACGTGCTCGGCGTCGTGTCGTCCGCGCCGGTGCCCGAGGTCGCGCAGTACTTCCTCGACACCTCGGACAACACCATCACCGAGGTCGTGGCGCGGATGGTCGCGCTCGACCTGGACCTGCCCGGCAGCTTCGAGGGGGCGACCCGGGCCGTGCTGCGCACCGCGCAGACCCTCGGGGTCGACACCGCGGGCGCCACGCTGGCCGACGCCTCCGGGCTGGCCGAGGGCTCGGCGCTGCCGCCCCGGATGCTGCTCGGGCTGCTGGAGCTCGTCGTCGACCCGGCGCACCCCGAGCTGCGCGAGGTGAGCAACGGCATGCCGATCGGCGGCCTGACCGGGACGCTCGCCGACCGGTTCCGCTCCGGGGACGCGACGGGCCTGGTGCGCGCCAAGACCGGCAGCCTGACGAGCGTCACCTCGCTCGCCGGGTCGGTGCTGGACGCCGACGGGCGGCTGCTGCTGTTCGTGCTCATGGCCGACCAGACCGGGGCGGTGGGGCAGTACCAGCCGCGGCAGGCGCTGGACGGGTTCGTCACGGCGCTCGCGGGGTGCGGCTGCCGGGGATGACGCCCGGGGCGCCGGGCGGCGACCGCGCGGCCGCGCGTGGTTACGGTGGGCGGGTGCAGCCGGCCGTGGACTGGGACCTGGCCGCCCGGCTCGCCGCGCGCGCGGTGCGGTCCGGGCCCGCCGCCACGCGCGCCGAGCGGGCCGCGGTCGTCGCGGACCTGCGGGCCGCCGCGCCGGTGGCCGCCGAGCACGTCGCGCGGATCACCCGCATGGCGCCGGCCGACCCCGCGGCCCCCGCGCACGACGTCCGGGTGGTCGACCGCGCGTCCTGGGCGCGCGCCAACGTGCGGGCGCTGCAGGGGCTGACGGCGCGGGTCGGGGTGCCCGCCGACCGCGGGGTGCGCGGCACGGCCGGCGCCGGGCAGGTCGCCGCGGTCCTCGGCCTGCTGTCGGGGGCGGTGCTGGGGCAGTACGACCCGTGGGGCGGCCGGGGCACGCTGCTGCTCGTGGCGCCCAACGTGCTGGCGGTGGAGCGGTCGCTCGGGGTCGACACCGCCGACTTCCGGCTGTGGGTGACGCTGCACGAGCAGACGCACGCCCAGCAGTTCGCGTCCGCCCCGTGGCTGGTGGACCACCTGACCGAGCGGCTGCGGGTGCTGCTGGCGGAGGAGGGGCCGCGGCCCCGCCGGCCGTGGGGGCCCCGGGCGGACGCGGGCTCGGGCGGGGACGTCGCGCGGGACGGCGGCGGACCCGCGCCGGACGAGGCGGCCCCGGGCGCCCGCGCCGGGCGGCCGCGCTCGCTGCTGGACCTGCTCGACCCGCGGCAGCGCGTGGTGCTGGACGAGGTGGGCGCCGTGATGGCGCTGCTCGAGGGGCACGCCGACGTGACCATGGACGCCGTCGGCCGGTCGGTGGTCCCGTCCGTGCGCCGCATCCGGCGCCGGTTCGAGGCCCGCCGCGACGGCGCCGCCGGGACCGGCGGGATGCGCCGGGCGCTGCGGGCCGCGCTCGGGATGGACGTCAAGCTCGCCCAGTACCGCGAGGGCGCGGCGTTCGTGCGCGCGGTGCGCCGCCGGGTCGGCACCGACGGGCTGAACGCGGTGTGGGCGTCGGCGGGCGCCCTGCCGACGGCCGCCGAGATCGCGGACCCGGCCGCCTGGGTGCGCCGGGTGCACGGCTGACGTGGCCCGGCTGGACCCGGCGGTCGCGGCCGTCCGGAGCGCGGTGGACGCCGCGCTCGCGGACCTCCCGGCCGGCGCGCGGGTGCTGGTCGCGTGCTCCGGGGGCCCGGACTCGCTGGCGCTCGCGGCCGGGGCGGCGTTCGTCGCGGCGGCCGCGGCCCGGCGCGGCGCGCCCGGGTGGCGGGTCGGCGCGGTCGTCGTGGACCACGGCCTGCAGCCGGGCAGCGCCGCCGTCGCCGAGCGGGCGGCGCGCGCCTGCCGGGCGCTCGGCCTGGACCCGGTCGTGGTGGTCGCGGTCGACGCGGCGGCGGACGCGGGCGCCGGCGGGCCGGAGGCGGCGGCGCGGGACGCCCGGTACGCGGCGCTGGACGCCGAGGCGGCGCGGCTGGGGGCGGCGGCGGTGCTGCTCGGCCACACCCGCGACGACCAGGCCGAGGGCGTGCTGCTCGGCCTCGCGCGCGGCTCCGGGGCGCGGTCGCTCGCCGGCATGCCGGCCGCCCGGGGCCTGCTGCGCCGGCCGCTGCTCGGCGTGTCCCGCGTCGAGACGGTCGCCGCGTGCGCCGCGCTGGGGCTGGACCCGTGGCACGACCCCACCAACGCGCCCGCCGACGGCGACGCCGGCGCGCCGGCCCGGTCCCGGGTGCGCGCGCGGGTGCTCCCGGTGCTGGAGCGCGAGCTCGGGCCGGGCGTGGCGGCGGCGCTGGCGCGGTCGGCGGACCTGCTGCGCGAGGACGCGGACGCCCTGGACGCGCTCGCGGCGGACCTGCTGGACCGCGCGGCGGCGGCCGCTGCCGTGCCGGTGGACCCGCCGGCGCGGGCCCGCCCCGGCGTGCCGGTCCCGGCGGATCCACCCGGGGCCGGCGCCCCCGCCGGCGTCCTGCTCGACGCCGCCGTGCTCGCGGCCGCGCCCGCCGCCCTGCGGCACCGCGCGGTCCGGGCCGCCGCCGTCCGCGCGGGCGCCCCCGCCGGCTCGGTCACCCGCGCGCACGTCGCGGCCGTCGCCGCGCTCGTCACGGACTGGCGGGGGCAGGGCCCCGTCCACCTGCCCGGGCGCGTGGCGGCGTCCCGCGCGTGTGGCAGGCTTGCGCTGCGCGCAGCACCCCCGTCGACCGACCCGGACGACGTCGTGCCCGCGCGGGCCCGGGCTCAGCGCCGGGCCGTCGAGCCGGACGACGAGGGAGACCCGCAGCGGTGAACGTGGAGGACATGGGCGCGGACCTGGAGCGCGTGCTCCTGACCGAGGAGCAGCTCGGGACCCGCCTGGACGAGATCGCGGCCCAGGTCGACG
>NZ_DASQCJ010000236.1:0-14214 GCF_035634735.1 Cellulomonas sp.
CACCTGCCCGGCAAGTACCGCGACCTGCTGTACGGCATCGGCGCCGAGGAGTTCGGCCACGTCGAGATGCTGGCGACGATGATCGCCCAGCTGCTGGAGAAGGCCCCGATCGGGATCACCGAGGAGGCCGTGCAGAACGACCCGACCATCGCGGCGGTCGTCGGCGGCACGGACGTCCAGCACGCGATCGTCGCCGGCGCCGGGGCGCGCCCGGTCGACAGCAACGGCAACCCGTGGAGCGCGGGGTACATCACCGCGAGCGGCAACCTGCTGGCCGACTTCCAGGCGAACGCGAACGCCGAGATGCAAGGCCGGGTGCAGGTGGCGCGGCTGTACCACATGACCGACGACAGCGGCGTGCGGGACATGCTCGCGTTCCTGCTGGCACGCGACACCATGCACCAGAACCAGTGGATCGCCGCCGCGCGCGAGCTGCAGGAGGAGGGCTTCGAGGGCATCCCGACCCCGAGCAACTTCCCCATCGGGCAGGAGCACCGCGAGGTCTCGTACCAGTACATCAACTTCTCGAACGGCACGGACGCGGACAAGGGCTCCTGGGCCTCGGGTCCGACCCCGGACGGCCTCGGCGAGTTCAGCTACGTCGCCGAGCCCCCGGCGGGCGTGCCGATGCCGCCGCCCACGCAGCCCGACCCGCGGCTGTACGGGACGACGGCGAAGCCGAACCCCGTGGAGAAGGCCGCAGGAAAGCTGAAGGACACCTTCAAGAGCGAGTGAGGAGGACGCGATGAGCACGAACGACAGCGGCGCTGCCGCAGCGGTGGGCACCGCGAAGGAGCAGGCGTCCGGACTGGCGCACGCGGCCGCGGACAGCGGCCAGGGGGTGCTGCACGAGGCGAAGGGTCAGGCGGCGGACGTCGTCGCCGAGGCGAAGGGCCAGGCCCGGGACCTGCTGGGCGAGGCGCGGGCGGGTCTGACGAGCCAGGCGTCCGACCAGCAGGCGCGGGCGGCGTCCAGCCTCCGGTCGCTGGGCGACGAGCTCGGCCGGATGGCCGACGGCTCGGAGCAGGGCGGCCTGGCGGCGGACCTGGTGCGCCAGGTGGCCGGGCGCACCGGCTCCGTGGCGTCCTGGCTGGAGAACCGCGAGCCGGGCGACGTGCTGGGCGAGGTCACCGACTTCGCGCGGCGGCGTCCCGGCGTCTTCCTGGCCCTGGCCGCCGGCGCCGGCGTCCTCGCCGGGCGGCTGACCCGCGGCCTGAAGGACGCGCCCCCGTCGACCGGGTCCACCGGCACGTCGGGCGGGTCCGCCGGCGCGGGCCTCGCGGGCTCCACCACCGGCCTGTCCACGCCCACCGCGGGCTCCGCGGGCGGGTCGCCGGCCGCCACCACCCAGGACCTCTCCGGGGTGCTCGGCGCCACGGGCGGGCCGGGCGTGGTCGCGGGGGGCACGGCCGAGGTGACCGACGTCGACGCCGAGTTCGGCGCCGGCCAGCACCGCGAGCCGGAACCGGCCGACGACGGCGGCCTCGGCTCCGAGGAGCAGGCGTGGGCGGCGGCGGGCGGCGACGCCCCGGTCGCCCCGACGCCCGGCCACCTGCCCACGACGGACGACGCCGGCACCGCGGGCGGCGACCCGCTGGCCGGCCTCCGCCGCGAGGACCAGCCGTGACCGGGCCGGGGGACCCGACCGTCGCCGCGGCCCCCGGCGCGGGTCCCGGTGGTGCGGGCACGGGCGGCACGGCGGGCGTCCCTCCCCTGGGAGACGCACCCGGGTCGGCGCCGGCGGGGACGGCACCGGCCGGGGCCGGCGGCGAGCGCCCGTCGCTCGGCGACCTGATCGGCAACGTCACGCAGGACCTGTCGGCGCTGGTGCGCCAGGAGGTCGAGCTGGCGAAGGCCGAGCTGACGCAGTCGGCGAAGCGCGCCGGCCGGGGCAGCGGGATGCTCGCGGGTGCGGGCGTCGCGGGGCACTTCGTGCTGCTGTTCCTGTCCATCGCGCTGTGGTGGGCGCTGGCCCACCCGCTCGGCCACGCCTGGTCGGCGCTGGTCGTGGCGGTCATCTGGGGCGTCATCGCGGCCGTGCTCGCGCTGCGCGGTCGCTCCGAGCTGCAGCGCGTCAAGGGCGCACCGCGTACGGCGGAGACGGTCAAGAAGATCCCGAACGCCCTCAAGGGTGACGAGGAGGCGAACCATGAGTGAGAACCCGGACGAGATCCGCGCCCGGATCGAGGCCACCCGCGCCGACCTGAGCGCGAACGTGGACGCGGTGGGCGACGCGCTGGACCCGCGCCAGGTGGCGCACCGCCAGGCGGACAAGGTCCGCAGCAAGGTCGGCTCGGTCCGCGACCGGGTCATGGGCACCGTGCACGACGCCCGTGACACCGTGAGCGGGGCGACGGGCAGCGCGTCGGGCTCGGCGCACTCCGCGGCCGACTCGGCGAAGAGCGCGGCGCACGGCCTCGCCGAGGGCGTGCAGGGCGCGCCGTCGACCGTCGCGCGCAAGACCGAGGGCAACCCCCTGGCCGCGGGCCTGATCGCCTTCGGCGTGGGCTGGCTCGCGGCGTCGCTGCTGCCGTCCTCGCAGAAGGAGCAGCAGGCGGCGCAGGCGGTCAAGGACCAGGCGCAGCAGCTCGCGCCGCAGGTCAAGGAGGCGGCGAGCCAGGTCGTCGACGAGCTGCGCGAGCCGGCGCAGCAGGCCGTCGACCAGGTCAAGGAGCGCGCCACCGAGGCGGTCGACTCCGTCAAGGAGCAGGGCACCCAGGCCGCGAGCGACCTGAAGGACCAGGCCCAGGACTCGGCCCAGGAGGTGCGGCAGGCCCCGCAGCAGGGCTGACCCGCGCCGACGACGCCGCCCCGGGAGCACCGCGCCCCCGGGGCGGCGTCGCGCCGTCCCGCGCCGGCCCGGGCCCGGCGCGTGCGGGTGACGCCCGCACGCGCGCCGGTGACGTGCGGCGACGCGCGGGGTACAGTCCCGCCGTCGTCCGAGGAGGGGCACCGTGCAGCGCAGCGTCGTGGAGGAGCTCGGGGAGCGGCTCGCCGCGCCCGAGGAGTTCGGCAGCGAGGCCCTCGTCGCGTGCGACGCCGTCGTGCGCATCTTCCGGTCCGGGGGCGTCGAGGTGCAGGCCCTCCAGGGGCTCGACCTGCTGGTGCACGCCGGCGAGATGGTCGCCGTCGTGGGCGCGTCGGGGTCCGGGAAGTCGACCCTGCTGCGCATCCTGTCGGCCGCCGACGCGCCGAGCGCCGGCCGGGTCCGGGTCGGGCGGTGGGACCTCGGGGCGCTGAGCGCCCGGGACCGGGTGGCGTACCGCCGCACGGTCGTCGGCACCGTCCGGCAGCAGACCGCGCGCAACCTGGTGCCGTACCTGACCGCGCGGCAGAACGTCGCGCTGCCGCTCACCCTGGCCGGGGCGCCCCGGCGGACCCGGGCCGCGCGGGTGGGCGAGCTGCTGGACCTGGTGGGGCTCGCCGACGCGGGCGGCCGCCGTCCGGGGGAGCTGTCCGGCGGCGAGCAGCAGCGCGTCGCGATCGCGGTCGCGCTCGCCAACGCGCCCCGGCTGCTGCTCGCGGACGAGCCGACGGGCGAGCTGGACACCGCGACGGGGCAGCAGGTGTTCGACGCCCTGCGCGCCGCGCAGCGGGACGCCGGCACGACGGTCGTCGTGGTGACCCACGACCCGGCGGTGAGCGGGCAGGTGGAGCGCACGGTGGCGATCCGGGACGGGCGGACCAGCAGCGAGGTGCTGCGGCGCGCGCAGGTCGGCGACGACGGGGCGGCGGCGGTGGTGGCCGAGGAGTACGCCGTCATGGACCGGGCGGGCCGGGTGCAGGTGCCGCGGGAGTACCGCGAGGCCCTCGACCTGACGCGGCGGGTGCGGCTGCAGCTCGAGGCGGACCACGTGGCGGTGCGGCCGGACGGCTCCGGCGGTGCGGGCGGTCCGGGCGCGGGCGGTCCCGGCGCCGGCGCCCCGGGCCCGACCGTGCGGCGGCGCCGGCACGGTGCCGCGTGACCGGCGAGCCGACGGCGCCCGCCGGGACGGCGCCGGTCGCGGGGGACGACGCCCCCGCCGCGGCCCGCGGCGCGGCCCCGGGCACGGCGCCGCTGGTGCGGGTCCGCGGGGTGCACCGCACCTACGGGGCCGGCCGTGCGGCCGTGCACGCGCTGCGCGGGGTCGACCTGGACGTCGCGCCCGGCGAGCTCGTCGCCCTGGTCGGCCGGTCCGGCTCGGGCAAGACCACGCTGCTCAACGTGGTCGGCGGGCTCGACCGCCCGGACGCCGGGTCCGTGCACGTCGACGGCACCGACGTCGCCACCCTGGACGCCGCCGGGCAGGTCCGGCTGCGACGGGACGTCGTCGCGTTCGTGTTCCAGACGTTCGGGCTCGTCCCGGTGCTGAGCGCCGCGGAGAACGTGGCCGTGCCGCTGCGGCTGCGCGCGCTGCCGGTCGCCGACCGCGAGCGCCGGGTCGCCCTGCTGCTGCGGCTCGTCGGTCTGGACGGGTACGCCGCCCTCCGCCCCGACGAGCTGTCCGGCGGGCAGCAGCAGCGGGTGGCGATCGCCCGCGCCCTGGCCGGCTCCCCGCGGCTGCTGATCGCGGACGAACCCACCGGGCAGCTCGACACCGAGACCGGCCTGGCGGTGATGGCGCTGATCCGCGCGGTGGTCGAGGCGGAGGGCATGGCGGCGGTCGTGTCGACCCACGACCCGGTGATGATCGGCCTCGCGGACCGGGCCGTGCGCCTGGTCGACGGTCGCGTGCTGCCCGGATGAGCGCCGCCTGGGCCCGGGAGGTGCCCGTGCTGGCGCTGCACCGCGCCCGGGCGCAGTGGCCGCTGCTCGCCGCGGTCACCGCCACGGCGCTGGTCGCGCTCACCGTGCTGGCCGCGTGCGGGCTGCTGCTCACCGCCGGGCGCCGGGACGCGCTCGACGCCGCCCTGTCCGCGGCGGGGGCGAGCGGGACGCAGGTGGTCGCGCGGGTGGTGCCCCCCGCGGGGGCGGTCGCCGCCGACCGCGACGCGCTGGTGCCCGACCTCACCGCGGTGGTCGCCGACGCGCTCGCGCCGCTGCCCGCGACCGCGTCGGTGTGGACGGAGTCGCCGCTCCTGGCGCTGCCCGGCGACGGGTCGACGGACCCGGGCTACGCCTACCTGGCGGACGCCGCGGACCTCGCGGACGTCGCGCGGCTGGTGGCGGGGGCGTGGCCCGCGGCCGGCGGGGGCGCGGACGGCGACGCGACCGGCCCGCCGGGGGTCGTCGACGTGGCCGTCCCCGCCGCCACGGCCGCCGCGCTGGGCCTGGCGCCCGGCGACGCGCTCGACCTGGCCCCGTCGCCCGACGCCCCCGCCGCGGCCGCGCGCACCACGGTGCGGGTGGTCGGCGTGTTCCAGCCGCTGCACCGGGGTGACCCCGGCACGCCCGTGTGGCAGCGCGACCTGCTCGGCGGCGCGGGGCTGGACCCGGACCACCCCCGGCCCGGCACCTCCGGGCGGAAGTCGTCGCCCGCGTACGGCCCGCTCGTGGTGGCGCCGGGCGCCCTGCCGGCCGACGGCACCGGGGTCGGCGCGGTGACGGCGGCGCTGGTGCCCGACGGGGCCGGGGTGCCGGTCGCGGCGCTCCAGGGGGCCGCGCGGGACGTCGCCCGGCTCCGGTCCGCCCTGGTCGACGCGCTCGGCGAGCGCGCGGACCGCGCGGTCGTCCGCACCTCGTTCCCCGCCACGGTGCGCGCGACGGCGACCCAGCACGGCGTCGCGGGCGCGGCGGTGCTGACGTCGGGCCTGGTCGCGATCGCGCTGGCGGCGGCCGCGCTGCTGCTCGCGGGCCGGCTGCTGGCCGCGCGGCGGGCCCCGGAGCGGGCGCTGCTGCTCGACCGCGGCGCCGGCCGGGGGCAGCTGCTCGGGCTGGCGACCGCCGAGGCCGCGGCCGTCGTGGTGGCCGCCGGTGCGCTGGCCGTCCCGCTCGGCCTCGCGGCGTACCGCGCCCTGACGGCCGTGCCGCTGGTGGCCGGCGCGGGGATCACGGCGCCGTCGGGGGTGCCGGCGGCGCTCGTCGTGACCGTCGCGGCGGGGGCGGCGGCGCTGCTGGTCGCGCTCGTCGCGCCCGCGGCACGGCGCCCCGGCGGCCGGCGCGCGCGGGCCGGCACGGCGTCCCGGCTCGCCCGGTCGGGCGGCGACCTGCTCCTCGTCGCGGTCGCCGTGCTCGCGGCGCTCCGGCTGCGCGCGGGCGGGCCCGCGGACGCGGTCCGGGTGCTCGCGCCGGTGCTCGCGCTGGTCGCGGCCTCGGTCGTCGTGCTGCGCGTCGTGCCGCTGCTCGCCCGGCCGGCCGAGCGGGCCGCCCGCCGGTCGCGGCGGTTCGTGCTGCCGCTGGCCGCGCTCGACGTCGCCCGCCGCCCGCGCGCCGCCGTCGCGCTGCTGCTCCTGGTGCTCGCCGCCGCGGCGGCGACGTTCGGCGCGGGCTGGGGCGCCACCTGGTCGCGGTCGCAGGCGGAGCAGGCCGAGGCGCTGGTGCCGGCCGCCGTCGTCGCGGCCGACGTGCCGGGGTCGCCGACCGCGCAGGGCGCCACGGCGCGCGCGGCGGCGGGCGGCGACGCGCTGCCGGTCACGGACCGGGTGACGGGGTTCGGCACCCTCGCGGTGTCCGGGCCGGAGGACGCCGAGCCCCGGCTGCTGGCGGTCGACACCGGGGCCGCCGTGCTCGCCGGCCGGCTGCCGGACGGGACCACCTGGGCCGGGCTCACCGCGGCGCTCGCGCCGCCGGACGACGAGCTGGCCGCGGCGCTGCCGATCAGCGCCGACGGCGGCGCGCTCGCCGTCCGCGTGTCCGGGACCACCAGCAGCACCTACCCCCAGTCGGTGACCGCCGCGCTCGTGCTCGACGACGGGCACGGGGTGCGGGTCCGGGCGCTGGGGGAGCCGGTGCCGCTGGACGGGACGGAGCGGGCCGTGCCGCTGACCGCCCCCGGCGGGTTCGCCGCGCCCGACGGCGGCGCGCGGGTGCTGGCGGTCACGCTGCAGGTCAGCACCGGGGCGGTGCTCGACGAGGGCGTCGGCGGGCTCGCGGACGTCGTGGTCGACGTGGCCTGGGACCACCCGCCCGGCGCCGACGGGCCCCCGCCCGGCGCCGAGGGGCCCCCGCCCGGCGCCGGCGGGTGGTCCGCCCGGCCGACCGCCGCGACGCTGCGGAACCAGTCCCTGTCCGACGCCGGGGTGGCGGTCGGCGCGGGGTCGGTGCGCGGCACCGGCGAGGTCGACGTCGCGCGCGCGTCCTACCTGCCGACCGTGCTGGTGCTCACGGCCTTCGCCCCGGCGGCGGAGCTGCCCGTCGTGGTCACGGCCGACCTCGCGGCCGGGGCCGGCCTGGAGCCGGGCGACCCGCTCCAGGTGGCGGTCGGCGGCACGGCGCTGCCCGCCACGGTCGTGGCGGTCGCCCCGTACCTCCCGGGCGCGGTGGCCGGCCCCGCGGTGCTCGCCGACCTCCGCACGCTGTCCCGGGTGGCCATCGGCGAGGCGGAGACGGCCCCCCTGGTGGACGCGTGGTGGCTCCCGGCGGACGCCGACGCGGCCGCCCTCCGGGACGCCGGGGCGGCGGTCACCACCCGGGCCGAGGTCGCCGACGACCTGCGGGCCGGGCCGCTGCGGGTCGGGGTGCTCGCCGCGCTCGGCCTCCTCGTCCTCGCCGCGGTGGCGCTGGCCCTGGTCGGGGCCGCCCTGCACGCGGCGGAGACGGCCGAGGACCGCGGCCCGGAGGTCGCCCGGCTGCTCGCCGTCGGCGCCGCGCCGCGGGCGGTGGCCGGCACGCACGTGCTGCAGCACCTGGTGCTCGACGTGCTCGCGGTCGCCGCCGGCACCGCCGCGGGGGCGGCCGTGGCGCGCGCGCTCGCGCCGGCGCTGACCATCTCCGCGACCGGGGGCCGGCCGGTCCCCGACGCGCTGGCGGTGTGGTCGTGGCCGGCCGCGGGCGCGATCGCGGCGGTGCTGCTCGTCGGGTCGGCGGCGGTGGTGCTGCCGGTCGTGACCGGGCTCGTGCGGTCGGCGTCCGCCGCGCACCTGCGGCTCGGGGACGCCGAGTGACCGGGCGGCACCGGACCCCGCGCGCGCGCCGCCGGGCGGGCCTCGACCTCGGCACCCTGCCGCGGCGCTCGGCCGCGCAGGCCGGCCCGCTCGCGCTCGTGGCGGTGCTCGTCGCGCTCGTCGTGGCGCTGTCCGCCACGGTGCCGCGGGCGGTGGCGCGGGTGTCGGACGCGGCGGTGCGGGCGGCGGTCGCGCGGGCGGGCGCCGACGCGGACCTCGTCGCGACGACCGCGACCGCCTTCACCGAGACCGGGCAGGGGTACGACGGCTCCGCGGAGCTGTCGCGGCAGGCGGCGGACCAGGTCGGCGCGGGGCTGGCCCCGCGGCTCGGGGACGTGCTGCGGGCCCCCGTGGTCTCCACCGCCTCGCGGCCGCTGGCCCTGGCCGTCGACGCGGACGACCCCGCCCCGCCGCCGGGGGAGACGACCCTGCGGCTGGTGTGGACCCCGGCGGAGGGTGCCGTGGCCTGGGTGGCGGGGGCGGAGCCGGCGGGGCCGCCCCCGCGGGGGGCCGCGGACGACGGGGACGCCGGGGACGCCGGGACGGCCGGCGCGGACCCGGGCGCGGACGACCCGGGCGACGAGCCCGAGCCCGCGCCCGTCCAGGTCGCGCTCTCCGAGGCGGTCGCCGGGGCCGTCGGCGCGACGACGGGCGATCCCCTGCACCTCGTCGCCGCCGACGGCGGCCCGGTCGAGGCGGTGGTGTCGGGCGTGTTCCGCCCGGTCGACCCGGGCGCCGCGGCCTGGCTCGACGTTCCGGACCTGCTCGAGCCCCGGGTGTCGCGGACCGGCCCGGCCACCACGACGACGGCGGCCGCCCTGCTCTCGGACGACTCCCTGGCGGCCGCGGTCGCGGCGGTCGGGCCGCGCGACGTGCAGCGGACCGTCCGGGTCGCGTTCGAGCCCGGGCGGGTGGGGGCCGCCGCCGCGGACCGGGTGCTCGGCGAGCTCCCGGCGCTGCAGGCGTCGCCGGGGACGATCGGCTGGGGCGCCGCCGGGGGGTCGCTGCACTCGAGCGCGGTCGGCGTGCTGCGTGCGGCGGCGGCCGAGCTGGCGGCGGCGCGCGCCGCGGCGACCGCCCTGGTCGTCGGCGGCGTCGCGGTGGGCGCCCTGCTGCTGGTGCTCACGGCCGGCCTGCTCGCCCGGCGGCGGTCCGGCGAGCTCGCGACCCGGCGGACCCGCGGGGCGACGCTGCCCGCGCTGGCGGCGGAGCTCGGCGCCGAGGCGGTCGTGGTGGTCGGCGCCGGGGTCGGTGCCGGTCTGCTCGCGGCCGCCGCGGTCGTGCCGGGGGCGGTGCCGGTCGGCGCGGTGCTCGCCGTCGCGGGCGTCGCGGTGCTCGCGCTGCCGGTGGCGGCGCTGCGCCTGGCGCACGGCGCCGCGGACCCGGGCCGGCGGCTCGCCGGGACCGGGCGCGCGGACGCCCGCGCGCGGCGGCTGGCGGCGGAGCTGGTCCTCGCGGTCGTCGCGGCGGGCTCGGTGGTGGCGCTGGGTGCGGGCGGGGGCGGCACGGGCGGGGCCGGGGGCGCGGGCGGGACGGGCGGCGCCGGCGCGGCGGGCGGCGGCGCGGGGCCGACCGCCTCGCCCGACCTGCTCGCGGCCGCGGCGCCCGCGCTGCTCGCCGCGGTCGGCGCGGTGCTGGTCGCGCGGGTGCTGCCCGCGCTGGTCGCCCGCCTCGCCCCGCTCGCCGAGCGGTCCCGGCGGGCGGTGGGGGTGCTGGCGGTCGCCCGCGCCCGGTCCGACGGGCTGGCCGCGCTGCCGCTCCTGGCGGCCGCCACGGCCGCGGCGCTGGTCGTCGTGGGGGCGTCGGCGGTCGTGGCCGTCCGGGACGGGCAGGACGCGGCCGCATGGGCCGCCGTCGGCGGTGACGCGCGGGTGGACGGCGCGCCCGACCCGGCCGTCGTCGCGGCCGCGGCGGGCTGGGCGCGGGCGCCGGGGGTGACCGCCGCGGCGGCGGCCCGGGTCGCCCGGGACGTCCCCGCGCGCACGGCGGACGGCGCCATCCGCGTCGACGTGGTGGCGGGGGACCCGGCCGCGCTGGCGGCGCTGGCGGCGGCCCTGCCCGCGGGCGTCGGCGCGGGCGCGCCGGGATCGTCCGGGGACGCCGCGCCCGCGCCCGCGGGCGAGGTCGTGCTGCGCTGGGACGGGGCGGACCGCACCGTGCGGGCGCTGCCCGGGCTCGCCGTGCCCCGGCCGTCGGCGGGCACGGCCGACGACCGGCCGGTCGTGGTGGTGGACGTCGCCGACCTCGGCGGCTGGGACGCCGCGCCCCCGACGACGGCGTGGCTGGTCGGCCCCGGCGCGGCGGACGCGGTGCGCGCGGCCCCGCCGGCCGGCGACGGCGCGGTGACGACGCGGTCGGCCGTCCTGCACGACCTCCGCGCCGACGTGCTGCCGCGCGCGCTCGTGGGGGCGGCGGCCGGGTCCGTGGCCCTGCTGCTCGCGTTCGTCGCGCTCGCCGTGCTGGTCGCCGCCGCGGCGGGCGGCCCGGCGCGACGGCGCGCCCTCGACACGCTGCGCACCGTCGGCCTCACGGACAGCGAGGCGCGCCGGGTCGCGGCGGGCGAGGTGCTGCCCGCGGCGCTGCTCGCGACGGCGGCCGGCGCCGCGCTCGGGTGCGCGGTGGCCGCGGTGGTGCTGGTCCCGCTCGGGCTGGGGGGCGCGCCGGCGTCCGGGGCGCCGGGACCCGTCGCGTGGGGCGCCGCGGCGCTGCCCGTCCTCGCGGGGGTCGCGGCGGGGGCCGCGGTGCTGCGGGTGGAGCACGCGCGGCGGCGCACGCACCGGCTCGGCGAGGTGCTGCGCACGGGCGGGTGACGCGGTACGCGGGTACCGGGTGCGCGCCACGCACCTGCTCCGATGTCGCCACTCAACATGGGCGCGCCCGCCACCCATCCGACCACCCTGCCCCGCGCGCGCCGCGCATCCTGGTGCGACGAGCCGCGGCGGACCGGCGCCGCGCTCCGACCCGGGGGAGACGCGCGTGCCGACCCAGTCCCGACCCGGCGCCGCGCTCGACGGCGCCACCGACCCGCTGACCAAGGCCAGGATGCTCGCGGTGCTGCTCGGCCGCCCGATGTCCGCGGCCGAGCTGGCGCGCCGCTGCGCCGACGAGGGGGTCGCCGCCGCGGTCGACGAGCTGCTGCTCGCCGGCTCGGTCCGCCGCACCCGGGACGGCGGGCTCGCCCTCGAGGACCGCCGGCACTCGGTGGCCCTGGGCGCGTTGGCGCGGGACCTGGGCGTGGGCTAGTCGGGCGCCGCGGCCCGACCCCGTGCCGGACCGGGCTGGTCGGGCTGTTCCTCCGGGGCGATTCGTCGGAGACTGGGGGCGACCACCAGCGATCCCCCCGATCAGGAGCGATGACGTGACGACGCGCCCCGAGCACCGCCGCGGACGGCGTCGCGTCGCGCACCGGACGCCGGGCCCCGGCAGCCCCGACCCGGGTGCGCACCCCGAGCTCGGCGCGCACCCCGGGCCCGGAACGGACCCCGGGCCCCGCCCGCGTCGGGACACCACGCGGCGGCTCGCGCGGCCGGCGCAGGTCGTCTCGGTCGCCGTGCTCGGCGGCCTGCTCGCCGCGGTGGCCCTCCAGGACACGCCGCCGGTGGCGCCCGCCCCGCCCGAGGCCGCCGGGCCCGATGCCGCCCGGCCCGACGCCGCCCGGCCCGACGCCCCGCCTCCGGCCGCCGAGCCGCGCACCCCGGCACCGTCGGCACTCGGTGAGCTGCTCACGCCCCGTCCCGCCGACGTCTCCGACCCCGGCGTCGTGCGCGGCCCGGTGCCGCTCCCGGACGTCCCGACCGCGCCCGCGACCCTGCAGCCGCCCGCCCCGGCGGGCCTCGACCTCGCCCTGCACCCCACCGGGGACCCGGCGAGCCCGTGGGTCGTCGTGAACAAGGCGCTGCCGCTCGCGCCCGCGGACTGGGCGCCCGCCGGGCTGGCCGTCGTCGCCGGCTACCAGGTCCGCCCCGAGGTCGCGCAGCCGCTGGAGCAGATGCTCGCGGCGGCGGCGGCCGACGGCGTCGGCCTGACGCTGCTCAGCGCGTACCGGTCGTACGACTCCCAGGTGCGGGTGCACGCCGACCTCGTCGCCCGGGTCGGCCAGGTGCGCGCGGAGGAGGTGAGCGCCCGGCCCGGGTACAGCGAGCACCAGACGGGGCTCGCCGTGGACGTCGGCAGCACGAGCCGGCCGGACTGCGACTTCCAGGACTGCTTCGCCGACACGGTCGAGGGCCGGTGGCTCGCGGCGCGCGCGGGGGAGTTCGGCTTCCTCGTGCGGTACACGGCCGACAACCGCGCGGTGACCGGCTACGCGCCGGAGGGCTGGCACCTGCGGTGGGTGGGCTCGGACCTGGTGACGGAGATGCAGCGCCGCGGGGTGACGACGCTGGAGGAGGTGTTCGGGCTGCCCGGCGGCCCGGACTACCGCTGACCGCGCGCCGCCCGCCGCGGGACCCCGGCCGCCGGGCGCGGCGGCCGGCTCAGCGCGGGTCGTCGGGCGTGCTCGTCCCGCGGCCCTGCTGCCGCAGCCACTGCGAGTCGTCGTTCACGTACGCGTAGTACAGGCCGATGAGCAGCCCGCCGCCGATGAAGTTCCCGATCAGCGCGATGGCGACGTTCCCGGCCGCCGCCGCGACGTCCAGGCCCTCCTGCAGCCCGACGATCGAGAACAGCACGGTGTTCGCGACGGAGTGCTCCAGGCCGAGGAACGCGAAGATGAACACGGACGTGATCATGACCAGGCACTTCGTGAGGTCGTCCTTGATCAGCCCGTTGTAGACGAGCAGCATCGCGACGTTGATGCAGAAGTTGCACAGCACCGCGCGCACCAGCAGGTCCACCCAGCCGCCGGGCCCGTCGGTGACGTAGGCGAGCTTGTGCTCGACCGACGCGACCATCTCGTCCATCGGGGCCCCGTCGGCGATCGTGGACAGCCGGAGCAGGACCGCGACGAACAGGCCCCCGGCGAGGTTGCCCAGGTAGCAGAGCCCGAGCATCCGCAGCGCCCGCAGCCAGCTGGTCCGGCGGTGGTAGGCGCCGATCGAGACGATCATCATGTTCGAGGTCAGCAGCTCGGACCGCGAGTAGTAGATGAACACCAGCGCCCAGCCGAACACCACCGCGCCGACCAGCCGCCCCACCGGGCGCACCGAGCCGTCGCCGATGCCGGCGAACGCGCCGAGCACCGCGTAGTACGTGGCGTACAGCAGCCCGATGAGCACGCCGGCCATCGCCGCGCGCTGCAGGTACCGCCGGGCCAGGCCGCCGGACATCGTCGTCTTGGTCTCCAGCACCTCGAGGGCGGTGCTGATGAACTGCTTGCCCGGGAAGAGGGACTGGGGGTCGGCGGCGCTCACCGCGCACAGGCTGCCACACCACGGACGTCCGGGTGAAGAGCGGCGGATCGGCTCATCACCGCAGGTCGGGGGCCCGATGTCACAGGAGACCCGCGACGGACCGCGGGCGGGACGAAGGACCATGACGGCCACAGCGAGCTACGCACGACAGGCAGCACCCGCACCGCCCACCGACTGGGAGGCCGCGGTCGACGAGGTCGCGCTGCTCGCGGACTCCGACGCCGGCGCGGGCGTCCGGCGGGCCGAGGACCTCATCGCCGAGGCGGTCGCGAGCCGGGCCGGCGGTGCCGAGATGCGGCTCGCGTACTACGCCGCCGTCGCGCACCACGCGCTGGGGGAGGACCGCCGGGCGCTGGAGCGCGCGGTCCGCGCCGAGCACCTGGCCCGGGAGCGCGGGGCGCTGGTGTGGCAGTCCCGCGCGCTGGCCCGGCAGGGGCTGGTGCACCACGACCTCGGGCACACCGAGGACGCCGTCGACCTGCTGACCCGCGCGGCCGAGCTCCGCCGCGAGGCCGACGACGTCGCCGGCACGGCCGACGTGCTCACGATCCTCGGCTCCGTCTACACGTCGATGCCGCACTTCGCGCCGCAGGCCGCGGGCGTGCTGACCCAGGCGCGCCGGCTGTGGCTCGCGGCGGGCGACCCGGACCGCGCGTCGATCGCGCTGGCGAACCTCGCGCGCACCTTCGTCGAGGCCAGCCGCCGGCTCGCCGCCGAGAACCCGCGGGGCTCCCGCGCGTCGGCCCGGCGGGCGCTCGGCCTCGCGCTGGAGGCCGTCGACGAGGCCGACGCGGCCGGGCTGGCCCGCACGGCGGTCGACGCCCGGCTCACCGCCGCGGTC
>NZ_DASQCJ010000237.1:0-4995 GCF_035634735.1 Cellulomonas sp.
CCGCGAACAGGCCGAGCAGCACCCCGAGGACGACCTCGATGCCCCACGCGGTCAGCGCCAGGGTGATCGTCACCGGCCACCGGGACTCCATGCGGCCGGCGACGGACTGCCCGCTGAAGTTGGTGCCGAGGTCGCCGGTGACCAGCCCGCCGAGGTACCGGGCGTACTGCTGGAGCACCGGCTCGTCCAGGTGGTACCGGGACCGGAGCTCGGCGACGACGTTGTCCGGCAGGGGCCGGTCGCCGCCGAGGGACCGGATCGGGTCGCCGGGCAGCGCGAACACCATGAGGTAGATGACCAGCGTGACGCCGAGGAACACGACCAGGAGCTCGACGGCGCGGCGCACCGCGTACCGGCTCACGACGCCGCCCCCGACGCGCCGCCCGCGGACCGGGCCGCGAGCACCCGCGACATCGCCAGCGTGGCGCCGTACTGGACGCCGACCAGCTGCTCGACCGGCAGCACGGTCAGGCCGGTGAGCGAGTCCGCCTCGGCGACCCAGCCGTCGTAGACCTCCCGCGCCCGGCCGGCGACCCGCCGGACCCGCGCGGTCGCGGTCCCCGCGTGCACCTCGGCGTCGAGCGCGCGCAGCAGCATCCCGCCGAACCGCAGCCGGAAGCACCGCACGACGTCCTCGTTGCTGAACACCTCGGCCGCGGTGGCGGCGCGGCGCAGCTCCGGGCGCTCGGCGCGCAGCAGCTCGGCGCGGCCGCCCTCGCCCATCATCGGCACGAACGCCTCGCTGGCCCGCAGGAACGGCGAGCGCAGCGTGAGGTCGGGCCGGGCATCCTCGAGCAGCCCCGTGAGCGTCGCGCCCAGGTCGACCAGCTCCTCGCCCTTGGCGCGCACGACGTCCGCGTAGTCGGCCGACGTGGGGGTGGTGTCGTCGGCCAGCGGGTGCGACCAGTACGGCAGCTCCGCGACCAGCGAGACGGTGCCGTGCCGGCGCGCGTAGGCGCTGGACGACTCGCCGCCGACCATCGTGGCCGCGGCCAGGCCCAGCGACTCCAGGTAGTCGTACTCCTCGCGGGTGCTCGACATGTGGAACACCGCGGGCGCGATCGACCGGATCGAGGGGGACTCGGGCTCGCCGACGTCGAGCGGCAGGCCGAGCGCGCGGGGGACGGCGTGCAGCGCGTCGACGGCCCCGGGCACCTCCTCGGACAGGTAGTAGTAGACGCCGCCGAGCTCCGCGTTGTGCAGGCTCACCATGAGCTCCGGCCGCACGTCGTCGATCACGCGCATGAGGGCCTGGGTCTCGGGGATGACGTCGTCGAAGTACGCGTCCTTGTACGCGAACGGGAAGGTCCACTCGACCTGCTCGAACGGCGCCGGGCGGTAGAACCGCCGCGAGTACGCGGTGCGGTCCGACGGGTCGGCGAACCAGGACTCGTTGAGCCGGGTGCCGTCCGGGTCGATGCACGGGACCAGGTGCCAGGTGGCGCCGGACCGCGCGAGCAGGTCGGGGTCGGCGACGAGCTCCGCGGCGAGGTGCTGGAGCGTCCGGAAGCCGATCGGCTCGTTCGGGTGCACGCCCGCGAACAGCAGGTGCGACCGCGGGCCGGAGCCGACGGTGAACATCGGGATCGGCTCGCCGAGGCGGGAGGTGCCGATCCGCCGCTCGGTGACGAGCCGCGGCTGGTCGGCCGCGAGCGTGCCGAACCAGGCCAGCAGCTCGTCGACCGGGGGGAAGCCGGACACCGGGGGGACCCGGCGGGCCCGCTCGAGGACGTCCTCGAGCGAGCCCGCCGGGATGGTTCCGTGGTTCATGCGCCCTCGGCGAGGACGACCTGGGTGTACGTCGGGTTGCCGACCGCCGACGTGGGCAGCTCGGCGACCCGGTCGGACACCACGTAGGAGTAGGTCTCGAAGAACAGCGGCGGGGCCGGGAAGTCCTCGAGGATCCGCTCCTGCACGGCCGCGTAGGCCTCGGCCGCGGCGTCCGCGTCCACCTCGGCGTCGGCGGCCGCGATGAGGTCGGTGACCTCGGGCTCGTAGTACGGGATGCAGTTCGGGCAGCCGCCGCCCTCGACGTAGAACGCCCGGAGGGTGTTCTGCTGGCTGGGGTACAGCGCGCCCCACCGGGAGAAGAACGGCCCGGCGATGTCGCCCGCGGTGCGCTTGTCGGCGAACTCGGCCCAGTCGGTGCTCGGGGTCGCGACCGCGTCGACGCCCAGGTTCTGCCGGAGCTGGTTGGCGATCGCCGTGTACAGCTCGTCCAGGCCGGAGCCGCCCGGGTAGAAGATGTCGATCGTGCCGTCGAACCCGCCGGCCTCCTCGAGCAGGGCCTTCGCGCCCTCGGGGTCGTACTCGCAGTACTCCGCGCAGATGCCCTCGGGCGTGCCCGCCTCGACGGCCGGGGTCAGCGCCGTGGCCGGGGTGAACAGGCCGCCGTAGATGACGTCGTTGATGGTGTCCCGGTCGATCGCCATGGAGATCGCCTGGCGCACCCGCACGTCGGAGTACCGCGCGTCCCACAGCGGCAGGCCGAGGTAGGAGATGCCGGCGGCCTCGAAGGTGTAGAGCCGGTCGCCGAAGTCGGCCGACGCCTGCGTCTGGCGCGCCACCGGGACGCCCGCGACGTCGATGTTGCCGGCCTGCACGTCGGTGTAGGCGGTGGTGGTGTCGGTGTACGGCACGAACGTGATCGCGTCGACCGTCGGGGCGGGTCCCTGGTAGTCGGCGTACGCCGTGACGGTCAGCTCCTCGTTCTCGGCGTAGTCGGTCTCCACCTCGAACGGGCCGTTGCCGACCGGGTGCGTGTTGTACGCGTCGAAGTCGTCGAACGCGGACTCCGGCATCGGGTAGAACGCCGTCTGCGCCTGGCTGAGCTGCATCGGGAACTGGCCGTCGGGGCCGGCCAGGGTGACGGTGAACGTCGTGTCGTCGACGACCTGCAGGCCGGACATCTCCGTGGTCGTCGGCTCGCCCTCGGCGGGGTTCAGGTCGGCGTAGCCCACGACGTTCGCGAGCTGGCCGGAGTTCTCCCACGCGTTCGGGCCGTAGGCCACCGCGTTCCAGGCGTCCACGTAGGACTGCGCCGTGACGGGCGTGCCGTCGTGGAAGGTCCAGCCGTCCTTCAGCGTGATCGTCCAGGTGGTGCCGTCCTCCGACTCGACGGAGTCGGCCGCGACGTAGGTCAGCTCGCCGGCGTCGTCGATCCAGGTCAGCGGGGCCCAGACGGCCATGGCGAAGTCGAACGCGATCGACTGCCGGCCGGGGATCAGCTGGATCGGGTCGGTGACGGCGACGCGGATCGCGCCGCCGCCCGAGCCCGTCGCGCTGGTGTCGGCGGACTCGTCGCCACCGCCGCCGGAGCAGGCGGCCAGGGCGAGCGCCAGCACGGCGGCACCGGCCGCGAGCCGGATCCGGGTCGTTCTCATGGGTCCTCCACTGCAGGGGGAGCGGCGGCAGGGGCCGCCGGGCGGGGGAGTGCACGGGGAGCGGGGTCGGCGGCTCTGCCGGGGTGGCCGGTCGCGCGGCGTCGGGGGTGGGACGTGGCGGGCCGGCGGCCGGGTCTGCGCCCGGCGGCGGTGCCCGACAGTCAACCCCGCCACCCCGTGGTGGAGTCAATAGCCGGGATGCTGAGAGTTCAGTAGGCAATGAAAGTTTTACGTGCGCGACACAGGGGACGGGTGCCGCCCGGGGCGTGCGTGGTGGTTCGATGGGCCGCGTGATCCACACGACCGACTACGTGCTGACCGACGAGGGCCGCGTGCGGGACCTGGTGCGCGCCCACGGGTGGGCGACGCTCGTCTCGGTGACCGACGACGGGCCGGTGGTGTCGCACGTGCCGGTGCTGCTGGGGGAGGACGTGGCGCTGCCGTCGGGGGGTGCGGCGGCACCGGCGCCGGATCCCTCGCCGCGACCGGCCCGGGACGCGCACGGCCTGCCGGACCGGTTCACGGTGCCGTCGGCGCCGTTCACCGTGCTCAGCCACCTGGGCCGGCCGGACGAGCTGCTGCACCAGGTCGGCTCGGGGCGGGAGCACCTGCTCGTGGTCGAGGGCCCGTACGGCTACGTGTCGCCCGGCTGGTACGGGTACGCCCCGGCCGTCCCGACGTGGAACTACCTCGCCGTGCACCTCTACGGCACGCTCGAGCTGCTCGACCCCGAGGACTCGTACGCCGTCATGGCCGCGACCGTCGACCGGTACGAGGCGCCCCTGCCGGCGCCCGTGCGCATGCCCGACGTCGAGGGCTACGCCCGCCGGATCGCGCCGGGCGCCGTCGGGTTCCGGCTCGCCGTGACCCGGTGGCAGGGCAAGGCCAAGCTCAGCCAGGACAAGCCGCGCGCCGTGGCCGAGCGGGTCGTCGAGCACCTCGGCACCGACCCGCACTACGCCGAGCCGGCGCTCGCGGCCGAGATGCGGGCCGAGCTCGACCGCCGCCCGGACTGGACCTGACCCGCGCCTGACCCGCGCATGACCCGGGGCGGCGCCGGTGCCGCCCCCACCCGAACGGAGACCCGACCCCCGTGAGCACCCCGCCGCTCGTCCTCACCCACGCCCGCCTGGTCGGCGCCGCCCGCACCGTCGACGTGCTGCTGCGCGACGGCCGGGTGCACGCCGTCGGGCCGGACCTGGCCCGGGGCGCCGGCGCGGGCGCCGAGCAGGTCGACCTGGGCGGCCGGACCGTCATGCCCGGGCTGTGGGACGCGCACACGCACATGACGCAGTGGGCGCTCGCCCGGCAGCGGCTCGACGTCTCGGCGGCGACCTCGGCGGCGCACGCGATCCGGATCGTGCTCGACCGGCTGGCCGCGCGGCCGCTCGCCCCGGGCGCCGCGCTGGTCGGCTACGGGTTCCGCGACGGCCTGTGGCCGGACGCCCCGACGGCGGACCTCCTCGACGCCGCGGTCGGCGACGCGCCGGTGATCCTGGTGTCCGGCGACCTGCACTGCGCGTGGTTCAGCACCGCCGGCCTCCGGTACGCGGGCGTCGCCGCGCACCCGACCGGGCTGCTCCGCGAGGCCGAGTGGCTGCCGCTGACCAGC
>NZ_DASQCJ010000238.1:0-14190 GCF_035634735.1 Cellulomonas sp.
CTGGCGCTGTACCGGCGGGCGCCCCTGGCCGACCGGGTGCACGTGCACGTGCGGTGGTGGAGCGCCCCGTTCCGGCGGCTGGTGCGCACCCTGCCCGCCGCGGGGCGGGTCCTCGAGATCGGCTGCGGGCACGGGCTGTTCGCCGCCTACGCCGCGCTCGACGCGCCCGGGCGGTCCGTCGTGGGGGTCGACATCGACGCGGACAAGGTCGCCGTGGGGGCCGCCGCCACCGCCGGCCTGCCGAACGTACGGCTCTGCGCCTCCCCCGACGGCGACGTGCCCGCGGGCCCGTGGGACGCGGTCGTCGTCGTCGACGTGCTGTATCTGCTCCCCGCCGACCAGCAGCGCCGGGTGCTCACCGCGGCGGCCGCGGCGCTCGCCCCCGGGGGTCGGCTGGTGGTGAAGGAGATGGCGGCCACGCCCCGGTGGAAGGCTCGCTGGAACGCGTTCCAGGAGACGCTGTCCGTCCGCGTGCTGCGGATCACGGCGGGGTCCTCGGCCTTCACCTTCCTCGACCCCGCGGAGACGGCCGCGACCCTGCGGGCGGCGGGGCTGGCGGTCACTGCCGCGCGGCTGGACCGGGGCCGGCTGCACCCGCACCACGTGCTCGTCGGCGTCGCGGAGGCCTGAGCGGGGCGAGGTCCCGCGGGGTCTTGACGCCGCACTTGCTTTTTGCAAGTGTGGTCTGCGTCACAGTCAGCCGCGTCCGAGGGAGAGCACCATGTCCGCGATCTTCGTCAACCTGCCGGTGACCGACCTCGAGCGCGCGAAGGCGTTCTACGAGGCGGTCGGGTTCACGATCAACCCGCTGTTCACCGACCACAACGCCGCGTGCGTCGTCGTCGAGGAGGACCACGGCTACGTCATGCTCGTGACCCGGGACTACTTCCAGACCTTCAGCGACCGCCCGATCGGCGACCCGTCGACGACCGTCTCGGCGACCACGGCGATCTTCCTCGACAGCCGCGAGGCGGTGGACGACACGATCGACCGGGGCGTGGGTGCGGGCGGCGTCGAGGAGCGACCCGCCGCCGACTACGGCTTCATGTACCAGCGGCAGATCGCCGACCCGGACGGCAACCTGCTCGAGTTCGGCTGGATGGACCCGGTCGCCGCCGCGAACGGCCCCGCGGCCGTCGCCGACCAGCAGGCCTGAGACCGGTGGCCGCGCGCGACTACGGGCAGTACTGCGGCGTCACCCGCGGGCTGGAGCTCGTGGGCGAGCGCTGGGCGCTGCTGATCGTGCGCGACCTGCTCGTCGGGCCGCGCCGCTACGGCGAGCTCGCCGCGGGACTCCCCCGCATCCCGAGCAACGTGCTGGCGGCGCGGCTCAAGGAGCTGCAGGAGGCCGGCGTGATCCGGCGGGCGCCACGCTCCCGGGTGATCGTCTACGAGCTCACGCCGTACGGGCGCGAGCTGGAGCCCGTCGTGCTCGCGCTCGGGGCGTGGGGGTTCAAGGCGATGGGCGACCCCCGGGAGGGGCAGGTCGTCACGCCCGACTCGATGGCGGTGGCGCTGCGGACCGCGTTCCGCCCGGACGTCGCCGCGGGCCTCCCGCCGACCGCGTACGCCGCCCGCGTCGGGCCCGCCGACCTGCTGGTGCGGGTCGACGGGCCGGCACTGGCGGTGGCGCGGGGCGGCGGCGCCGAGGCCGCGGACCTCGCGTTCGCGGCCGGGCCCGGCATCCGGCGGCTCATCTCGGGCGAGCTCGACCCGGCCGGCGCGATCGCGGCCGGGGTGGTCGAGGTGCTGCGCGGACCGGGCGACCTGCTCGACCGGTTCGCGCGGACGTTCCACCTGGCGGCCTGACGAGCGCCGCGTGTTGACTGGGCCGATGCGACGGGTCCTGGTCCTCGGCGGCACGGCGTGGCTCGGGCGCGCGGTCGCGCGCGAGGCCGTGGCGCGCGGCGCCGAGGTGACCTGCCTCGCCCGGGGCACGTCCGGCGCCGCGCCCGCGGGCGCCCGGCTGGTCCGGGCCGACCGGTGCCGCCCCGGCGCCTACGACGCGCTCGCCGGCGAGTGGGACGAGGTCGTCGAGGTGGCGTACGAGCCCGCGCTCGTCACCGGCGCCCTGGACGCGCTCGCCGACCGCGCGCGGCACTGGACCCTGGTGTCGACGGTGTCGGTGTACCGCCGGGACGACGAGCCGGACGCGGACGAGTCGGCCGACCTCGTCGAGCCCCGGGACCTGACGGAGTACCCCGACGCGAAGGTGGCGGCGGAGCGGGCAGCGGCGGCGCGGCTGGCCGACCGGCTGCTCGTCGCGCGGCCCGGGCTGGTCGTCGGGCCCGGCGATCCGTCGGACCGGTTCGGGTACTGGGCCGCCCGCCTGCTGCGCGGCGGCCGCGTGCTGGTGCCGACCAGCGCCGGCCGGCGGGTGCAGGTCGTCGACGTCGACGACCTCGCCGCGTGGCTCGTGCGCGCGGGCGAGGACGGCGCGACCGGACCGGTGAACGCCGTGGGGTCGAGCCGGCCGTTCGCGGAGCTCGTCGACGCCGTGCGCGCGGCGACCGGGTTCACCGGCGCGCTCGTGCCCGCGGAGGACGACTGGCTGACTTCGCACGACGTCCGGTACTGGGCGGGCCCGCGCTCGCTCCCCCTGTGGCTCCCCGCGTCGGCCTCCGGGTTCGCGCGGCGGTCGGGCGCCCGGTACCGCGCGGCCGGCGGCCGGGACCCGGACCTGGCCGAGGTGGTCGGGCGCGTGCTGCGCGACGAGGTGGCGCGCGGCGTCGGCCGGCCGCGCCGCGCGGGGCTCACCCCCGACGAGGAGGCCGGCCTGCTCGCGGCCCTGGGCTGAGCGGGCCGCTCGACGCGCCGGACGTCCCGCGGCGTGTTCCACTGCGGGTCGTGACCGCGCGGGCACCCCGCGCCCCGCCGCTGCACCGGAGGACGAGCCCCATGACCCCGACCGGCCCCGCCGACGCGACGCCCGACGCGACCGCCGACGACCGCCGCCCCGCCGACGCCTCGCTCGCGCGCGACGCCGGCCCGCTGCGCTCGGTGGTGATCTACAACCCCGTGCGGGTCGACGGCCTGGCGGAGCGGCGGGCCGCGGTCGAGGCGGCGCTGAGCGAGGCCGGGTGGCCGCTGCCCGAGTGGGTCGAGACCACCGCGGAGGACCCGGGTGCGGGGCAGGCGCGCCGGGCGGTCGAGGACGGCATGCAGGTGGTGTTCGCCTGCGGCGGCGACGGCACGGTGCGGTCCTGCGTCGAGGGCCTGGCGGGCACGGACGTCGCCCTCGCGGTGCTCCCCGCCGGGACCGGCAACCTGCTCGCCGCGAACCTCGGCGTGCCGGACGACCCGGCCGCGGCCGTGCAGATCGCCACCGAGCACGGCCGGCGCCGCATCGACGTCGGCGAGGCCGACGGCCGCACGTTCGCGGTGATGGCGGGCATGGGGTTCGACGCCGCGCTGCTGGACGACGCCTCCACCGCGCTCAAGGCGAAGGCCGGGCCGGTCGCCTACGTGGTGTCGGCGCTGAAGCACCTGCGCGACCGCAGCATGCACCTGGAGATCCACCTCGACGACCGCCCGCCGGTGCGGCGGCGCGCGCGCTCGGTCCTGATCGGCAACGTCGGGCGCCTGCAGGGCGGGGTGCGGCTGCTCGCCGACGCCGAGCCCGACAACGGGCAGATGGACGTCGCCGTCCTCGCCCCGCGCACGATCGGCCACTGGATCCAGACGGCCTGGGGGGTCCTGCGGCACCCGCACCGCGTCGCGCACCTGGACGTCCTGCGGGCCGAGCGGATCCGGGTGGTGAGCGACCGCGAGGAGCGGCGGCAGGTCGACGGAGACGTCATCGACCCGGGGCGCTCGCTCACCGTGACGGTCCGGCCGCGGGCCCTCGAGCTGTGCGTGCCGCGGCCCGAGCGCAGCGCGGACCTGTCCGAGGGGTCGGAGCGGCTCGGGCGGTAGGCCGGTGGCCCGGCGCGGCCGGGCTCTGGCAGCATGCCGGGGTGACCGCGCGCACCGCCCTCCTCGTCATCGACCTGCAGGCCGGCGTCCTGGACGGCTGCGTGGACGCCGACGGCGTCGTCGCCCGCACGGCGACCCTCGTGGACCGCGCGCGAGCCGAGGGCGTCCCGGTGGTGTGGGTGCAGGACCACGGCGGGTTCGCGGTCGGCTCCCCCGACTGGCAGCTGGCCCCGCCGCTCGCCCGCCGCGCCGACGAGCCGCTGGTCGGCAAGGAGTACCGGGACTCGTTCGCCGGGACCGACGTCGGCGACGTCCTCGCGGGCCTGGGCGCGACCCGGCTCGTCGTCGCCGGGGCGCAGAGCGACTACTGCATCCGCACGACCACGCAGTCGGCGGCCGTCCGCGGGTTCGACGTGACGCTGGTCAGCGACGCGCACACCACCACCGACGCCCAGGACGACGGCGTCCGGATCTCCGGCGAGCAGATCGTCGCGCACACCACCCTGTACTTCCGCGGCCTGCGGTACCCCGGGCGCCGGTACGCGGCCGAGCCGCACGACCGCGTCGCCCTCGGGTAGCGGACCAGGCGGGGGCGTCGTCGCCGGGGCGCGCCGCCGCCCGGCCACCCGTACGCTTCCCCGCGTGCTCCGCCTCTCCGCCCCCCGGCTCGCGTTCGTCACCGAGCGCCACCTCGCGACGCTCACCACCCTGCGGGCCGACGGGACCCCGCACGTCGTGCCCGTCGCGTTCACCTGGGACGAGGTGGCCGGGGTCGCGCGCGTGACCACGAAGCCGACGACCCAGAAGGCGGTGAACGCCCGCCGGCGCGTCGACGGCGCGCCGGGCCGCGCGGCACTGTGCCAGGTCGACGGCCGCCGCTGGCTCACGCTGGAGGGCACCGTCGAGGTCGCCGACGAGCCCGCGGAGATCGCCGAGGCGCTGCGCCGCTACGAGCAGCGTTACCGCCCGCCGAACCCCGCCGTCGAGCGGGTCGTGCTCCGGATCGCGGCCGACCGGGCGATGTCGTCGCGCGACCTGGCCTGACCGGCGGGGCGGCGTGGGCAGCTCGAGGCGACCCCGCCTCGCGCGCCGGTCACGCGACCCGGCGCAGCACCACCAGCGGGGTCACGTAGCGCTCCCGCACGGTCCCGCCCAGGTCGGCCGCGGCCCGGGCGGCGGCGTCCGCCTCCTCCGGCGTCCAGTCGCTGAACGTGGTGAACAGGTCCCGCACCCGGTCGGCGTCCAGGTCGACCGCCCACCGGAACCGGTCCCGGTGCACGACGCGGAACAGCCCGCCGCCCGCCAGCCGCTCCGCCCACGCCGCGTCGTCGAGCTCCCCCGGCCCCGGCCGGGGCGCGGGCGCCCGCCGGGCCGCGACGATCGCGCCGACCCGCTCGCGGAACGGCGTCACCGGCGCGTCCGGGTCGCCGTAGCCGGTGCGCCACACCGCCAGGTGCCCGTCCGGCGCGAGCGCCCGGTGCACCCGGGGCAGGACGGTGCCGAGGTCGAACCAGTGCACGGCGGTGGCGGCGACCGCCAGGTCGAACGCGCCCGGCTCCAGGTCGACCTCCTCGGCGTTCCCGACCGCCACCCGGACCTGCGGCCACCGCCCGCGCAGCCGGGCCGCGAGCCGCTCCCCCGGCTCGACCGCCACCACCGACGCGCCGGCCTCGACCATCGGCCCCGTCGCCTGGCCCGTCCCGGCGCCCAGCTCGAGCACGCGCACGCCGGGACGCAGCAGCCGGAGGTCGCGCAGCCGCGCCCAGAGCGCCGGCGGGTACGGCGGCCGCCCGCGGTCGTACGCGTCGGCGTGGGCGTCGAAGTGCCCGGGACCCGGCATGCTCCGCAGCGTAGGCGCGACCGTCTCGCGCGCAGCACTTCGAGGATTGACAGTTAGAGTCCTAACGCTTAGGTTCTCGACATGGACGCGCCCGAGCTCACCACGACCCTCGACCTGGTCCGCTGGATCGGCTGGGCGCAGCGCAGGGCCGGCGAGGACTGGGTCCGCAGCCGCGGCCTCAGCCACGAGCAGGCCTTCGTGCTCGGCTACCTGGCGCAGCACCCCGGGACGATCCAGCGGGAGATCGCCGCGATCACCCGGACCAGCGCCGCGAGCGTGTCGAGCCTGCTCAAGGGCCTCGAGGCCCGCGGCCTGGTCGAGCGCCGCACCGAGCCGGGCGACGAGCGCAGCAAGCGCGTCCACGCCACGCCGGAGGGCGCCGAGCTCGTCGCGGGCTTCGCGTCCGCGGTGGCGGCGGCCGACGACACGATCCTCGCGCCGCTCGACCCGGCCGAGCGCGACAGCCTGCACGCCCTGCTCCAGAAGGTCACGGCCGCGCTCCCACGCCCGACCCGGGACTGACCGCCCCCCGACCCGTCCCCACCGCGCGGCCCGTCCGCGCGGCGGCACCCCGCGCCCTCGCGCGCCTCCCCCGACCCCGTGCACCCACGCGGCGCCCGCCGCGCGCTTCGCCCTGCCCTGAAACGGAGCAGCCATGCGCACCACGACCCCCACCACCCCCGACCCGGCCGAGGCCGCCGTCCCGGGCGACGCCCCCGGCACCGACCGCTGGTTCCTGTCCACCGCGCCCGTCGTCAGCGCCCTCGTGCACCTGTGCGTGCCGATGGCGGCGGCGATGATCGTCGGCGCGGTCGACAACGTGATCAACGCGGGGTTCATCGGCTCGCTGCACGACGACGCCCTGCTCGCGGCAGTGACCCTCGGCTCGCCCGTCCTGGCGCTGGTCATGGCGATCGGCAACGTGTTCGGCGTCGGCGGCGGGGCGCTGGTGTCCCGGCTGCTCGGCGCGTCCGCGCACGACGCCGGGCGCGCGGCCGACATCCGGCGGGTGTCGGCCTTCGCCCTGTGGGGCACCGCCGTCGTCGGCGTGGTCGTCGGGGCCGCGGGGCTGCTCCTGCTCGACCCGCTCGTCGCGCTGCTCGGGGCGGACCGGGCCGCGCAGCACGCGACGACCACCTTCGTCGGCATCCTGCTGGCGTTCGTCCCCGTCCTCGCCGCGGCCGTGTGCCTGGAGCAGCTCGTCCGCGCGGAGGGCGCCGCCCGCCAGGTGATGGTCGGCCTGATCGCCTCGACGATCGCCAACGTCGCGTTCGACGCGCTGTTCATCCTCGGCCTGCACCTCGGCGTCGCCGGGGCCGCGCTGGCCGTCGGGCTCGCGAACCTGGTGACGGTCGGCTACTTCGCGACGTGGCTCACCCGGAACAGCGCGCAGCTGAGCCTGGCGCCGCGCTGGTTCACCCTGGCGCCGTCGGTGCTCAGGCCGGTCCTGGGCGTCGGCGTCGGGACGCTGCTGCAGTCCGCGTTCCTCGTCGTCACGGCCCTCGTCCTCAACAACCTCGCCGCCGGGTACGGCGACGGCCCGCTCGCCGCCATGGGCGTCGCCGTCCGGATCGCCCAGGTGCCGGAGTTCCTGGTGATGGGCGTGACGCTGGGCGTGCTGCCGCTGCTCGCCTACGCGTACGGCAGGGGCGACCGGGAGCGGCTGGCCGCGGCCCTGCGCACGTCGGCGGTCGCCGTCGGCGGCGTGGCGATCCTGTTCTCGGCGGTGGTGTTCCTGTTCCGGGACACCGTCCTCGCCGCGTTCCTCACCGACCGCTCGGTGCTCGCGCTGGGCGTCACGGTCCTGGCGGCGCAGCTCACGGCGATGATCGCCAACGGGTTCACCGGCCTCATCACGTCGCTGTTCCAGGCGACCGGGCAGGCGCTCGCGGCGACGGTCATGTCCGTGACGCAGGGCGTGCTGTTCGTGCCGGTGGTGCTGCTGGGCGACCTCTGGTTCGGGCTGCCGGGGATCATCTGGGCGCTGACCGCGACCGAGGTCGCCGTGCTCGGCGCCGGGGCGGTCCTCCTGCTGACCACGCGACGGGCGATCGACCGCGGGATCGCCGCCGGCAGCCCGGCGCGCGCCGAGGAGGCGCTGGCGGCGGCGGCCTGACGGCCTCGCGGAATGCGCTGGCCAGCCGCCCCCGGGGCGCGCGACGATCGCCGCGTGCACGAGACCACCCCGGCCGCGGAGGCCCCGCTCCCCGGCGGCGGCATGGGCGGCGCGGTCCGGTCCGGCGACACCGTCCGCCGCGCCGCCGGCCCGTGGACGCCGACGGTCCAGCGCCTGCTCGCCCACCTGCGCGCGGCCGGCGTCCCGGGCGTGCCGGCCCCGCTCGGCGTCGACGACCGGGGCCGGGACGTCACCGGCCTGGTGCCGGGCGACGTCCCGGCGTACCCCCTGCCGGGGTGGGTGTGGCGGGACCACGTGCTCGCCGACGCCGCGGCGCTCCTCCGCCGGGTGCACGACGCCTCGACGTCGTTCGACCGCGCCGGCGCCGTGTGGCGGCTCCCGGCGCGCGAGCCGGCCGAGGTGATCTGCCACAGCGACACCTCGCCCGACAACATGGTGTTCCGGGACGGTCGGCTCGTGGCGCTGATCGACTGGGACACCGCGGCGCCCGGGCCGCGCGCCTGGGACCTGGCCTACCTCGCGTACCGGCTGGTCCCGCTGGGGCCGGCGGGCGCCGACCCGGGCCCGGTCCCGCTCGCCGAGCGCCGGCGCCGGCTCGACCTGCTCTGCCGCGCGTACGGCGGCGTGGCGCCGCGCGCCGTGCTCGACGTCGTCCCGGTCCGGCTGCGCGCGCTCGCGCGGTTCACGCGGGACCGCGCCGACGGCGACGCGCGGTTGCTCGGGCACGTCGCGCTGTACCTCGACGACGCCGCGTGGGTGGAGTCCCGGGCGGCGGCGCTCGGCGGGGGCGCCTGAGCCCGGCGCGGGCCGGCAATTCCCTGGCCCGCGCGGCGCCCCGGGACGAGCATGGGCCGATGGACCAGCCCGCCCGGTGGACCCGGGCCACCGTCTACCCCGGCATGTGGGTCGACCCGGCCGACGACCCGCGGAACAGCGACGGGGTCAGCCCCGACGGCGAGCAGCCCACGCTCGTCGACTACCTCGGGCGGTACCGGACGACGCTCCTGATGAAGTGCGACGACCTCGACGCCGACCAGCTCGCCCGCCGGTCCGTGCCGCCGTCGACGCTGTCGCTGCTCGGCCTCGTGCGGCACCTGGCGGAGGTCGAGCGGGACTGGCGCGGCTGGCTCACGCCGGGCGACGCGCCGCCGCGCCTGTACGGCGGCGCGGACGCGGACTTCCTCGGCGCGGTCCCCGACCCGGAGGTGGTGGCGGCCGCGTTCGCCGACCTCGCCCGGGAGCAGGCCGCGACCGACGCGGCCGTCGCCGGGCACCCCGACCTGGGCGAGCGACTCGGCCCCGACGGCATCGCGGTCCGCGAGCTCCAGGTCCACCGGATCGAGGAGTACGCCCGGCACTGCGGGCACGCCGACCTGCTGCGGGAGTGCATCGACGGCCGCGTCGGCCAGTAGCGCGGGAGGTCCGGCCCTCGGACGCCGGTGGCGCACGTCACGGAACAGCGGGCGCCCGGGCGGCGCTCCCTCCTGCGTGAAGATCTTCGACCCCACCACCGTCGGCCGCGTCCCGCTGGCCAACCGCGTCGTCATGGCCCCGCTCACCCGGCTCCGCGCCGGCCAGGCGGCCGTGCCCGGCGACCTGCTCGTCGAGCACTACCGCCAGCGCGCCGGCATGGGCCTCATCCTCACCGAGGGCACCTACCCGGTGGTCGAGGGGCGCACCTGGACCGGCCAGCCGGGCATCGAGACCGCCGAGCAGGCGGCGGGCTGGGCCCGGGTCGCCGACGGCGTGCACGCCGCGGGCGGCCGGATCGCGATGCAGATCATGCACGGCGGCCGCATCGCGCACCCGGACGTCACCGGCGCCGCCCGGGTCGTGTCCGCCAGCGCGGTCGCGGCGCCGGGCGAGATCCGCACCCCGGCCGGGAAGGCCGCGCACCCGGTCCCGCACGCGCTCGACGCCGACGAGATCGCGGAGGTCGTCCGCGGCTTCGTCGCCGGCGCGCGCCGGGCCGTCGACGCCGGGCTCGACGCCGTCGAGGTGCACGGCGCGAACGGCTACCTGATCCACCAGTTCCTCTCCCCCGCGAGCAACCTGCGCACCGACGGCTACGGCGGCACGGCCGAGGGCCGCGCGCGGCTCGCGGTCGAGGTCGTCACCGCCGTCGCCGCGGAGGTCGGCGCCGACCGGACGGGCATCCGCCTGTCGCCCGAGCACGACATCCAGGGCGCCGTCGAGACCGACCCCGAGGTGACCGCGGCGACCTACGCGGCGCTCGCGGACGGCCTCGCCCCGCTCGGGCTCGCGTTCGTCGACGTGCTGCACCGTGACCTGCGCGGCGACCTGGTCCAGGGCATCCGGCGCCGCGCGGGCGCTCCCCTGATCGGCAACTCCGGGTTCGCCATGAACACGACCCGCGACGAGGCGGTCGGCCTGGTCGAGGAGGGGGTCGTCGACCTCGCGGCCGTCGGGCGCGCGGCGCTCGCGAACCCGGACCTGGTGGCGCGCTGGGCGCGGGACCTCGGCGAGAACGCCCCGGACCCCGCCACGTTCTACGCGGCCGGCGCCGAGGGGTACACCGACTACCCGACCGCCGCGGCCTGACCCGCGCGGGCGGGGGCGCCGGGGTGCTCCCCGGCGCCCCCACCGTGCGTCACGTCCGCGCGCCCCGCGCCTTCCGGCGCGGCGCCGCCGACCGTGGCGGGTTCGCGCGCAGGTGGTCCCGCACCGTGCCGAGCACCCGCGCGAGGGACTCGACGTCCGACCGGTCCAGCGGGTCGACGAGCAGGTCCCGGACCACGCCGATGTGCCCCGGGAACACCCGGGCGAGCACGTCGCGCCCCGCCGCCGTGATCGTCACCGTCACCCCGCGCTCGTCGTCCGGCGACGGCGCGCGCGTCACCAGCCCGGCCTTCTCGAGCAGGCCCGCCTGGTAGGTGAGGCCGCTGCGGCTGTAGACCACGCCGTCGGCGAGGTCGGTCATCCGCCGGCTGCCCTCCGGGGCGTCGCCCAGCGTGGCCAGGAGCTGGAACTGGACGTAGCTCAGCCCCCCGGCCTCCTGCAGCTGCTGCTCGACGGTGTGCCGGAGCAGGCTGCTGACCTCGATCAGCGCGAAGTACGCGCCCAGCTCGACGGGGTCCAGGGTCGGCGGCGCGGCGTCGGTCATGCGGCCATCATAGGTGTTTCGAATTCGCAGGGCGACGGCCTGCGGGGCGTCCTCCCGGCGCATCTCAGCCGCTCCTGGGCGCGGTGCAGTCGACCTCGGCTCGCGCGGGCTCGGCGTCCGCCGGGTACGGCAGGACGCCGCGCAGCTCCACCTCCCCCACCTCGCCGTCCCAGGTGAGCGCGTGCGTGCCCAGGGAGACGGGCGCGTGGCCCGCCGCCGCGACCGCGACCCCGGGGCGGGCGCGGAACGACCCGGCGGGGACGAGGTGGAGCGTGACACCGTCGTACGGGTGCTCGACCGCGACCACGCGGCACCCGCCGGGGCTGGCCGGCTCGAGCACCCGCGCGTCCCCCGCCGCCATGCCGAGCAGGACCGCGACGCCGGCGCCGACCCACCCCGCCACGAGCAGCGCGGCCTTGCCCGCGTTGACGGGCCACCGCACGAGCCGGCGGCGGCTGCCGGGCGCGGCTCCCGCGTCCCGGGCGGCCAGGCCGGCCGCTGCGCCGCCGAGGGCGAGGGCCGTCCCGAGCAGCGCGAGCACGGGACCGACGACCTCCGGGGCGGCGACGACCCGCCCGATGACGACCGGCTCCTCGACCGACCCCGCCCACCGGGCGACCAGCAGCGGGAGCGCGAACGCCGTCGCCGCCGTCCAGCGCAGCACCCGGGACCAGCGGTGCAGCACCCGCGCGCGGCCCGGGTCCGCCGCCCGCCCCGGATCGGGCTCGACCAGGATCCCCATGCGCCGGACGCTAGGGGGCGCGGACGCCGGACGCCGCCGTTCCGCACGACGCACCGCGAACGCGCACAGGACGTGCACCCGGCCGCCGCGCCCGGGTCAGCGCAGCGTGAGGACCTCGGCCCCGTCCTCGGTGATCGCGACGGTGTGCTCGCTGTGCGCCGTCCGCGCGCCGGTCGCGCTGCGCAGCGTCCACCCGTCGGCGTCCGTGACCAGCTCGTCGGTGTCGGCCATGACCCACGGCTCGATCGCCAGCAGCAGCCCCGGTCGCAGGGTGTAGCCGCGGCCCGCCCGACCGGTGTTCGCGATGTGCGGGTCCTGGTGCATCGTCGACCCCACGCCGTGCCCGCCGAACTCGGTGTTCACCGTGTACCCGGCGGCGGTGAGGACGGTGCCGATCGCGTGCGACAGGTCGCCGATCCGCGCGCCCGGCCCGGCGGCCGCGATCCCGGCGGCCAGGGCGCGCTCGGTGGCGTCGATCAGCGCCAGGCTCTCGGCCGGCTGCGTCCTGCCGACGACGAAGCTGACGGCGGAGTCGGCGACGATCCCGTCGAGCGAGACCGCGAGGTCCAGGGTCAGCAGGTCGCCGTCGGCGAGCGCGTAGTCGCGCGGCTTGCCGTGCAGCACCGCGTCGTTGACCGAGGTGCAGATGTAGTGGCCGAACGGCCCGCGCCCGAAGGACGGGGCGTAGTCCACGTAGCAGGACTCCGCGCCGGCGTCGGCGATCATCGCCTCCGTCCACGCGTCGATCTCCAGCAGGTTGGTCCCGACCGTGCTGCGCTCCTGCATCGTGCGCAGGATGGACGCGACCAGGGCGCCGGTCGCGCGGGCCCGGTCCAGCTCGGCGGGGTTGAGGATCTCGATCATCGTGCGGCCTTCCAGCATCCTGCGGATAACTATCCCGTTCATACTATCCCGGTACTAGAATCCCGGGCATGGTCAGGCTCCCGCTCACCCCCGACGACGTCGCGCGCGGCCGCCGGCTCGGCGCGCTGCTGCGCCGGGCCCGCGGCGAGCGGACGGTGCTCGCCGTCGCGCTGGACGCCGGGGTCTCCCCCGAGACGCTCCGCAAGATCGAGTCCGGCCGGGTCGCGACGCCGGCGTTCCCGACGGTCGCGGCGGTCGCCGAGGTGCTCGGGCTGTCGCTCGACGCGGTGTGGGCCGAGCTCCGGCGCACCGAGGAGCCGGCGCTCGCGGGCGGCGGCGCGCGCATCGCCTCCTGACCGCCGGACCGGCTCACCAGGTCCGGCGCACGACCGCCTTGCCGCCGGCGACCAGGCTGCGCTCCGGCACGTCCTCCGCGACGACCGCGCCCGCCGCGATGACCGCGTCCCGCCCGATCGTCACCCCGGGCAGGGTGGTCGCCCCCGCGCCGATCCAGGCGTTCTCCCCGACGTCGATCGGGCCGCCGGTGAGCCACACCCGCCGGTCGTCGGTGTCGACGGGGTGCCCGACCGTCACGAAGGTGACCCGCGGCGCGACCATGACCCGCGGCCCGAGCCGGATGCCGGCGTAGTCGAGGAACGTGCAGTTCTGGTTGACGAACACCCGCTCGCCGAGGTCCAGGTTCAGGCCGTGGTCGGTGAAGAACGGCGGGTAGATGGTCACGCCGTCCGGCACCGGCCGGCCGAGGATCTGCGCCAGCAGCGCGGCGCGCCCTCCCTCGTCGTCGAACGGCAGGACGTTCAGCCGGGACGTCAGCTCGGTCGCGCGCAGCACGCGCGCGGACATCGCCCGGAACTCGGGGCTGTGGATCCGCAGGAGGAGGTCGCCGGGCACCCCGCGATCATCCCGCAGCGGGACCGGGCCCCGACGCAACCGATCCGCGCGCCGTTGCGTCTTCTCCGGTGTGACCACGATGAGCAGCGCGGACGGCGTGGACTTCCTGCGTGAGAGGTTCGAGGCCGCCGGGCACGCGCCGCCCGCCGCGCCCGGTCCGGCCGCCCCCGCCGACGAGGTCGCCCCCGTCGCCCTGGACCGCGACCGCCAGTTGCCCGCCGGCGGCGACAGCGGCTACGCCGTCGCGGGGGCGTCGACCAGCCGGTGGGACCGCGACAGCGTGGCGCTCGCCGTGACGGACGTCCGGTGCAAGACCGAGGTCGACTTCGTGCCACGGATGGCCGACGCGCTGGCCGCCGCGCAGGCGACGGTGCTCGCGATGTTCCGCGACGAGCTCGAGGCGCGGCTCGCGCACATGCGCGCCGTCGTCCCCGTCGCGGAGGCGTACCTCGCGGCGCATCCCGAGATCCCCTAGCCGGGCGCTCGCGCTGCGGCCCGCCCCGCTGGATGCTGGTCGCTCAGGTCGGCGGCCGCTCCCCGCGGTACTCCGGCAGCCGCGGGTCGCGCCGCACGCGGCGGTACTCGCTGACCGCGACGACCACCCCGCACGCGATCACCACGGCCACGCACACCCAGAACAGCCCGGGCACCGGGTC
>NZ_DASQCJ010000239.1:0-1925 GCF_035634735.1 Cellulomonas sp.
CCGCTCCGGTGCCGGCAGCACGCCCGCCCGCGCGAGCCCCCCGAGCCACGCCAGGCTCGGCTTCGGGGTGCGGGCGAACGTCGCCCGGTCGACGGCGACCAGCCCGAACGTCGGCCGGTACGACCCCCACTCGTAGTTGTCGAGCAGCGACCAGTGCAGGTAGCCCCGCACGTCGCACCCGTCCTCGACGGCCGCCGCCAGGCCCGCGAGCGCCCCGGTGCTGTACGCGATCCGCCGCTCGTCGTCGGCGGTGGCGATGCCGTTCTCGGTGACCAGCATCGGCACCCCGCCGGTGACGTCGCGGGTGTGCCGCAGCGCGTGCCCCAGCGCCGCCGGGTAGTACTCCCAGCCCGTGAGCGTCCGCTCCGCGTCCGCGGGGTGCTCGACCGGGCCGTCCGGGCCGATGATCGTGCGGAGGTAGGCCTGCACGCCGACGAAGTCGTCGCCCCGGGACTGCTCCAGGAAGAAGTCCTCCCGCCAGTAGGCCCACGCGTCCCGGGCCTCCTCGGCCCCGGGCAGCGCCTGGTAGTCCTGGTTCGCCACGGACCAGCCCGACCGCACGTGCCCGAGCCCGCGCAGCACCTCGACGGCGGCGCGGTGCGCGGCCGCGATGACCCGGGACGCGTGGGGCGACGGCCCCGGCCAGTTGACGCCGACCTCCGTGTCGATCCGCGCCTCGGCCTGGTTGACCATCATGTTCGGCTCGTTGATCGTGACCACCCAGCGCACGTCGTCGAGGACCGTCGCGGCGGCCTCGGTGTACCGGCGGAACCGGTCGACGACGTCCGGGGCGTACCAGCCGCCCTCGCGGTGCTGCCAGGCCGGGACGGTGAAGTGCTGCAGGGTGACGACGGGCTCGACGCCGCGGTCCCGGCAGGCGTCGACCACCCGGCGGTAGTGGTCGAGCTGGGCGCGGGACACCTCGCCGCGGGCGGGCTCGATCCGGGCCCACTCCAGCGAGAACCGGTAGGCCGTCAGCCCGGCGTCGGCGAGCAGCCGGATGTCCTCGGGGTACCGGTGGTACGAGTCGCAGGCGTCGCCGGACACCTCCTCGACGTGCGTGCCGGGCTCGTGCTCGAGCAGCCAGTTGCTCGAGGCCGTGTTGCCGCCCTCGACCTGGTGGCCCGCGGTCGCGGCCCCCCAGAGGAAGCCGTCGGGCGCGGGGACGGTGGCGGGGGGCGGGGTGGTGCGCAGGGTCATGCGAGGGTCCTTCCGGTCGGGTGGTCGGGAGGTCGTTCGGCCAGGTCCAGCACGGCGTACCCGTGCCCGGCGAGGTGCACGGCGTCGTCCTCGGCCCGGCACCCGCGCGCCAGCACGACCGCCGCGCACCCGGCCCCGGGGAGGTCGGCCGAGACCGGCGCCCGCCCCGGGTTGAGCAGCACGGCGAGCGTCCCGCCGCGCAGGTACGCGAACGGGTACCCGGTCGACAGCACGCGCACGGGCGCGCCGACGTCGAGCCGCCGGTCGGCGTGCCGCAGCGCGATCAGCTCCCGCGCGTGGTGCAGCAGCGACCCGGGGTCGGCGACCGCCCCGGCGACGGTCGGCGCGCCGGGCGCGGTGTCCTGCGGCAGGTACCGCGAGTCGTGCGGCGCGCCCGGGCCGAACCCGTCGGCGGTCAGCCCGCCCCAGGGCATCGGCGTCCGCGACCCGGCGCGGTCGTACCGCGGGCCGAGCCGGGAGCCCTCGGTCGTCGGCGCGTCCGGCAGGTAGCGCATCCCGATCTCGTCGCCGTAGTAGACGGACGGCATCGACGGCCAGGTCAGCGCGAGCACCAGCGCGGCGCGCGCCTGCTCGGCGTCCCGGTCGCCCGCGACCAGCCGGGTGAAGTCGTGGTTCGACGTCGGCAGCCCGGTGACCCCGCCGCGGCCCGACGCCCTGATCGCCGCGTCCGCCTCCCGCCACGCCTCGACGAACGGCGCCGCGTC
>NZ_DASQCJ010000240.1:0-16221 GCF_035634735.1 Cellulomonas sp.
GCGGAATCACCGATCTCGCCCGCCCCGCGCCCGCCCCGCGCCCGCCCCGCGCCCGCCCCGCGCCTCCCGGGGACGACGACGCGCCCGGCTCCCGCCCCCCCGCGAGCGGGGAGGGGGCGCCGGGCGCGTCGGGCCGGGCCGGGGTGCGGCTCAGGCCTCGTGGTAGTGCCGGTCGGCCGCCTGGGCCGCCAGCAGCCGGCGCACGCCGTCGCGGGCCTCGACCACCAGCCGGCGCAGGGCCGGCGCGGCGTCGGGGTGCGCGGCGAGCCACGCGTCGGTCGCCCCGGCCACGTCGACCGCGCCCTCGCCGGCGTCGTCCGCCAGCTCGGTCGGGTACAGGCCGGTCACGATGTTCTGCGCCATCTCGTTCGTCTTCTCGGCCCAGACCCGCTCGAGGACCTCGAAGTACGGCGCCACGAACGGGCGGAGCAGCGCGCGGTCGTGCACGCGGCCGAACCCGCCGATCGTCGCGGCCTGCAGGGCGTTCGGCAGCGCGTCGGACTCGACGACCGCGGCCCAGGCGGCGGCCTTCGCCCCGGGGGTCGGCAGCGCGGCGCGGGCGGCCGCGGCGGCGCGCTGGCCGGTCGCGGTCGGGTCCGCCTCGAGCTGGGCGTCGATCTCGGCCTCGCCGGCGCGGTCGCCCGCGACCAGCGAGGTCAGCAGCTCCCAGCGCAGGTCGGTGTCGATCGACAGGCCGTCCAGGCGGGTGCCGCCGTCCAGCAGCGCCGCCACGGCGTCGAGCTGCTCGGTGGTCGACGCCCGGGCGGCGAACGCCTTGACGAGCTGCAGCTGGGTGTCGCTGCCGCCCTCGGCGTCCGTCGCGAGCGTCCACAGCGCGTCCGCCGCGGCGACCTCGGTGGCCGGGCGGTGCTCGGACGCCACGTACAGGTCGAGCGCCGTGTGCAGCTGGCGCAGCAGCACGAGGACGACGGAGGAGTCCGTCTCGTGCGCGATGTTGCCGAGCAGCAGGTCGACGTAGTCGCGCGCCGGGGTCTCGCCGTCGCGGGTCGCGTCCCAGACCGCCGCCCAGACGAGCGTGCGGGGGAGCGACTGGGTGAAGTGGCCGAGGTGCGCGATCGCGGTGGCGAGCGACCGCTCGTCGAGCCGGACCTTCGCGTAGGCCAGGTCCTCGTCGTTCAGCAGCAGCAGGTCGGGGCGCTTCGCGCCGACGAGCTCGGGCACCTCGGTGCGCTCGCCGTCGACGTCGAGCTCCACGCGGACCGTGCGCTCCAGGCGCGTCTCGCCGGCGTCGTCCGCGACCACGTCGTAGCCGCCCACCACCAGGCGGTGCGGGCGCTGCACGGGGTGCGTGGCGGGCACCTCCTGGCGCACGGCCAGCGCGGTGATCCGCTCGACGCCGTCCTCGCCGACCTCGGAGGCGATCTCCGGGCGCAGCAGGGTCACGCCGGACTGCTCCAGCCACAGCGCCGACCAGGCGGACAGGTCGCGGCCGGAGGTGGCCTCGAGCTCGGTCAGCAGGTCGCGCAGCTCGGTGTTGCCCCACGCGTGCTTCGCGAAGTAGCGCCGGACGCCCGCGAAGAACTGCTCCTGGCCGACCCAGGCGACGAGCTGCTTGAGCACGCTCGCGCCCTTGGCGTAGGTGATGCCGTCGAAGTTGACCTCGACGTCCTCCAGGTCGCGGATGTCCGCGGCGATCGGATGCGTGGAGGGCAGCTGGTCCTGGCGGTAGGCCCAGCCCTTCTCCAGCGACGAGAACGTGGTCCAGGCCGTCGTCCAGCGGGTCGCCTCGGCGGTCGCCAGGGTGGACGCGTACTCGGCGAACGACTCGTTCAGCCACAGGTCGTCCCACCAGCGCATGGTGACCAGGTCGCCGAACCACATGTGCGCGAGCTCGTGCAGGATCGTCACCGCGCGGCGCTCGACCGTGGCCTCCGGCACCTTGGACCGGAACACGTACGACTCGAGGAACGTGACCGCGCCGGCGTTCTCCATCGCGCCCGCGTTGAACTCCGGCACGAACAGCTGGTCGTACTTGGCGAACGGGTACGGGAAGTCGAACTGCTCCTCGTAGAACGCGAAGCCGGCCCGCGTGATGTCGAGGATGTTGTCGGTGTCGAGGTGCTGCGCGAGCGAGCCGCGGCAGTAGACGCCGAGCGGGATCGTGCGGCCGTCCCGGGACGTGAGCTCGCCGTGCTCGTGGTGGTACGGGCCCGCCACGACGGCGGTGATGTAGGACGCGATGCGCGGCGTGGGCTCGAACGTCCAGGTGGCGGTGCCCTCGTCGCGGCCGCCGTTGCGGTTGGTGCCGCCCTCGACCGGGACGGGCTCGCCGACGGCGGGGGAGTTCGACACGACCACCCAGTGCGCGGGCGCCGTCACGGTGAACGCGAAGGTCGCCTTGAGGTCGGGCTGCTCGAAGACGGCGAACACGCGCCGGGAGTCGGCGACCTCGAACTGCGAGTACAGGTACACCTCGTCGTCGACCGGGTCGACGAACCGGTGCAGGCCCTCGCCGGTGTTCATGTAGGCCGCGTCGGCGACGACGACGACCTCGTTCTGCTCGGCGAGGCCGTCGAGCCGGATGCGGGAGTCGGCGACGACCTCGGCCGGGTCGAGCTCGGTCCCGTTGAGCACGACGCGGTGCACGGCCGGGGCGATGAGGTCGAGGAACGTGCCGGCGCCGGCCTCCCGGGCCGTGAACCGGACGGTCGTCGTCGAGGTGAACGTCACCGGCCCCGTCGTCAGGTCGAGCGCCACGTCGTAGGACTGGACGTCGACCAGGGCGGCCCGGGTGCGGGCCTCGTCGCGGGTCAGGTTCTCTGCGGGCACGCGGGGTCTCCTCGTGGAACGTCGGTCGCAGGTCTGCGGTGGTCAGGCTGGCTGACCGTCGCCGCATCATTCCACCAACCGGCGGGTGCGTGCGTCCGAGGTGCCGGCCCCCGGCGCCGCCCCCACGTGACACGGCCCCCCGGTTCCGGGGCATGATGGCGGACGGTGCCGTCGAGCCGAGGGCGCCCGCGTCCGCGCGCACGCACCCCGACGTCGACAGCCCGAGGAGCCCTCCCAGTGACCGACACGACCGCGCCCGACCGCGACACCGCCGACTTCTGGTTCGACCCCGCGTGCCCCTGGGCGTGGATGACGTCGCGCTGGATGACCGAGGTGCAGCGGGTCCGCGACGTGGACGTGCGCTGGCACGTGATGAGCCTGTCCGTGCTCAACGAGGGCCGGGACCTGCCCGACGAGTACCGCGAGCTGATGGACGACTCCTGGGCGGCCGTGCGCGTGCTGACCGCCGCCAAGGAGCTGTACGGCGCGGAGCACCTCAAGCCGCTGTACGACGCGCTCGGCACCCGCCGGCACCCGGGCGGCCGGAAGGACACCTGGGCGATCATCCGGGAGTCGCTCGACGAGGTCGGCCTGCCGCAGTCCCTGCGGGCGTACGGCGACACCGACGAGTTCGACGAGCAGCTGCGCGCCTCGCACGCCGAGGCCATCGCGCTGGTCGGCGACGAGGTCGGCACCCCGGTCGTGGCGGTCAACGGCACCGCGTTCTTCGGCCCGGTGATGACGCCGGCACCGAAGGGCGAGGAGGCCGGCCGGCTGTGGGACGGCTTCGTGCTGATCACCGGCGTCCCCGGCTTCTACGAGCTCAAGCGCACCCGCACCAAGGGCCCCGTCTTCGACTGAGCGCCGGCCGCGCGCCCGCCCCCCGGGCCGCGCCCGCACCCGCCCCACCCCCGGAGGTAGCAGATGGCAGCCCTCGCGAACCTGAGCCGCGGCGTCAAGATCTTCCTGGCCGTCGACGTCGTGCTGGTCCTCGTCCTGGTCGTCGCGGCGATCGTCGTGCTCGGCGGCGGCTCCGACGACGGCGGCGCGACCGCGAGCCCCTCGGCCCCCGCCTCGCAGGGCGCGTCCGGCGCCGCCACCGAGGGCGCCACGTCCGGCGCGACCAGCGACGTCGCGACGTCGTTCGCCTCCCCGACCGGCAACATCGCGTGCACCATGTCGCCCGACGGCGTGACCTGCACGATCGCGAACATCCAGTACCAGGTGCCCGCGTCCGAGGGGTGCACCGGCACGACCGGGCACACCGTCGTGCTCAACGAGGCGGACGGCGTCACGACGCCCTGCGTCGAGGGCCCGGCGCCGGCGCCGGCCTCGGCGGACACCCCGGTGCTGGAGTACGGGCAGACGCAGACGGTGGGCCCGTACACCTGCACGAGCGGGTCGAACGGCATGTCCTGCGTCATCGACGAGACCGGGGCCGGGTTCCGGGTGGCGACGGCGGCGCTGACGACGCTGCCGTGACCGGTCCCGCGCGGACGCGCCGTCCGACAGGACGGACCCCATGAGCGACGCAGCGCCCGAGGGGCCCCGGGTCGTCCGGCGGGCCCCGGTGGTCCTGGCGGTCGTCCCGACGTGGGCGGACACGCACGCGTTCCCGGCCGCTGCCGTCGAGGCGTCCCGGCCGCGCGCCGGGAGGTGGGGACTCGGCCTCGTGCTCGGCCTGGTGCTCGGCGCCCTCGTGCTCGCGGCCACCTCGGCGGTCGACCTGCCCGGCGGCGGCGAGGTCCGGGTGACGTGCCTCGTCCTCGGGGTCCTGGCGCTGGCGGTGCTCGCCACGCACGGCCATCCCGCCGGGTACCTGGTGGGCGCGGGCATCGGGGCGGCAGGCGGCCTCGTCGCGGGCTCCGGGGCTGCGGTCGGCGTCGGGGTGGTGTGCGGGGTGCTGGCGTGGCCCGCGTGGGTCGGCTTCCGCGCGCGCAACCGGTGGTGGCCGCGTCTGGAGGCGGTGCTGCGTGAGCACCGGCGGGTCGACGGCCGCGTCGTCGGGTCGCGCGCGGTGTCGGACTACCCGCCCCGGCTGCGGACCACCGTCGAGTCACCGGACGCACCGGGGGTGTCGTGGACGGTCGACGTGCAGACGAGCCCGCGGGTGCAGGTCGCGGTCGGCGACCCGGTGGCGATGTGGCTCCGGCCTGCGGATCCGGGTGCGGGCGTGCTGGTGCTCTCCGAGGACGTGGTCGGCCTCGCCGCGAAGACCTCCCGGGGCGGCGGCTCAGCGCAGCAGGTCTGACCGCGGGGTCGTCCGGGCGGGATCGGTGACCGGCGGCGCCGACTCGGCCAGGGTCCGCACCTGGCTGTCCCTGAGCCGCCAGCGGAGCGGGTCGTGCGCCGCGAGCTCGGTCGAGGCGGCCTCGTCCACCCGGCCGGCCCCACTCGTCGACGAGGCGCGCGGCGTCCTCGGGACCGTCGAGCCACCCGGTCGGAGCACCACGCGCGAGGGCCCGGGGCGGACGTGCCGCCACAGGCCCTCGCGCGCGGGCGTCACCAGATGCGCACGCGCTCCTCGGGCGCGAGGTACAGCCCGTCGCCCTCCTGCACGCCGAACGCCGTGTAGAACTCGTCCACGTTCCGCACCACCGCGTTGCAGCGGACCTCGTCCGGGGAATGCGGGTCGACCGCGAGCCGCCGGATGATCTCCTCGTCGCGGCCCTTGGCCCGCCACACCTGCGCCCAGCCGAGCAGCACCCGCTGGACGCCGGTCAGGCCGTCGACCTCGGGCGCCTCGTCCAGCGACGAGCCCAGGGCGATCCGGTAGGCCTTGAGCGCGATCGACAGGCCGCCGAGGTCGCCGATGTTCTCGCCGATGGTGAGCGCGCCGTTCACGTGGTGCGATCCGTTCAGCTGCGCGGGGGAGAACGCGTTGTACTGCTCGATGAGCGCCGAGGTGCGCTTCTCGAACTCCGCGCGGTCGGACTCGGTCCACCAGTCCTCGAGCCGGCCCTGACCGTCGTACTTCGAGCCCTGGTCGTCGAAGCCGTGGCCGATCTCGTGGCCGATGACCGCCCCGATGCCGCCGTAGTTCACGGCGTCGTCCGCGTCGGCGTCGAAGAACGGCGGCTGCAGGATCGCGGCGGGGAACACGATCTCGTTCATGCCCGGGTTGTAGTAGGCGTTGACCGTCTGCGGGGTCATGAACCACTCGTCGCGGTCGATCGGCCTCCCGATCTTGTTCAGCTCGAAGTCCTGCTCGAACGCGGACGCGCGGCGGACGTTGCCGACCAGGTCGTCGGCGTGGACCTCGAGGCCGGAGTAGTCGCGCCACTTGACCGGGTAGCCGATCTTCGGGGTGAAGGCGTCGAGCTTGGCGAGCGCCTTGGCCTTGGTGTCCTCGCCCATCCAGTCGAGGGCGGTGATCGACTCGCGGTACGCCTCGACCAGGTGGCCGACGAGCACCTCCATGCGCTCCTTGTGCGCCGGCGGGAAGTGCCGGGCGACGTAGACCTCGCCGACGGCCTCGCCGAGCACGCCCTGCACGAGCGAGACGCCGCGCTTCCACCGGTCGCGGAGCTCCTGGGCGCCGGTCAGCGTGCGGCCGTGGAAGTCGAAGTTGGCCTCGACCAGCTCGGACGACAGGTACGGGGCCCGCGCGGTGATCGCGTGGTAGGCGAGCCAGGCCTGCCAGTCCTCGGCCGGCTCGGAGGCCCACAGGGCGGCGAACGCGGTGGCGAACGACGGCTCGCGGACCACGAGCTCGTCGAGCGCGCCCGCCGGGGCGCCCAGGGCGCGGGCCCACGCCGCCCAGTCGAAGCCCGGCGCGGTGGTCGCCAGCGCGGCGAGCGTCGTCGGGTTGTAGGTGAGGTCGGCGTCGCGGTCCTTCACGACGTCCCAGTGCCCGGCGGCGATCTTCGCCTCCAGCGCGACGACCCGGCCCGCGGCCTCGTCCGCCGCGGCCTCGTCCGCGGACCAGCCGCCGAGCCGGAGCATCCGCGCGACGTGCGGGCGGTAGGCGGCCAGCACGGACGCGTACTGCTCGTCGCGGTAGTACGACTCGTCGGGCAGGCCCAGACCGGACTGGTACAGGTAGACGACGTACCGCTCGGGGTCCTTGGCGTCGTTGTCGACCCAGAACCCGGTGCCGGCAGCGGCGCCCGTGCGCTGCAGCGCGCCGAGCACGTCGGTGAGGGCCTCCGGCGTCGTCGCCCCGGCGATGGCCTCCAGGTCGGGGCGCAGCGGCTCGGTGCCGGCGGCCTCGACGGCGTCGGTGTCCATGAACGACGCGTACAGCGCGCCGATCTGCGCCTGCACTCCGGTCGCGTCGGCGGCCTCGCCGGCCTCGACGATGATGTCCCGGACCTGCTCCTCGGCCTGGTCGTGCAGCGCGCGGAACGAGCCGTCCATCGCCCGGTCGGCGGGGATCACGTGCTCGGCGACCCAGCGGCCGTTGACGTGCGCGTACAGGTCGTCCTGGGGGCGGACGGCCGGGTCGAGGGCCGAGGTGTCGATGCCGCTGCGGGTCATGGTCGAGGGGGGTCCCTTCCGGTCGGGCAGGCGCGCGAGCGCGCACCGGGAGCCAGCCTAGGTCGCGGGGCCGTCCGCGGACAGGCGGGGTCGGCGGCGGCGGTGTGGGGCAAGATGGCCCCATGCGTATCCATGTCGCCGCTGACCACGCCGGGTTCGAGCTCAAGGTCGCGCTGGTCGAGCACCTGCGCGCCGCGGGGCACGACGTCGTCGACCACGGGGCCGCCGAGTACGACCCGCAGGACGACTACCCGGCCGTCTGCTTCGCCGCGGGCGAGGCCGTGGTCGCGGACCCGGGCAGCCTGGGCGTCGTCATCGGCGGGTCGGGCAACGGCGAGCAGATCGCCGCGAACAAGGTCGCCGGCGTGCGCGCCGCGCTGGCGTGGAACACCGACACCGCGCGGCTCGGCCGGCAGCACAACGACGCGAACGTCGTGGCGATCGGCGCCCGGCAGCACTCGGTGGACGAGGCGCTGGAGCTGGTCGACGTGTTCGTGGACGAGCCGTTCTCGCAGGACCCGCGCCACCAGCGCCGGATCGACCAGCTCGCGGCGTACGAGGCCGCGCGCGCCTGACGCGTCGTTCCTCGCCTCAGAACACCCAGGGGCACACCGGGGCGACCGGCCAGCCGAACGCGGTCGCCGCGCGGTGCAGCGCGTCCGGCCGGGCCGCGGTGACCTGCCCGGCGGCGGCCAGCGCGGTCAGGCTGCGCCCACCCAGGTAGGCGGCGCCGAGCTCGCGCACGTCGAGCTCCAGGTCCGGCTCGGCCGACCCGGCCGGCTCGACCCGGGCGCCGTGCGTGCCGTCCGCCCCGGCCTCGCCGGTGACGAGCCGCCACGCGCCGTCGTTCCCGGGCAGCAGCGCGTCCCGCACCCGGAGCACCACGTCCAGCGGCGCGGCGTACCGGCGCCCGGCGAGCGCGGCGGGCACGTCGAGCAGCCGGACCCACAGGTTGTCGCTCACCTTCGGCACCGGGCGGCGGGTGTCGACCAGCAGCGCGAGCAGCGGGTCGTCGACGGGCAGCATGCCGGTGGCGACCGTCGCCGTCAGGTCCAGGTCCAGCAGCATCGACCACAGCCGGTGCGCGGCGGCGGCGTCCACCGAGGCCGCGAGCCGCACCTGCACCGCGTACTCCGGGCCGCCGTCGGCCCAGGTCTGGGTGCGCCGCAGGATCGCGAACGCCCGCGGGGACCCGTCGGCGGCGTGCACCGTCACCAGCCGCGCCGGCTCGTTGCCGTGCCGCCAGGCGACCGGGTCGGCGACCGCGATGCGGCGCAGGGCGTCCGAGCCGCGGCGGATCCAGCCCGGCCGGCCCGCGCCCGCCGCGGCGTACACGTCCTCGACCAGACCCTCGTGCGCCGCGGGGTCGAGCGTCGCGAACCGGACCGTCAGGTCGGCGGACCCCGGCACCGCCCGCAGCGCGGCGCCGCGGGCCAGCGTCAGCCGGACGCTGTCCGAGGCGGAGCCGTAGCCGTACCGGCCGTAGATGCCGGGCTCGGCGGCGAACAGCGCCGACACGGGCTCGCCGCGGCCGAGCGACCGGTCGAGGTGCGCGCGGATCATCGTCGTCAGCAGGCCGCGCCGCCGGTGGTCCGGCCGCACCCCGACCCAGGTCAGCCCCGCGCACGGGACCGACCCGCCCGGCGTGGGCAGCGTGAACGCGTAGGAGCCGTGCACGGCGACGATCTCGCCCGCCCCGGTCTCGACGGCGACGGCCCGGTCCAGCGGCACCGCGAACGGCACCTCGGCGTCGTAGGCCGGGTCGCGGGCCGGCTCGGCGAAGGCCGCGGCGTCGACGGAGCGGTACTCCTCGACCCGGTCGGCGGTGATCTCGAACAGGCGGTACCCGGTGGTGGTCGCGGCGCTCATGGCGGCCATCCTGCTGGTCGGCGCCGCCGCGGGTCACGCGATTTCGCCCGCCGACCCTGACGTCGCGGCACCTGGCCGCGCCCTCAGCCTGCTGGGTACCCTCGCGGCGTGACACCCGCCGCGCCCCGCCGCCGGGCCGCGAGCGTGCTCGACCGGGTCCGGGCCTGCCTGCGCCGGTACGGCGTCGGCTCGCAGCCCGCGCTCACCACGATGCTGGTCGGCCTGACGCTGCTGGCGTCCGCGGGCATCGTGTGGGCCCGGCCGTGGGTGCCGCCGTCGACGTTCATCCTCATCGAGCTGCTCGGCGCCTTCCTGCTCCGGATGCGGGGGATGGTCGTGCTGTGCGCGGCGATCGTGGCGCAGTTCGTCGCGATCCCGCTCGCCGGGCTGGGCGAGTTCACGCCGGGCACCTTCGTGCTCCAGGGCATCGCCATCGGGGCGCTGCTGGCGTTCGCGGCGCACCGCGAGCGGCTGGGGCTGCAGGGCGCGCCCGGCGAGCTGATGCTCGTCGACCTCCGGGACCGGCTCGCCGCGCACGGCGCCGTCCCGCCGCTGCCCGCCGGCTGGACCGTGCAGACGGCGCTGCGGTCGGCGCACCGCGAGGCGTTCTCCGGCGACTTCGTGGTCGCGGCGCCGCGGCTGGGCGGCACCGTGCTGGAGATCGCGCTCGTCGACGTGTCGGGCAAGGGGCAGGACGCCGGGGTGCGCTCGCTCCAGCTCTCCGGCGCGCTGGCCGGCCTGATCGGACAGCTGCCGGCGCCGGACTTCCTGCCCGCGGCGAACGCGTACCTGCTCGCCCAGGACTGGGACGAGGGGTTCGCGACCGCGGTGCACGTCAGCCTGGTCCTGGCGACCGGCGAGTACACCGTGTACTCCGCGGGCCACCTGCCGCCGGTGCACCTGCGCGCGGGGTCCGGCGCCGTCGACCTGGTCCCCGCGCGCGGCGGCCCCGCGCTCGGCGTCCTCGACGGGGCGGCGTTCCCGTCGGTGCGCGGCCGGGTCGACCCCGGCGACGTCCTGCTGCTCTACACGGACGGGCTGGTCGAGACGCCCGGCCGCGACCTGGACCTCGGGATCGACCGGCTGCGCGGCGTCGTGGAGGGCGTGCTGTCCACCGGCCGCGGGGACGCCGAGGACGTGATCGCGCGGGTCGGGGCCGGCGAGGGCGACGACCGGGCGCTCGTGCTGGTGCGGAGGGGCTGAGGGTGGACGAGGCGTACCTGGAGGCGGTGCTCGACGTCGTCGACGCGATCCCGTCGGGCCGGGCGATGACCTACGGGACCATCGCGGAGGTGGTGGCCGACCGGTTCGTCGCCGAGGGGCTGCCCGCGCGCGGCGGCCCGCGGCAGGTCGGGCAGATCATGTCCCGCGGCGGGTCCGGGGTGCCGTGGTGGCGGGTGGTGAACGCCTCGGGCGCCCCGCCGGCGCACCACGCCCGGGCCGCGCTGGAGCACCTGCGCGCGGAGGGCACGCCGCTGTCGGCGGACGGGACGCGGGTGGCGCTGCGCCGGGCGATCTGGTTCCCGGACGACTGACCCGATCGCTAGCCTGGTGGTCGGAGCCGGAGGAGGAGCCGTGCAGCGAGACCTGCCGAGGGACGCGCTCGCGCGTCACCACGACGCGGTGCTGCGCGTGCTGACCGACCACGGTGTGGTCGCGGCCGGGGTGTTCGGCTCCGTGGCGCGAGGGGAGGACGGCACGGACTCGGACCTCGACCTGATCGTGCACTTCGGGCCGGGCGCGCCGCGGGACCTCGTGGCGCTGACCGCCGCGCTGGAGTCGTTGACCGGTGTCCGGGTCGACGTGGTCGACGACGAGGCGGTGCTCGAGAGGGCGGGCCGGACCGGAGTGGGCGGCCGGATCCTCGCCGAGACCGTCCCGCTGTGACGCCCGAGGAGGCGGAGCGCGTGGTCGCGCTGGCGGAGGAGCTCGACACGGCCTCCGTGATCGCCGCGGACGCCGGCGGGCAGCGCCCGGTGTGGTTGCGGCTGGCGGCGGAGCGGGTGGTCGAGCGGATCCACCAGGCGGCGACGGCGCTGGACCGCGAGCAGGCCGAGCGCTACCTCACCCCGGAAGACCTGCGCCGGCTGCGCGGCATGCGCAACCGGCTGGCGCACAACTACCTCGCGGTCGACGAGGCCGTGCTGTGGCGGTCGCTCGCCGACGACGTCCCGGCGGCGCGGGCACGGTTGGCGGACGACCTCCGAGCGGCCAGCGTCGTCGTCGCCGAGGCCCGCGGCGTCGCGGACGACGCCGACGCGTGGCGCGCCCGCCACCTGCGTCCGCTCGACCCGTCCTGATGGCGGGGCCTCGGCTCCTCCCCGCCACCCCCCCGCGCCGAGATAGGACCCTCGGGCCGAGGTAGGACCGTCCGGGGTCCTATCTCGACGCGGGAGCCCTATCTCGGCGATCGGCTCGAGCGTGCGGGCGCCGGCCCGTCGCGCCGGCGTCAGTGCGCCGCGACCGGCGCCTCCGCCGGGGTGCCCGCCGGGGCCGGGGCCAGCACCGCGCGGGCCTGGCGGTCGGCGCGGGTGCGGAACAGCAGGGCCGCCATGACGGCGCCGCCCGCGAAGATCACCGCCGACCAGGCGTACGCGGTGTCGAAGCTGTGCAGCGCGGCCTGGGCCGCGACCTCGGGCGTGACCGGGGTGTGGTCCGCGAGGTACGCCGAGGCGGCCGTCGCGGCGAGCGTGTTCAGCAGGGCCGTGCCGATGGCGCCGCCGACCTGCTGGCTCGTCGACACCAGGGCCGACGCGGCGCCCGCGAGCCGGGGCGCGACGCCGAGGGTCGCGAGCTGGAAGGACGCCGGCATGATCGACGCCATCCCCATACCCATGAGGATCAGCCCCGGCAGCACGTGCGCGGCGTAGCTGCTGTCCAGCTCGAGCCGGGTGAACGTGAGCATCGCGACGGCCGCGAGCAGCATGCCGATGGGCACCAGCACCTTGGGCCCGAACCGCGGGATCAGCAGGTTCGACTGGATCTGCGCGGTGACGATGATCGACAGCACCATCGGCAGGAACGCGACGCCGGTCCGCATCGGCGTGTACCCGAGCGTGGTCTGCAGGTAGTAGGTCAGGAACAGGAACACGCCGAACATGCCCGACCCGGCGACGAGGATGCCGAGGAACGACGCGCCGCGGTCCCGGTCCACCACGACGTCGAGCGGCAGCACCGCGTTCGGGGCCGTCCGCTGCCGGACGACGAACGCCACGAGCAGGACGGCGCTCGCGGCGAGCGAGCCCCAGGTGAGCGGGGAGTCCCAGCCCTGCGGCTCGGCCTGCGAGAAGCCGAACACGAGGGCGAACAGCCCGGCCGAGCCGAGCACGACGCCGGGGACGTCGAGGCGGTGCCCCGCCGCGCCGCCGGCCCGGGGGAGCAGCATGCTGCCCGCGACCAGGGCGATCGCCGCGATCACCACGTTGACGTACAGGTTCCAGCGCCAGTCGAAGTTCTCGGTGAGGTAGCCGCCGAGCAGCAGGCCGATGGCGCCGCCCATGCCGGCGATCGCGCCGAAGATGCCGAACGCGCGGGCGCGCTCCTTCGGCACGGTGAACGTCGTGGTGAGCACGGACAGCGCGGCGGGGGCGAGCACGGCGCCGAACACGCCCTGGAGCGCGCGGGCCGCGACCAGCAGCTCGAACGTGCCGGCGGCGCCGCCGAGGGCCGAGGCGACGGCGAAGCCGACCAGGCCGATGAGGAACATGCGGCGGCGGCCGAACATGTCGGACAGCCGGCCGCCGAGCAGCAGCAGGCTGCCGAAGGCGAGGGCGTAGGCGGTGACGATCCACTGCCGGTCGTTGTCGCTGAAGCCGAGCTCCGCCTGGGCGGAGGGCATCGCGATGTTCACGATGGTCGCGTCGAGGACGACCATCAGCTGCGCCAGGGCGACGGTGGCGAGGACGAACCAGCGGCGCCGGTGCGGGACGCCGGCCGGGCCCGCGGCGGGGGCGGCGGGCGTGGCGGGTGCGGCGGGTGAGGACATACGGGTGCTCCGGTCGGGACGACGGTGTGGGGGGATGGCACGACGGTAAACCAGGACCGGCCAGTTTCGAAACCCCCGAGTCTCGATTTGTTTCCGGGCGGCGCGCCAGGCATGATGGGCGTCGTCGAGAGGAGCCCGGATGGCCGCGCGCGAGGACGCCGCCGCCGTCGGCGTGCCCACCGCGGCCGCGCCCGCGGACGAGCCGGCCCGCCGTCCCGGTCGGCGCCGCGACGACTCGAAGGACGAGCTGATCCTCCAGGCCGCCCGCGAGCTCCTCATCGAGCGCGGCTACGACGGCATGACGATGGACGCCGTCGCCGAGCGCGCGGGGGCCGGCAAGTCGACGGTCTACCGCCGCTGGTCGTCGAAGGTGCAGCTCACGGTCGACTGCCTGCTGTGCGCGAAGCAGGTGACGATCGACGAGGTCCCCGACACGGGGTCCATCCGCGAGGACCTGCTGAGCATCTTCGTGCGGGCGAGCCGGATGAAGAGCGACGACCTCATGACCGGCCTGATCTCGGCGGTCCGCGACGAGCCCGAGGTGCGCGAGGTGTTCCACGAGCAGTTCGTCGCCGGCCGGGTGCGGCTCGCGCGCGAGGTGCTGGAGCGCGCACGGCTGCGCGGCGACACGGCGCCCGGGGTCGACCTCGACATGGTCGCGGCGGTCGCGCCGGCGATGGTGCACTACCGCAAGGTCGTCGCGCACCGGCCGATGGACGCGGAGTTCGCCGAGCGGCTGATCGACACGATCATCCTGCCGCTGGCCACGGGCCGGCCGGCGGACGCCGCCGCGGGGGAGCAGACGCTCCTCGCCGACGCGCGCTGACCGCGCTGCGCGCCCCGCCCCGCGAGCCCCGCGCGCGCAGAGCACGCCGAGATGGCAACTCTCGGCTGTCACGGGGTCCTCCCGCGCAGCCGAGAGTTGCCATCTCGGCGGAGGGGGTCCTACGCCAGGGCGCGCCTGCTGCTGATCACGCCCGTGTCGAAGCCCGCGAGGTGCAGGCCGCCGTGGAACCGGGCGTGCTCGATCTTCACGCAGCGGTCCATGACCACCGTGAGGCCGGCCGCCTCGCCGCGCTCCGCGACGTCCTCGTGCCAGGAGCCGAGCTGCAGCCACAGGGCCTTCGCCCCGACCGCCAGCGTCTCGTCGAGGACCGTCGGCAGGTCGTCGTGCCGGCGGAACACGTCCACCAGGTCCGGCACGACCGGCAGCGCGTCGAGCGACGGGTACACGGGCTGCCCGAGGATCTCGGTCTCGCGCGGGTTGACCAGGTAGACGTCGTACGGCGTGCTGGACAGCAGGTACGTCGTGACGAAGTACGACGCGCGCGCCGGGTTGTTGGACGCGCCGACGATCGCGATCGACCGGGTGCGGCGCAGCAGCGCCAGGCGCTCGGGCGCGCTCGGCCCCTGCCAGGTGCGCTCGGGGGTCGTGGTCATCAGTTCGCCTCCGGGACAGAGCAGGACGCGCCGCCGGCGATGCCGCCGACGCCGGTGACGGCCGCGCCGACCGCGGTGGCGGCGGGGACGGCGGGGACGGCGGGCCGGGCTGCGGCGGCCGCGGCGCCGTCGGTGGCCCCGTCCGACGCCTCGCGCGGCGCGGTGGCCGCGGTGAGCGCCTGGTCCAGGTCCCAGAGGATGTCCTCCGGGTCCTCGAGCCCGACGCTGATCCGCACCAGGTCCTCGGGCACCCCCGCCGTGGCGAGCTGCTCCGCGGACAGCTGCTGGTGCGTGGTCGACGCCGGGTGGATGACGAGCGTGCGCGCGTCGCCGACGTTGGCCAGGTGGCTGGCGAGCTGCAGGTTCTCGATGAACCGGCGCCCGACCTCGCGGCCGTCGCGGTCGGCGGTGGCGGCGAGCCGGAACGCGAACACCGAGCCGGGGCCGAGCGGCAGGTAGCGCTGCGCGCGGTCGTGGTGCGGGTGCGACGGCAGGCCGGCCCACTGCACCGACGTGACGCGGGGGTCGGCGTCCAGCCACTCGGCGACGGCCCGTGCGTTGGCGAGGTGCGCGTCGAGCCGCTGGGGCAGCGTCTCCACGCCCTGCAGCAGCTGGAACGCCGACTGCGCGGACAGCGACGGACCGATGTCCCGGAGCTGCTCCGAGCGGAGCTTGGTGAGGAACCCGTACTCGCCGAAGTTCTCCCACCACTTCACGTCGTTGTACGACGGCACGGGCTCGGTCATCTGCGGGAACTTGCCGTTGCCCCAGTTGAACCGCCCGGACTCGACGACGACCCCGCCGAGCGTGGTGCCGTGCCCGCCGAGGAACTTGGTGGCGGAGTGGATGACGATGTCCGCGCCGTGCTCGATCGGCCGGACCAGGTACGGCGTCGACAGCGTGGCGTCGACGACGAGCGGGACGCCGGCGGCGTGCGCGACCTCGGCCAGGCCGGCCAGGTCGGCGACCTCGCCCGACGGGTTCGCGACGACCTCGGTGTAGACGGCCTTGGTCTCCGGGCGGATGGCCGCGGCGTAGGCGGCCGGGTCGGTGCCCGCGACGAACGTGGTCTCGACGCCGAACCGGCGCAGCGTCACGTCGAGCTGGGTCACCGTGCCGCCGTACAGCTGCGCGGAGGCGACGATGTGGTCCCCGGCCCCGACCAGCGCGGCAAACGTGATGAACTCCGCCGCCATGCCGGACGCCGTGGCGACGGCCCCGATGCCGCCCTCGAGCGACGCGATCCGCTCCTCGAACGCGGCCACCGTCGGGTTGCCGAGCCGGGAGTAGATGTTGCCGTACTTCTGCAGCGCGAACAGGTTCGCGGCGTCGGTGGTGTCGGTGAACACGAACGACGTCGTCTGGTAGATCGGCACGGCGCGCGCGCCGGTGGCGGCGTCGGGGATCGCCCCGGCGTGCAGGGCGCGGGTGCGGAAGCCGAAGCGGTGCTCGGAGCTCATCAGCGGGTGGCCTCCTCGGCCGGGTCGAGAGCGGTGGGCGCGACGATAGCCCCGGATCGCAGCAGCGCGGCGACCTGGTCCACGGCCCAGGGGTTCTGCAGGGAGGTGACGTCGCCGAGCGCCCGGCCGTCGTGCAGCTCGGCCAGCAGCCGCCGCATGATCTTGCCGGACCGGGTCTTGGGCACCTCGGGGACGAGG
>NZ_DASQCJ010000241.1:0-19917 GCF_035634735.1 Cellulomonas sp.
GGGCGGCGGGGTCGCTCGCGGCGGGCACCGGCTGGCCCGGCGCGGGCGACGCGAGGGTGCCGACGCGGAGGAAGGGCCCGTCGTAGAACGCCGCGGACCGGTCGCCGGCCGGGCCGTCGCCGTACACCGAGTCCAGGTTGAGGTACGGCTGGCGCGCGTTGCCGAGCGCCTGCCGGACGGTGGCGGCGTCGACCGGGCGGAGCCCCGGGTCGGCGATCGCCGGCTGCTGCAGCCGCGGGTCGGCCGAGTCCTCGAGCGTGAGGTCGTGGTCGATGAACTGGCCCCAGTACGTGTACGCCGCCGGGATCGTCGACGGCGGCGCGGGGCTGGTCGCCGGCTCGGCCATGGCGCCGCCGAGCCGGCGGAGCAGCGCGATCACCTGCGGCGGGTCGACGGACGGCAGGTGGGCGTCGGCGTCCCCGACCAGGTCGGCGAGCAGGTAGCCGAAGTCCGAGGCGCGCGCCTGGCGCTCCAGCACCTCCCCGTGGCCGACGTTCTCGACCACCCGCCCGGCGACGGCGGGCGCGGCGGTCTCGGTCTGCGTGGCGTTCATGTGGCTTCCCCCTGGGCGGTGCCGGGCCGCGGTGGCTGCCCGGCCGGGTGGCGGACCCGCGCCGCGCGGTGCGGCGGGGCGGGCGGTCCGGTCGCCGCCGGGGGGTGCGGAGGCGCGGGCTGCGAGTCCGGCGCGACGCGGCCGACGACGGCGTCGGGGGCGGCGCGCACGCCGGGTGCGCGAGACGCCCATCACACCACCGCGCGCGCGGGGGGTTCAAGACCCCGCGGCGACCGGGGCGGGCTCGGGGGCGGCGGCCGGCGCGGCGGCGGGCGCGGGGGCGGCAGCGGGGCCGGCGGGGCCTCCGGCGGGCGGGGTGCCGGTGAACTCCCAGTGCCAGGGCTCCAGCGGCCCGGACCCGCCGGGGCCGGCCCAGGACGGGTGCTCCCAGCCGTGGCCGGGCCCGTGCTCGACCATCCACGCGTAGAGCGGCGAGTCGAACTGCCCGACCCCGCCGAACCCGGCGAAGTCCACCGCGACGCCCCAGCCGTGGTGCGACACGCCCGCCGGTGCCGCGAGGCCGCCCTTGGCCGCCTTGAGCGCCGCCTGCTCGCGGTACGTCCGGTACGTGCTGCCGACCGGCAGGTCGGTGCCGTGCTCCGCGCGGAACTCCGCGTTCAGGGCGACGAGCGCCGTGACCGCGTCGCAGCGCAGCCGAGCCCCGGGCGCGAACGGCACCGGGCAGAGCAGCGCCGGGTCGACCGTGCCGTCGGCGAGCAGGCCCGCCGGGTGCGCGCTCCCCGCCCCGGTGCGCACGGGCGCGGCGACCACGCGGCCGTCGAGCACCGGCAGGTCGGCCGCGGCCCTGGTCGCGTCGCCGACCGCCTGCTCGACCCGCTCGAGGCCCGCGGCGTCGCCCGCCGGGTGGTCCGACGCGACGGGCACGCTCCGCTCGACGGCCAGCGCGAGCCGGAACACCGCCCCCGCGGCGTCCCGCACCCGGAGCGCCGACGCGACCCGGTCCCCCGGGGTGGCGGCCGGCTCGGCCCAGGCGTCGGTGAGCCGCACGACCGCCGCGTCCATCCCGGGCAGGTCGGCGAGGGGGCGCGGCGACACCCGCAGCGGCTCGACGCCCGCGGCCGCGTCGAGCGCCGCGCGGGCGAGCAGCGCGGACGCGGCGGACAGGCCGGGCTCCTCGGCCGCGGTGCGCGCGACCCACCGGTCGCCGTCCGCGGCGGCGGCGCGCTCCGGGTCGAACCCGGTGCCGGTCGCGGCGGCCGCGGCCGGCACGGCGGCGCGCGCGGGCGACGCCGTGCCGGTGCCGCCGAGCGCGGGGGTGCCGGTGAGCGCGGCGCCGAGCGCGACCACCAGTCCCGCCCCGAGCAGCGACCGGCCGCCGGCCCGGGCGACCGCCGCGCCCCGGCCGAGCCGCGCGCGCCCGGCCAGCCGGTGGCTCGGGCGGCGCGGCGCTGACGGCATCGCGGGGGCTCCTGGGCGAGGCGGGTCGCTGGTCCGCGTGGGCGCGGCCGCCGGGGGTGCCGGTCCCGCGACAGCCGGTCGTGCCCGCGCCGCGAGCCGCGTCGCCGCCGACGCCCCGACCGGGGCGCCGGTGCCGCGCCACCCACGAGGTGCGCGCCGGTCGCGCCGGGCTCCTGCGCCCGGCTCCCGCCACGGGCGCCCCGATCCTCCGAGGCGTGCCGTCCCGCCAGCGTAGGAACGGCTCGCGGACGGTGTCAACGCGAACGAGTGACGCGGGTCACATTCGCCCGCGGTGCCGACCGGGCCGGACGAGCGGCGCCGTCCGCCGCCGCGGGCGCGCGGTTCCCGCGTCCCGGAGGCGCACGGTGACCGGTCCGCGCACCCGGGTCCGACCGGCCCGCGCGCCACCCGCGGACGGCGCTCAGAGGGCGTCGAGCGCCGCCTCCGCCGCGCGCAGCCGCTGGTCGGCGCGCTCGGCCTGCCGCGCGGCCGCCGTTCGCGCCGACCGCGCGTGCCGCACCTCGAGCCCGACCTCGCGGGCCTCCTGCTCCGCGGCCGCCAGCGCGGCGCGGAGCCGGTCGATCTCCTCCCGCGCGCGGGCGATCGTGCCCGCGAGCTCGTCGGCCCGGGCCTCGGCCCCGCGCAGCCGCTCGTCGGCGGCGTCGCGCGCGCCCCGGCGACCGTCGGCCTCCTCCCGCGCGAGGGCGAGGTCCTGCTCGGCCCCCGCGACCGCGGCGGCGCGGCGGCGCTCCCGGGCCTCGCGCTCGGCCTCGGCGCGGCGCTCCCGCTCGGCCTCGGCGCGGCGCTCGCGCTCGGCGCGGGTGTCGGCCTCGCGCCGTGCGCGCTCGACCGAGGCGCCGGCGTCGCGGCGAGCGCGCCCGTCCGGGGCGTCGGCCTCGTGGCGGTCGCGCCGCGCCCGGGTGGGTGCGGCGGTGCGCGCGGCGCCGACCGGCGCGGCGTCGGCCGTGGGCGCAGCGCCGCCCGGCGCGGCGTCGCGCCGGGCCCCGGAGCCGCGGGCCGCGCGACCGCCCGCCCCGTCGCCGCGCTCGGTACCCGGCTCGTCTCCCGCCACCCGCACCCGCCCGCGCCGCCGCCGGCCCGGGAGGGAGACGGTCTCGTCGCCGGCCCCTGGCTCGCCGCCCGCGCCCGCGTCGGGCACCTCGCCTGGTGCCGCGTCCGGCGCCGCGTCCGGCGGCTCTGCCGGCTCGTCCTCGTCCGCGACCCGCACGCGCCCGCGCCGCCCCCCGGGCGCGGCGCGCAGCGGTCGCTCCGGCTCCTCCTCCGTGACCAGCCGCCCGCGGCGCCGGCCCGGCCGGGAGGCCGCCGCGTCCCCCTCGCCCCCCGGGGCCGGCGCCCGGCCCGCGTCGTCCGGCACCGCGCGCAGCGGCGTCCGCCGACCCGGCGCCCCGGCGAGCGGCGGCGCGTCCGGCACCGCCACCGCGCCCTCGACGTCGACCGGCTCGAAGCCCGACGAGAACAGGTCCCGGACGAGCAGTCCCGTCGCGACCGCCGCCGCGGCGTCCGGGTCGCCCATCGCCGCGCGGAGCGTCGCCTCGACCTGGCCGCGCACCGCGCCGCCCGCCCCGCCGCCGAGCAGGTCGAGCGCCGCGTCCGCCGCCGCGCCGACCGCGCGCTGCTGCTCGGCGTGCAGCGCGCGCAGGTCCGTGCCGGCGAGCGCCGCCTGCGCCTCGCGGATCCGCACCCCGAGGTCCAGCAGCGCGCCGAGGTCGTCGGGTCGCTCGCGCGCGAGGAGGTTCACGGCGGCCGCGGCGGTCGACGGCTTGCGCAGCGCACCCACCACCCGGGCCAGGTCCCGGTCGCCGTCGGCCCGCGCGGCCCGGACCGCGGCCGTGCGGGCGGCGGTGAACTCGGCCGGCGGCACGCCGTACAGGCCCGCCGCCACCTCCGCCAGGTCCGCCACCGCCGTCCTCCCGCGCTCCTCGTCGTCCGGGTCGACCCCGTCGGCCCAGCGAACCACGCCACCAGCCCCGACGCCCCGCGTGCGCCGCGCGTCGCCGCCGCGCTCCGCCCGCGGTCCACGCCCACGCACCCGCCGCGCGGCGCGCGTCGAGATCGGCGCTCCGGTCCGAGATCGGTGCGTGGGAGCACCGATCTCGGCCTGAGCCACCGATCTCGCCGCCGGCGCCGCGCCGGACCGCCCGCGTCCCACGGCGCGGACGCGGGTGGTCCGGCCGGCGGATGCCGTCCGCGCGGCCCGCGGCAGCCGATAGCGTCAGGCCACCAGGACCGACGGGCGCGAGAGAGACGGTGCGGCGTGACCGGCCACCAGTTCGAGATCGGCCGCGACGGCCCCACCGCGGTCGTCGTGGGCGTCGACGGCTCCGACCCCTCGCTGCGCGCGGCCGCGTACGCGGTGGGCGTCTGCCGCCGGCAGGGCAGCCGCCTCGTGGTGGTCTACGTGCGCGAGCCCGGCGGCGGGGTGGCGTCGCTGATGGACACGACGGGCGCCGCGAGCGTCGCCGTCGCCGAGCACCAGGACGCCGTGGAGCGCGCGCTCCGCGACCCGCGGGCCCTGGCCGACGCGCGAGGCGTGCCGGTCGAGCTGGTGGTCCGCACCGGCGACCCGTACCAGGTGCTGTCGGCGGTGGCCCACGAGGTGCGAGCGGACAGCGTGGTGGTCGGGTCGTCGACCAGCATCGGGCACCGCATCGCGGGCTCGCTCGCCGTGCGGCTGGTGCGGAACGCGCGCTGGCCGGTCACCGTCGTGCCCTGACCGGTCGCCGTCGTCCCCTGACCGGGCGTGCCCCGACCGGCCGTCAGGCCGCCGACGCGCCCGGGACCGGCCCCGACGCCGGACGGAGCAGCCCCGAGTCGAGCGCCACCGCGGTGTCCAGCGTGACGTAGCCCCGCTCGGCGAAGAACACCGTGACCCGGTCCTCCTCCACGACCGACACCTGCCCCGCCCCCCACTCGGCGTGCTCGACGGCCTGCCCCGGTCGCAGCGGGGCGTCCTCGACCTCCACGGACGTCCCCGCGTCGCAGGAGTCGCACGCGCCGCACGGCCGGGGATGCTTCTCGCCCAGCAGCTCGAGCAGCAGCCGGCGCCGGCAGTCGGTGGTGTCGGCGTAGGTCCGGACCACCTCGACCCGCGTGCGCTCGACGGTCCGCCGCTCCTCCTGGCGGTCGGCCGCCGCGCGCGCCGCCGCCTGCGCGGTGAGCCCGGTGGGCGCCAGCGCGCCGCCGTCCTCCCGCCGGACGGCTCCGGTGTCGAGCAGCACGCCCAGCGCGCGGGACACGGTGCGCGCGGCCAGCCCGCTCGCCCGCACCAGCGCGCGCTGGTCCCGCGCGCCGTCGGGGGCCTCGGCCACGGCGTCCAGCACGGCCGCGAGGGTGCGCTGCTTCGGCACGCCGCCCGTGCGGAGGTACTGGTTGAACCCGAAGTCGTCGGGCCGGCTGACCAGCACCGCCCGGGCGGGCTCGCCGTCGCGGCCCGCGCGGCCGACCTCCTGGTAGTAGGCGTCGAGCGAGGTCGGCGGGCCGGCGTGCACCACGAACCGCACGTCCGCCCGGTCCACGCCCATCCCGAACGCGCTCGTCGCGACGACGAGGTCCTGCGCGCCGGACAGGAAGGCCCGCTCGACGGCCGCGCGCTCCTTCGTCGGCAGCCCGGCGTGGTAGCCCTGGGCGGCCAGCCCGGCCCGGCCCAGCGCCTCGACGAGCTCCTCGACGTGCGACCGGGTGCGGGCGTAGACCAGCCCGGCGCCGCCGGGGTCGTCCGCGAGCTCGCGGACCAGCGCAACGACCCGGTCGTCCCGCTCGCGCGGGGTCGACGCGTGGTGCGCCCCGAGCCAGATGTTGGGCCGGTCGGCGTCGTGCACGAGCACGCGGGGGTCGGCCATGCCCAGCCGCTCGACGATCTCGCCGCGCACCTGCGGCGACGCGGTGGCGGTGAGCGCGAGGACGCGCGGGCGGCCCAGCCGCTCGACGGTGCCGGCCACGTGGACGTAGTCGGGCCGGAAGTCGTGGCCCCACTCGCTGACGCAGTGCGCCTCGTCGACGACGACCAGCCCGACAGGCGCGCGGTCCAGCGCGTCGGCGACCGGCCGGCGCACCAGCTGCTCGGGCCCGAGCACGAGCACGTCGAGCTCGCCGGCCGCCGCACGGTCCAGCGCGGCGGCCTGCGCGCGCGCCCCGCGGGCGGAGCTGACGGACTCCGCGCGCAGCGCGGCCTCTCGCAGCCCGGCGACCTGGTCCCGCTGCAGCGCGAGCAGCGGCGAGACGACCACCGTGAGCCGCCCGCTCAGCAGCGTCGCGATCGCGTACACCGCGGTCTTCCCGGCCCCCGAGCGCGCGACGAGCAGGGTGTCCCGCTCGTGCAGCCCGTCGAGCGCGTCGCGCTGGGCCTCGCGCAGCACCGCGTCCGGGCCGAGCACCCGGCGCACGGCGGCGTCCAGGTCCGGCGCGTCGGCGCCGGACCCGTCGGTCGTCCGCGTCACAGGGTGCGGGCTCGGTTCAGGCCGATGAAGAACGCGCCGCCGCTGCACAGGATCCCGACCGTAAACAGCCAGATCTCGGCGGTGTCGACGGCGAGCCCCATCAGGTAGAAGCCGCCCAGGAAGAGGACGAAGCAGAACAGGAACAGCAGCACCCGCGCCGGCGGGGGCGGCGGGGGCTGCTCCTCGGACGCGCGGACGCGCTCGAGGTAGTCGTCGTCGACGGTGCCGCGGTCGGACACGGGGGCCTCCGGTGGTGGTGCGCTCAGCGGCGCGGCTGGGCGGGGTTGGTGGGCACGCCGTGGGACGGCGGGTTCTGCGGGGGGCCGGCCGTCTCGGGCGAGGCCGCGCTGCCGCCGGCCGGGGCCGGGGCGGCCTCGGCTGCGGGGGCCGCCGCGTCGCCGGACGACGGGCGCTGGCCCTCGGCCAGGTCGAGCAGCCGGTGGTCGAGGATCTGGATCACCGCGACGCGGTTCGCGTGCGCCTCCTCGTAGCGGCGCAGCAGGTCGATCTCGTCCGCCTCCAGGCTGCGGATGCGGTGGCCGAGCGAGCCGATCGGCAGGTGGTCGTAGTCCGGCACGGGCAGGTCCTCGCGGCGCACGTCGTCGTCGGTCATCCGTCCTCCCGGGGTCCCGGCGGCGCCGGGTGCGACCGCCGCTGCCGACGCTAGGCCGGGCCGCGGGGGCCTGCCACCGGAGGGCGGCCGGACCTACGATCGACGGATCCGCGGACCGCGCCGCCGGACCCCGCACCCACCGCCCGCCGACACCGGAGCACCCCGTGCCCGCACCCCACGACCCGCCAGGCCCGACCGCCGTCGACGAGCGGTTCGCGACCGCCCCGGAGGACCGCGGCTGGACCCTGGCGTACCTGCCCGCCTGGAGCTCGCGCGCCGCCGCCGCGGCGAGCGCCCGCACCGGACCCGAGGGCCTCCACCTGACGATCCCCGCCGACCACCCGGTGTGGTGCCCGGGCGACCACGAGCCGCCGCTGCGGGTCTCGGCGGCGCAGAGCGGGTCGTGGTCGGGCCCGGTCGGCAGCACGCGCGGCCAGCAGCCGTTCCGGCCGGGGCAGACCGTGCGCGAGGAGCAGCCCGCCCGGTGGGCCTGCACGCCGCGCGCGGGCCGGGTCGAGGTGACCTGCCGCGCGACGGTCGGGCCGGGGTCGATGTTCTCCGCCTGGCTCGTCGGCGTCGAGGACGTCCCGGAGCGCAGCGGCGAGCTCTGCCTGGTGGAGGTGTTCGGCGACACCCTGGGCACCGACGAGGACGGCATGCCGACGGCCGCGCTCGGCTCCGGCGTGCACCCGTTCCGCGACCCCGACCTCCGCGAGGAGTTCTCCGCGCCCCGGACGGCGGTGGACGTCGCCGCGTGGCACACCTACGCGGTCGAGTGGCGGCCCGGCCGGGCGGTGTTCGCGGTGGACGGCGTGGTCACCCGCGAGCTCGCCCAGGCGCCGGGCTACCCGCTCCAGCTCATGCTGGGGGTGTTCGACTTCCCCGAGCAGCCGCACGGGCCGGGCGCGCCCGCGGTGCCCGAGCTGGTGGTCCGGCGGGTGCGGGTCGTCCCCGGCTGAGGCGAGGGTGCGGCGACGCGGCGACGCGACGCCGCCCGGCGTCACTCCCCCGGGTCGTCCGGGCGCCCGCCGTCCAGCGGCTGCGTGAAGCCCGCGTGCATCGCGGCCTTGGCCCGGTCGGGCAGCACCGCGGCCGCCGCCGTCTGCAGCCGGGCCTTGAGCGAGCGGACCTCGACCTTGTCCGTGCCCGCCATCAGCCCCTCGAACGCCTGGTCCGCGACGTCGGCCGGGTCGTCCTTCGGGCCGCGCCCGACGGGGGTGTCCGTCATGCCGGCGCGCGCGAAGAACTGCGTGTCGGTCGGGCCGGGCAGCAGCGTGGTGACGGTGACGCCGGTGTCCGCGAGCTCGTGCCGCAGCGCCTCGCCGAACGACTGCACGAACGACTTCGACGCGGCGTAGGTCGCGTACCACGGGCCGGGCATCAGCGCCGCGGTCGACGCGGTCAGCAGCACCCGGCCGGCGCCGCGCTGCACCATGGCCGGCACCAGCGCCTTGGCGAGCCGGACGGTACCGACGACGTTCAGGCCGATGACCGCGAGGTCGCCGTCGAGCGGGGTCTCGACGAACGGGCCGCCCGCGCCCAGGCCCGCGTTCAGGGCGAGCGCGTCGACCGGGCGGCCGACCGCCCGCACCGCGTCGACCAGCTGCGCCACGCCGTCCGCGGTGCCGAGGTCGGCGTGCACCGGGCGCACGGCGTTGCCGGCGGCGGTCAGCGCGTCGGCGGCGAGGGTGATCTGCGGCTCGTCGGCCGCGACCACGAGGTCGAAGCCCTCGGCGGCGAACCGGCGGGCGAGCTCGAGCCCGATCCCGCTCGACGCCCCGGTGACGACCGCCAGCGGGCGGATCGCGATGTGCTCGGTCATGGATCGGCCTCTCGTCCGTGCGCGGGCGGCGCGGCCGCACCCGCCCGTCGGACGCTAGGTCGGGCGCGGGTGGGCCGCCACCGGGCGGCGGGCGCGGGCCGGTCAGCCGCCCAGCACGATCTCCCCGTAGGTCCGGAGCTCGTGCGCGGCCACGGTCGCCTCGACGGTCCCCAGCGGGTCGGCGGCGGCGTACGGCGACAGGTCGAGGCCCGTCAGCGCCCCGATCATCGAGACCGGCACCTGGAAGGTCCGGTACGCGCCGAACGTCGCCTCCGCGAGCACGCTCGGCAGGAACGCGTCCTGCCCGAGCACGTACCCCGTGACCACCAGGCGGCCGCCCCGGTCGACGACCGCGACCACCTTCCAGAACTGCCGCGGCAGCAGCACGCCCCGGTAGGGCGGGTCGTCCGGGGCGAGCACCGGGCCGGCGAGCACCGAGATCCGGAGCCGGTCGCGGCGGGCCGTGCCGAGCAGGTACTCCTCCAGGCCGAGCCACAGTGTCGAGCCGGCGTTGAAGGCGTGGTGCTGCGGCGCCGAGTTCGTGTAGTGGAACGTGTCGTCGTTCGCCGCGCGGGCCAGCGGCCCCCACGACGGGTCGAGCCGCCGGACCAGGTGGCCGCGGTCGAGCGCGTTGTCCGCGTACACCGCGGCGCCGGTCTGCTCCTCGCGCGGCAGGCGCGGGTCGAGGATCCACCGGTCGTCGCTGCGCGGGCGGGCGTCGGTGTGCGCGCCGTCCACGTTCACCGCCGTGCACAGCGCGAGCCGGCGCGCGCGGTGCATCACGACGCTGAAGTGGTGGTACCGCAGCTCCGCGGAGGCGACCGGCGCGTTCAGCCCCGGGGCCGGCAGCGGCAGCGGGACGCCGAGGAAGTCCGGGTCGTAGCCGCCGCGCGCGGCGTAGTCCGGGTCGATCGCGAGGGACTCGACGGCGGTCGTGGGGGCAGCCGGTGGCGCGGGCGACGCGGTCGGGGCGGGCGCGGACGTCGCCGGCGCGCCGCCGGTCCCCGGGCCGCCCGCGTCGCCCGCGGGCCGGGCGTCCAGCGCCACCCGCACGGTGAGGCGCAGCGGGACCTCGACGACGCCGCCCGCCGTCCCGGTCGGGTCGCCCGCCACCGCCGCCGCCGCCGCACCCGCCGCGGCTCCGCCCGTCGCCCGCGCACCCGGCGCCCGGGCTGCCTCGACCCCGCCGTGCGGCGTCGGCGGGTCGTCCAGCGCGTCGACCAGCGCGCGCCGGCCCGGGTCGAGCGGCAGCCCCGCCAGGTGCCGCAGGATCCGGCTGATCCGGATGCCCTCGTTGAGGGAACCCGCCCCGCCCGGCGACGGGTCCGGCACGCTCGCGTGGTGCAGCGCGACGACCTCCCACTGGTCGTTGAACACCGGCGACCCGGAGGACCCCGGCTCGGTGTCGGTCACGTAGTGCAGCACCTCCTCCGGGATGTCGACGAGCCGGTTCTCCCGCAGCGCGACCTCCTTCCGGCGCGCCGCCGGGTGCTGCACGATCGTCACCGACTCCCCCACCACGACCGTGCCCTGCGCGTCCGTGAGCCGGCACCAGCCGAACGGCGCGGTGCTCGCGGGCGCGCCGGCGACGGCGACGAGCGCGAAGTCCAACCCGGGGTCCGCCGCGAAGAAGGCGCCGGGGTCGAGCCCCACCTCGACGACCGGCAGCGGGTCGCCGTCGAGCCCGCGCTGGAAGTCCAGCTGCAGCACGCTGCCCGCCGCCACGTCCGCGTCCGGCAGCACGTGGTGGTTGGTGAGCAGCAGGTGCGCCGAGACGAGGAACCCGGTGCCGAACCCCGCGGTGCGGCCGTCGGCGCCGCGGATCACGACCCGGCCGACCGTCCGCTGCGCGACGAACCCGCCCTCCAGGTACCGCGCCTCCAGGAAGTCCGGCTGGTTGATCACCTTCTCCAGGAGCACCTGCGGCGCGACGGGCAGGTCGAGGCGCTCGGCCGCGTCCGCGACCAGCGCGGGCGCGGGCGCGTCGGCGGGCACCGTGTCCGGGTCCTGGCCGGTGCGGAACCGGCTCACCCGGTCGACGCGGCGCGCCACGCGCAGCGGGTCGTTGGCCTCGGCGATCTCGCCGCGGTCGACGCGGTCGATCGCGGGGACCCGGACCTCCGCCCGCTCGCGCGCGCGGCGGGCGGCGAGCTCCCGCTGGTACTCCTCCTGCGCCCGCAGGCGCTCGGGCAGGGTGGTGGCGCCTCCCGGCGCGGTGACGGAGTCCATGGGTCCGGTCCCCTCGGGCGGACGACGCGGCGGGCGCCCGGCGCTCCGGGCGGGTGGCCGGGCGGGGCGGGCGTCGTCGTCCGTCCCCCGCCCGGCGGACGGGACGCTGGGGGGACTTCGACGCTAGCAGTGTGACTCACGCCACACCAGGGCGCCGCGAAGCCTTGACGGGCACCCGCGCCGGTGCTGCACTCGAAGGGTCCGCGCCCCGGACGACGGAGTCGAGATGGCCGCCCGCCCACACCCGTCAGCCACCCGACCGGTCGGGTGAGCAGGGTGGCGCGCGCGCTGGTCCTCGTGGGCGTCGCCCGCACCGGCGGCCGGTTCCCGGAGCTGCCCGCGGTGCCCGGCGCGGTCGCGGCGGTGCGCGCCTGGGCCGCGGAGCAGGGCGTCCCCGACGACCTCGTGCTCACCTTCACCGACGACGACGGCGCGCCCGTCACCTCCGCCGCGGTGCTCGACGGCGTGCGCAGGCTCGTGGACCGCGGCGACGTCGACCAGCTCGTCGTCTACTTCAGCGGGCACGGGATCAACACCGGGAACGCCGAGTTCTGGCTGCTCACCGGCGCGCCCGAGGACGGCAGCCAGGCGGTGAACGTCTCGCTGACCTCGTGGTTCGCGGAGCGGCTCCCGGTCCGGCACGTCGTCCTCGTCTCGGACGCCTGCCGCACGGCCGCGAGCACCGTGCAGGAGCTGAGCGTGCAGGGCGTCGCGGTGGTCCCCAACCTGCCGCCGAGCGGCCCGGCCGCCGCGGTCGACGTGTTCTACGCCTGCGCGCTCGGCGACCCCGCCTACGAGGTGAAGGACCCCGCGGCCTCGGGGGCGGCGTACCAGGCGCTGTTCACGTCGGCGCTCGTGGGGGCGCTGCGCGGGGACCACCCGGCGCTCGTGACGCCGGGGACGGGGCCGGGCGCGGGCGGCGGCGCGGGACCGGAGGCGGGCGGCGGCGCGGCGGTGGGCGCGGGGTTCGGGCTCGTGCAGCCGTGGCCGCTCAAGCGGGCGCTGCCGGACCTGGTCGCCGAGCGGCTCACCGCCGCGCACGCGCCGCTCGACCTGGCGCAGACGCCGGACGCCCGGCTGTCGTCGGACCCGCTGGACGCGTGGCTGTCGCGGCTCGAGCCGTGGCCGCTCACCGCCGGTGCGCGGGTTGCGGCCGGTGCGCCGGGGGCGGCCGGTGCGCCGGGGGTTGCGGGAGCCGCCGCGGCCGGCACGCCCGAGGTGGCGCCCGCCGGGGCCGGCACGTCTGAGGTGGCGCCCGCCGAGTCCGGGACACCCGAGGCGGCGCCGATCACCCCCGCGCCCGCCACCTCCGCGCCCACCGCCCGCGCCGCCGCCGCCGAGGCCGCCGACCGCCTGGTCCTCGGCCTCGCCGTGGGCCTCGCGGCCGGTGCCGGCGGGCTGCCCGCCGCCGCCGTCGGCGCCACAGCTCCCCCGCCGTCCGCCCCGCCCGGGGACGGCGCGCCGGCCCCCGCCGCGCCGCCCGCCCCGGCGCCGCCGCCGGCCGCCACCCCCGCCCCGGCGGTCCCCGCCCCGGCGCCGCCGCCGGCCGCCGCCCCCGCACCCGCCGTCCCCGCCCCGGCCCGCGCCCCCGACGTGGAGATCGCCCCGCTGCCCGCCGCGGCGCGACCGGGCGGCCCGCTCGTCGTGGTGCAGGGCGACCGCGCCCTCGCCGTCGTCCCGGTGTCGCCGACGGCCGTCGTCGTCACGTTCGCGTCGGGCGGCTGCGCCGTGCTGCCCACGCTCCCGGGCCGGGTCACGCTCGCCACCGTGGAGCGCGGCTGCCTGGTCGACTGCGCCCTGCCGCGGGCGCCCGGGGCCGACGGCGGGCCGCCGCCGGCCGGGGTGGACGGCGCGGTCGCCCGCCGGGCGCTGGCCGCCGCGTGGTCCCGGTTCGGGCTGCGCCCGGACGACGAGGACGACGACGAGGACGGGCACGCCGGCGACCCCGGTCGCGCGGGACCCGGGGCGGCCGCCGACCCGGGCCGGGCGGAGCGCCGCGCCGTCGCGGTCGACGCCGACCCCCTCGCCGCGCTCTACCGCGCCTGGGAGCTGCACGACCGCGGCCGGCGCGCGGCGATCGCGGACCTGGCGACGCCCGGGTCGGCGGGCGCCCGGCTGTTCGACGTCGTGCTGCTGGCCTCGGGTCCCGACCCGCGGCACGACGACCGCCCCGTCGACTGGTCCCGGCTCCTGACCCCGGTGCCGCTGCTGTCCCGCGGCTGGCCGCTGCTCGCCGCGGCGCCGCCGGCCGTGCGGGACCACGCTCTGTCGTTCCCCGCGCGGCTGCCGTCGCACTGGACGCTGTTCGCCGCCGAGAACGCCGCGCGCGTCGCCGAGGTCGCCGCGGCCGCACCCGCCCGACCCGAGGAGGAGCCATGAGGACGCTCGTGCTGGTGCACGGCCGGGCCCAGGAGCACAAGGACCCGCTCGCGGTGAAGCGCGAGTGGCTGTCCGCGCTCGACGAGGGGGCGCACCACGCCGGCCGGCCGCTGGACCTGCCCGACGACCGGGTCCGGCTGCCGTACTACGGCCAGACGCTGTTCGACCTGGTCTCCGGCGACGCCGAGCACGCCGCGGAGGTCGTCGTGCGCGGCGCGGACGTCGGGCCGGACGCCGAGACGCTGTTCGTCCGGGAGGCGCTGCTGGAGATCGCGGAGCGCGCCGGCGTCGCCGAGGACGCCGCGCGGGAGGCGGGCGCGGACGGCCCGGTCGAGCGCGGCCCGATGAACTGGCGCTGGGTCCGGGCGACGCTCACCGCGCTCGACCGGCTGCCCAACGTCAGCGCGTGGTCGATCGCCCTGGCCACCCGGGACGTCTACCAGTACCTGCACAACGTGCGCGTCCGGGACACGATCGAGGACGGCGTGCGGCAGGCGCTCGACGGCACCGACGGGGCGGTGGTCGTGTCGCACTCGCTGGGCACGGTCGTCGCCTACAACCTGCTGCGCCGCGAGGCCGCGACCCGCGGGTGGCAGGTCCCGCTGCTCGTGACCGTCGGCTCGCCGCTCGGCGTGACCACCATCAGCCGGACCCTGCGTCCGGTGTCCTGGCCGGCGCCCGTCGGCGCGTGGTTCAACGCCTACGACCCCGACGACCTGGTCGCCCTGCACCCGCTGACGGCGCCCTGGTTCCCGGTCGACGGCGTCGACGACTACGGCAAGGTCGACAACCCGACGCCGAACCAGCACGGCATCGCGGGCTACCTGTCGGACGCCCGGGTCGCCGCCACGATCCTCGACGCGCTGGACGGGTGAGCCCGCGGAATGCGGTCGGCGCGCGGCCGGGCGCGGGCTAGCATCTCGCCCTTGTGAGCCGACTCGTCCAGACCGTCCTGCCGGCCCGGCTCGGTGTCCCGTTCCGGTGGCTCATCGCGTCGTCCTGGACCAGCAACCTCGGCGACGGCATCGCGATGGCGGCGGGCCCGCTGCTCGTGGCGTCGCTGACCCACGACGCGCGCCTCGTGGCGCTCGGCGCGACCGTGCAGTGGCTGCCGCCGCTGCTGTTCGGGCTGCTCGCCGGGGCGCTGGCCGACCGGTGGGACCGCCGCCGGATCGTCCTCGTCGTCAACTGGGTGCGGGTCCTCGTGCTCGGGGTGCTGACCGCGACCATCGGCACCGGCCACGCGTCGATCGTCCTGGTCCTGGCCGTGCTCTTCGTGCTCGGGACCGCCGAGGTGTTCGCCGACAACGCCGCGCAGACGTTCCTGCCGATGCTCGTGCGCCGGGACGACCTCGCGCTCGCGAACTCCCGGCTGCAGACCGGCTTCATCACCGTCAACAAGCTCGCCGGGCCGCCGCTCGGCGCCGCGCTGTTCGCGGCCGGGGCGGTCTGGCCGTTCGCCGGGCAGGCGGTCCTCGTCGCGGCCGCGGCCCTCCTCGTCGCCCGGATCGTCCTGCCCGCGGTCCCCCGCGACCCGGACCGGCGGAGCCACCTGGGCCGGGACATCGCCGAGGGCTTCCGGTGGACGGTCCGGCACCCCGCGGTCCGCACGCTGGTGCTGACCATCTTCATCTTCAACATCACGTTCGGCGCCGCCTGGTCGGTGCTCGTCCTGTACGCGACGCGGCGGCTCGGGCTCGGCGAGATCGGCTTCGGGCTGCTCACGACCGTCAGCGCGGTCGGCGGGCTGGTCGGCGGCGTGCTCTACGGCTGGATCACCCGGCGGGTCAGCCTCGGCAACCTCATGCGGATCGGGCTGATCGTCGAGACGCTGACCCACCTCGGCCTGGCGCTGACCCGGCAGGCGTGGGTGGCGATCGGGATCTTCTTCCTGTTCGGCGTGCACGAGCTCGTCTGGGGTACCACGTCGGTGAGCGTCCGGCAGCGGGCCGTGCCGCGCGCGCTGCAGGGCCGCGTCGGCAGCGTCTACACCGTCGGGGTGTTCGGCGGCCTGGTCGTCGGGTCGGCGGTCGGCGGCGTGCTCGCGGAGCACTGGGGCGTGACCGCACCGTTCTGGTTCGCGTTCGCGGGGTCGGCGCTGTTCGTCGTGCTGATCTGGGGCCAGCTCCGGCACGTCGCGCACACCGACGAGGCTCCGGAGCCGCTCCCGGAGGACGACGCGCCCGAGGAGTCGGCGCGGGACGTCGCGGGGCCCGCCGGCGGGACGCACCCGCACTGACCCGGCGGGGCCCCACGTCGAGGTCGGTGGTTCGCGCCGAGATCGGTGCCTAGAACCACCGATCTCGAGCAGAACCGCCGACCTCGGCCCGCCGGACGACCGCGCCCTCCGGGGGGACCGCGCTCGCGCGGGGAACCCACGTGCCGTCCGCAGCCCGCTCGCAATAGGACGCGAACGCGATCGGCAGGCCGCGCGCACGCTCGGGGTCGGGGCCGTCCGTCGCCTGCAGGTGCACGTGCGGCTCGGTCGCGTTCCCCGAGCAGCCGCACGCGCCGACCGGCTCCCCCGCCGCCACCGGCTGCCCGACCCGCACCCGCACCGACCCCGCCCGCAGGTGCGCCACCGCCACGCACGCGCCGTCGGCCCGCGCCACGACGACGTGGTTGCCCGCCACCGCGGCGACCCCCCGGCGCAGCCGGCCCCCCTGCCCCAGCGCGTACGGCAGCAGCGTCACCGGCGAGCGGCGGCCGCCGTGGTCGGGCTCGCCGTCGTGCGCGCGGACCACCGTGCCGGCGACCGGGGACAGCACCGGTCGCCCGAACCCCACGAACCGCTCCGGCGGCTCGACCGCCAGCACGGTGCGCCAGTCGACGACCCGCGCCGACCGCCCGTCCGGGTCGGCGCCGACCAGGTCGATCGCGTACCGCAGCCCGAGCAGGTCGGTCCCGTGGCTCGGCACCCGGCGCGCGGGGCTGTTCTCGACCCGCCAGCACCCGTCCCCGGGCAGGTCGAGCACGACCACCTGTCCCGCGCCGTCGCCCACGGGCCCACCTCACCGCACCGACGGCCCCCGCGCGAGTGCCTCAGGCCTCCCAGCCCGAGGCCGCCGCGACCGTCGCCGCGAGGTCCGCCACCGTGCGGCCGTCCGTCGCCACCCGCGTCACCCACGGGCCGGCCGCGCGGTCCAGCAGCTCCGCCGCCGCGGCCGACCGGTCCAGGTGCGCCCGCAGCTCCGACCCGACCTCGCGCGCCCCGAGCCGCTCCCGGATCGTCGGCGCCGACGCGGTGAGCAGCACGCCCGACACCCGCGCCCGGCCGCCCAGCGCCCGGGTCACGAGCTCCCGCTCCAGGACGCTGACCGTGTTCACGTACACGACGCGCCGGTAGCCGGCCGCCGCGTACACGCCCCACACCGCCCGGAGGTTCGCCTCGGTCAGCGCCGTGCCGCGCGGGTCCGACGGCGGCTTGGGGTAGGCGGCGTCGAGGTTGTCGCCGTCGACCAGGCAGTGCGCGAGCCCGGAGCGCTGCCAGCGCGCCGACAGCTCGAACGCCACCGACGACTTGCCCGAGCCCGACCGCCCGGCCACCAGCAGCACCTCCGGCTCCATCGCCGCGCCTCCCCGGCCCGCCGCGTCAGCCGGCCGCGACGTCCGCCGCGACGCCCGCGACCGGCTTGGTCCGCGACCGGCCCGCCGTGTCCTTGAGCACCACGTACTTGAGATCCACGTGCGGCTCCAGCGCGCTGAACTTGTCGTTGGGCGCGCCGATCACCAGCTGGAAGCCGAGCCCGCGCCACGCGCCGATCGCGCGGCCGGTGAACCGCGCGTCCGCCTTGATCAGCGCCTCGTCGAGGAACACCGGCGCGTACCGCGGGCGCGGGGCCCCGGCGTCGCCGAGCTGGTACCGCAGGGCCGCGCCGACGATGAACGCCACGAGCTCCTGCGACTCGCCGCCGGACTTCTCGCCGATGTGGTCGTACAGCGCGACGTGGTTCCCGTCGAGGTCGACCTTCTCGGCGCTCAGCCGCACGTGCCGGCGGACGTCGACCAGGTCGGCGAAGTCCGGGGACGTGCGCCGGATCCGGTCGATGACCTTCGCCATGCGGTGGTACCGGCGCTCGCGCTCGGCGTCCGACGCCTCGGTGGCCAGCAGCTCGTTGAGGTCCTTGAGCTCCTTGCGGAACCGCGCCACGACCGTCGACTGCGTGTCCCGGGCGTCGATCCGCAGCCGGTGCTCGTCGTCGGCGAACGGCAGGTCCGCGAGGATGTCGTTGACCGGCTGGATGCGCTCCTTGATCTCCCGGACCGACCGGCTCAGGCCGTGGTGCAGGTCCGTGAGGTCGTTGCCGGACAGCCGCAGCAGGCTCTTGCGCCACTCGGCCTCGAGCTCGTGCAGGCCGGAGGTCTCCAGCGCCCCGAGGATCCGCGCGAAGTCGGCGTAGGAGGCGTCCGGGTCGGTGCCGAGGTTCGGGTCGGGCCAGCGCTCGACGAACGTCTCGAACGTCCGGCGCAGCGCCTCGCGTGCCGCCCCGATCGTCTGCTGCGCCGCGAGCAGGTCGGTGCGCAGGATCTCGTTCGCCCGCGCGACCGTGCTGTCGAACGCGGCGAGCGCGGCCGCCGGAGCCGGGCGCGCGCCGCCACCACCCGTCCCCGCGCCCGCGGACCCGCCCAGCAGCGCGTCCAGGTACGCCCGCTGGTCCTCGCCGACCGTCACGCCGGCGTCCTGCGCCTCGTCCAGCGCGAGCTGCGCCGCGTCGACCTCGTCGGTGATCGTCGACCAGCGGCCGCCGAGGTCCTCGGCGGAGCCCTTGGTCCGGCCGACCTCCTCGGTCAGGTCGCGGATCGTCTTCTCCAGCTCGACGACGCGCTGCTGCAGCCGGGTCACCTCGGGGTTGCCCGAGGTGACGTCCTCGATGACCGTCGCCCAGCGGGCGCGCTCGGCCTCGACCGCCGCCACGTCCACCTGGTCCCAGCTCACCGCGTCGAGCTGCTCGTAGGCGCGCAGCTCCACGTCGTGCGCGTCCAGCCGGTCCTCGGCGGCGCGCACCTGGCGCTCCGCGTCGTCCAGCCGGGCCTGCGCGGCGGCGATCTGCTCGTCCAGGTGCGCCAGGCGCCGGGTGTTGGTGAACCCGAGGACGTTGGCGCGGCCCTGGCCGCCGTGCGCGCCGCGGCGCCCCTCGGACACCTGGCCCGACCGGGTCAGCGCCTTGGGGTGCTGGGACAGCTCGCCGGGCGTGTCGACGCAGACGAACGCGAACCGGCTCGCGAGCTCGCTGCGCAGCCAGCCCGTGAACGGCCCGTTCCGGAAGTCGAGCCGGCCCGGCAGCGTCCGGGAGTCCAGCGCCACGTCGGAGCGCAGGTCCGTGGGCACGCCCTCGAACCGGATGCGGCGCGCCGTGGGCACGGCGTCGATGGCCCGGCGGAACGCCGTCACGTGCGCGGCGTCGATGAGCAGCAGCGTGGCGAACCCGCCCAGGGCGAGGTTGAACGCGTCCCGCCACGGCTCGTGCTCGGTGCGGACCTCGATCAGCTCGGCGACGAACGGCAGCTCCTCCGGCGTCAGCCCGGCGGCCTCCGCCAGCGCCGCGCGCGCCCGGTGCAGGTCGCCGGGGATGTTGTCCTGCCGGCGGGCGACGGCCTCGCGGTCGGAGCGCAGCACGGCCAGGTCGACCCCGGCGGCCTTCTTCTCCGACATCGCGGTGCCGAACTCCGCACGGGCCTCCGACTTCGCGTCGCCGTCCGCCTGCGCGGCGCGCCCACGGGCGGCCAGCGCGTCGAACTCCTTCTCGCTCGACACCGAGCTGCCGAACGCGGTGCGCAGCACGTCGTCGAGCCGGCCGCGGGCGCGGGTCACGCGCTCGAGCCGGTCCTCGGTCGCGACGAGCTCGCGCTGCGCGGTGGCCAGGCGGTCGCCGCCCGACGACCACAGGGTCTCCCGGACGCCCTCGAGCTCGGAGCGCGCCGCGGCGATCCGGCCGGTGGTCTCGGCGGCGCGCTTCTCGGCGTGCTGGTGCTCGCGCCCCAGCTCCTCCTCGACGGCGCGCAGCAGGCCGAGCCGGCGCTCGTGCCGCCAGAGCGTCGCGGTCGACCGGTCGTCGTCGAGTGTGCCGACCCGGTCGATCACCCGCAGCCGCTCGGCCGCCTCGTCGAGCGCCGCGCGGTGCTCGCGGATCGGCTCCAGCGCCTTCACCTGCTGGCGCGCGGTGATCATCTGCTCGCGGGTGCCGGACAGCTTGTCGAACTGCTCGACCACGGCGTCGGCCGTCGCGAACGTGCTCGGCTCCTCCAGCACCATCGCCTTGTACAGCGCGTCGACGGTGGTGATCTGCTGGCCGGCCTGGATCCTGCCGAGCAGGGCGACCGCCTTCGCGCCGTCGCCGGTCGCGCCGATGCCGAGCGTCGAGTGCAGCCGGGCCGTGAACTCGCGGTCGGTGTCGAACGGCGTCAGGCCGGCGGCGGTGAGCACCGGGCGTGGGAACCGGTCGGC
>NZ_DASQCJ010000242.1:0-7129 GCF_035634735.1 Cellulomonas sp.
CGGCACAGCGCCCGCGCCTCGGTGGTGGCGCTGGCGATCCTCGTCGTCGGGATGGCGCTGGCGGCGTGGGCGGCGGCGACGCTCGCGCTGCCGGTCGTGCTGCTCGCCGCCGCGGTGCTCGGCGCGGGCTACGGGCTCGCCCTGGTCGCGGGGCTGTCCGAGGTGCAGCGCATCGCCACCGCGGAGGACCTCGCCGGGCTCACGGCCGTCTACTACTCCGCGGCGTACCTCGGGTTCTTCGTGCCCGCGGTGCTCGCCTGGTTGTCGACGCGGTGGGCGTACCCCGAGATGTTCCTCGCCGGCCTGGGCGTCGCGGCGGTCTGCCTGGTGGTGGTCGCGACCGCGTGGCGGGCCCACCTGCCGGCGGGGGACGGCGGGACCGTCCGGATACGGTAGAGTTTCCGAGGCTCCTGCGGGGGCCGCCGAGGTCCCCTCGCGGGGACCATCGGGCTGTGGCGCAGCTTGGTAGCGCACTTGACTGGGGGTCAAGGGGTCGCAGGTTCAAATCCTGTCAGCCCGACGTGGAAGCCCTGGTGGGAGAGATCCCACCAGGGCTTCGTCGTTCCCGCACGCGCTGCTCGGGCTCGGGACGTGAGGGAGGGACGTGGCACCAACGACCGGTACCGAAGCCGCGTGCGAGCTGCCCGAGTCCCGTGCTCGGTTGATCGTCGCGGCGTCGGGAGAGCGGCTCGAGGTCCGGCTGCGGCACCCCGCGTCGTGGCTCTACCGGATCGCACCGACCAAGCCCTACCGCGAGGCCATGGGGGAACGCGGACGCGACGTGTGGCTGGACTTCACGGACCGAGGCGACCGGCCGCGCATCACGATGATCACCAACCACAGCGAGTTCAGGGGGTGGGGCACAGTCCTGGTCGAGTCGCTCATGACCGCGTATCCCGGTGTGACCGCGTGGCCCAGCACCGCGGTACGCCCCGATGGTGTCCGGTTCTGGATCGCGATGCGCAAGCGGTACGGCGTGACGCTGATCGGCTTCGACGAGGAAACGGGGCTCCTGAAACTGACCAAGCGCGGGGAGGTCCACGACGAGCGGGCGCGGGCTGCTCGGACGCGTGGAGTGGACGACTTGGACGCCTTGGTCAGGACGCCTGCTGTTCCGACCTCGCGCGCGGGCCTTGCGCGGTGGTGGCGCCCGGCGCGGTCACGATCGACCGGCCGATGACGACGTCGCGCGGCAGCGGCGTCGCGCGAGCACGTCGCGCGGCGGTGCTCCGCCCCACCCTCGGCGGTTGGTCCGCCGCGAGGTATTCGGTTGCTTCCCGCACCTGATCTCGCTCAGATGGTGGTCCTCCACGGGCGACGGGAAGCGATGACGACGAAGCACGGTGATCACGACCGCTGGCACCCGGGCGGCTCCAACCCGGTCCCTTCGCAGGACGACGGCTCGGGCTACGCAACCGAGACGAAGGCGCGCGACGCGGACATCCCGCGGATCTTCACGGTCCGCGAGAGCGCCCATCGCATCCACAACCCGTTCACCGCGCAGAAGTACGCGACGCTGGGCGAGGCGCTCCGGCTGCCGCCGGGCACGACCGCGCTCGACCTGGCCAGCGGATCCGGGGAGATGCTCTGCACCTGGGCCCGGGACCACGGCGTGACCGGCACGGGCGTGGACCTCAGCGCGACGTTCACGGCGCAGGCGCGCGCCCGCGCGGACGAGCTCGGCGTGGCCGACCGCGTCCGGTTCCTGCACGGCGACGCCTCCGGGTACGTCAGCCGCGAGCCGGTCGACCTCGCCGCGTGCGTCGGCGCCACCTGGGTCGGCGGCGGCGTCCCCGGCACGGTCGCGCTGCTCGCCCGCAGCCTGCGGCCCGGCGGGACGATGCTCCTCGGGGAGCCGTACTGGCGTCGGGTGCCGGGCGACCGGGAGGCCGCGCAGGCGTGCGGGGCGGACGACGTCGACGACTTCCTGCCGCTGCCCGACCTGCTCGCCCGGCTCGGCGGCCTCGGGTACGACGTCGTCGAGATGGTGCTCGCCGACCAGGACAGCTGGGACCGCTACCAGGCCGCGCAGTGGCTCACGATGCGGCGCTGGCTCGACGCGAACCCGGGCGACGAGCTCGCCCCGGAGGTGCGCGAGGAGCTGGCGACCGGTCCCGAGCGGTACGCGCGCTTCACGCGCGAGCACGTCGGGTGGGGCGTGTTCGCGCTGCGGGAGCGCGCCGCTCGCTAGCGGCCGGCGGCGTGGGGTCGCGGTGAGCGGGCCCGCGCCGCGACGACGGCGCCGCGCGGGCGCGCCGGGCGTCACCCCGGCAGCCGCGCCAGCCGCCGCAGCGCCGCCAGCCCCTCCGGGGACCCGGGCCAGTGCCGCACCAGCGCCTCCGGCCCGGCGCGCCGCACAGCCGACCGCAGCACCAGCGCCACCACGATCGCGTCGTCCACCCAGCCCAGCACCGGGATCACGTCCGGGACGAGGTCGAACGGCAGCGCGAGGTAGCCGAGCAGCAGCCACAGCCGGACGCGGACCCCGCGGGCGAGGCCCCGGTCGGCCGCCAGCCGCCGGACCAGCCGGACGACGTCGGGCAGCAGCCGGAGCAGCTCGCGCAGCCGCAGCTCGTCGGGCCGGGTCGCCCAGAGCGACGCCACGAGCGCGAGCCACAGCAGCAGCACGCCCCCGAGGACGCCGACGAGCGTCCACCCCCAGTCCGGCACGGGGGGACCGTACCGCCCGCGCCGCCGGAGCGGCGCGCGCGCTCACGCCCCGGTCAGCACGACCAGCCGCTGGGTCGCCCGCGTCATGGCGACGTACCGGTCGACCGCCCCGGTCACGCCCCCGCCCCAGCGCTCGGGGTCGACGAGCACCACGAGGTCGAACTCGAGCCCCTTGGCCGCGGCGGGCGACAGCGACCGGACCCTCGGCGCGCCCGGCACCTCCCGGTCCGCGCCGATCACGCACGCGACGCCCTCCGGGTGCGCGGCGAGCCAGGCCGCCAGCAGCTCGTCGAGGTCGCCGACCGACCCGTGCACCACGGGCACGCCCGTGCTCCGGACCGAGGTCGGCACGTTCGCGTCGGGCAGCGCCGCGCGGATCACCGGCGCCGCCTCGGCCATCACCTCGACCGGCGTGCGGTAGTTGATCGACAGGGACGCCACGACGGGGGCGCCCAGGCCGACGCGCCGCAGCCGGTCCGCCCACGACTCGGCGAACCCGTGCCGCGCCTGGGCCCGGTCGCCGACGACGGTGAGGCTGCGCGCCGGCGACCGGCGCAGCAGCATCTGCCACTCCGCGTCGGACAGCTCCTGGGCCTCGTCGACGACGACGTGCGCGAACGGGCCGGCGAGCCGGTCGGTCCCGGTGCGGGCGTCCGCCGGGTCGCCGAGCAGCGCGTGCTCGAGGTCGGCGCCCCGCAGCATGTCGAGCATGCCCTCCTGCTCGCCCTCGTGGTCCGCGGCGATGAGGTCGTCCGCCACCCGCGCGCGGTACTCCCGCTCCGCGGCCGCCTCGGCCTCCCGCCGGTGCCGCCGCCGGGACGCGGCGGGGTCGCCGAGCCGGTGCCGCGCGGCGTCGAGCAGCGGCAGGTCGGCGTCGGTCCACGCGCGCGGGTCGGGGCGCTGCAGCAGGTTCACCTCCTCGGGGGTCAGCGACGGGGCGCACAGCCGCAGGTAGGCCGGGACCGACCACAGGTCGGCGACCAGGTCGGCGGCGTCGAGCACCGGCCACGCCCGGTTCAGCGCGGCCGTCAGGTCGTCGTGCCGGCGCAGGGCCCGGCGCAGCAGGTCGTCCGGGATCTCGCCGTCCTGCTCGCGCGCCCGGTCCACCAGCAGGTCGACCAGCGCCTCGGTGATGACGTCGCGGGCCTCGTTGTGCGGGGTGCCGGGGTCGGGCGCGCCGAACGCCTCGGCCCAGTCCTCGGGGGCGAGCCACAGGTCGGCCCACGGCGTCTCGACCAGCAGGCCGTCGGTCGGCGGGCGCTCCGAGAACCGCCCGGCGGGCTCGATCGCGCGGGCCAGCGCGAGGGTGCCCTTGAGGCGGGCCGCCTCCGGGTCCGCCTCCGGCACTGCCGCGGCGCCCTCGGGGACGAGGTCGCGCAGCACGCAGGTCCGGGCGCCGTCCTCGCCGAGGTTCGGCAGCACGTCGGCGACGTAGTCGAGGTAGGGCCGGCTCGGCCCGACGACGAGGACGCCCCCGCGGCGGTGGTCGACCAGCGGGTCGGCGTACAGCAGGTAGGCGGCCCGGTGCAGCGCGACGACGGTCTTGCCCGTGCCGGGCCCGCCGTCGACGACGAGGGTGCCGCGCGAGCCCGCCCGCACGACGGCGTCCTGGTCGGCCTGGATGGTGCCGAGGACGTCGCGCATCCGGGCGGTGCGGCTGGTGCCCAGGCTCGCGATGAACGCGGACTCGTCGTCCAGCGCGGCGGCCCCGTCCCCGTCCGGCCCGTCCCCGGCGAGCAGCTCGTCCCAGTAGTCGGTGACCCGCCCGCCGGTCCACCGGTAGCGGCGCCGCGCGGCCAGCCCCATCGGCCGGGCGCGGGTGGCGGCGAAGAACGGCTCGGCGGCGGGCGAGCGCCAGTCGACGAGCAGCCGGCGCCCGTCGGCGTCGGTGAGGCCGAGCCGGCCGACGTACACCGGCTCGCCGCCGTCGCGCGGGGTGGTGCGCCCCAGGCACAGGTCGAGGCCGAACCGGCGCAGCGCTCGGAGCCGCCCGGACAGCCGGCGCACCTCGGCGTCCCGGTCGAGGGTCTGCTGACCGCGGCCGGCGGGCTGCCGGCGCACGGCGTCGAGCCGGGCGGCCAGGTCGGCGGTCGTGGCGTCGAGGGCGTCGGCGATCGCGGCGAACCGCCGCTCGTCGTCGGCGATCAGGGCGGGGTCGGCCTTGGCGGCGAGGCGGTCGGGGAGGTGGAAGGCGGGGGCGGCGGTGGCGGTCACGGGGCTCCTCCGGGGCGTGCGGCGGCGCGTGGTGCGGGGGTGGTGCGGGGCGGTGCGCCGAGGATTCTCGGCCCGGGAGGGGGCCTTGCGGCAAGACCCCCGCCGCGCTATACGTTGAGAGTGGCGGAGGCGGCTCCCGCCCGGATGGCTTAGGGTTCCCTGGGTCTCGCCTGTGTATGCACCAGGCACCCCCTGCCCCGGAAGGTCCTTCCCGTGCGCCTGCCCTCGCTCGCCGTGCCCGCCGCCGCCCTCGTCCTCTCGCTCGGCCTCGCCGGTTGCTCCGCGGACGAGCCCAAGGAGAAGGACCGCGAGCCCGCCCCGGGCGCGTCCGCCGCCGCGGGCGAGGCCGAGACCGGCCCGCTGGACGTCGACTACGAGGTCGAGGCGGTCGACTTCGGGGCCGCCGGCGCCGTCACCGCCCCCGGCACCGCGCTCGGGCTCGGGCAGCCCGCGTGGCTGAACCAGACCGAGACCTACGGCGACCAGGAGGTCAGCGGCGGGGTCGGCGTCGCCGTGCTCCAGGTGAGCGAGCTCGACGCCTCGCTGTTCGACCAGTTCAGCAACGCCGAGGAGTTCGCGGGCTACACGCCGTACGCGGTCATCACGCAGCACCAGTGGCTGTACGACACCCCGGAGGGCTACGACCCCGCGACGGTCGACCTGTTCCCGCTGGACGCCACGGGCGCGGACACCGAGTACCTGACGAGCGGCTTCTCGCTGAACTCGCCCGGCGACTCGTGCGGCCTGCTGCTGCCGGAGTACGACGAGGAGACCCGCGTGCTGGTGTCGTGCTTCGTCGCGCTCGCCAAGGACGGCGCCGTGGTCACGTCGGCCGAGTACAACGGCGAGTCGTACCAGTCGTTCATCGCGTCGTCCGACAACCCCTACTTCCCGGCTCCCGTCACCTGGAAGTGACGTCCTCGGCCGTAGCGTGAGGCCGTGACCTCCGCGCCGCCGCCCGCCGCTGTGCCCGGCCCCGTGACCGCAGCACCCACCGAGCCGGGCGCGCTCCTGCTCACCGGCACCGTCGGCGCCGGCAAGAGCACGACCGCCGACCACGTGGGCGAGCTGCTCGCCGAGCGCGGCGTGCCGCACGCGGTGGTCGACCTGGACGAGCTGCGCCGGTCGTGGCCGGCCCCGCCCGGCGACCCGTTCCAGCAGGACCTGGAGCTGGAGAACCTCCGGGCGGTGGCCGGCGTCTACCGGCGGCGCGGCGCCGCCCGGCTCGTGCTGGCCGGGGTGCTGGAGGACCGGGCGGCGCGCGCGGCCTACGCCGAGGCCGTCGGAGTGCCGCTGACGGTGTGCCGGCTCCGGCTGGACGTGCCGGCCGTCCGGGACCGGCTGGACCTCCGGCACGCCGGGTACCCGTCGGTGCTCGCGTGGCACCGGCACCGAGCCGGGGAGCTGCACGCGATCCTGGAGGACGCGCGCGTGGAGGACGCGGTCGTCGACGTCGACGGCCTCGCGCCGGCCGAGGTGGCCGCGGCGGTGCTCCGGGCGGTGGGCTGGGACGCGTAGCGCGGCCGTGGTGCGGGACGCTCCGCGGCCGCACCACCCGCCCGCCGTGCCGCCCCGCGCGCCCCGTGGTCGACTGGCCCGGACCGCACGCCGCCGCACGGGAGGACCCGCACCATGGCCGAGCCGATCCACGTCGGGGACCGGGTGTCCTGGAACACGTCGCAGGGCCGGACGCGGGGGCGGGTCGTCGAGCGCCGCACGGCGGACTTCCAGCACGACGGCCAGAAGTTCACCGCGTCCGACGACGAGCCCGCCTACCTCGTGGAGTCCGAGAAGACCGGCGCGCGGGCGGCGCACAAGGGCTCGGCGCTGCGCCGGCTCGCGTCGGACTAGGTCGACGAGGCGCCGGTCAGCGCGACGCCAGCACCTGCGCGAGCCCGACCCCGGACCTGCCGGCGTACTCGACCCACACGGTGTACGCGCGACCGGCGGCCTGGTCGCCGACCCAGCGCTGCACCGCGGGCAGGTCCGGCGCGGCGAAGATCCGGAACTCCTCGGTCGTGCCGTAGGCGCCGACGAAGTCGACCCGGTACGTCGGCCGGTCGTCGACCTCGACCGCGTACCGGGGGTCGGTGTGCTCCGTGCGCATCGCGTCCTCCTCGCGTCGGGGGCCGGCGAGCCCCGAGACGGGGGACGTCGGCCGCGGTGGCGGCGCCGTCGCCGCCGTTCCCGATGCTGCTCCTCGGAGCAGCCGCGTGGTCGGGCCGTTGGTCGCTGCACGGTGTGC
>NZ_DASQCJ010000243.1:0-1980 GCF_035634735.1 Cellulomonas sp.
CCCAGGACGGCGGACGGCTGCTCGCGCAGCGGGGCCAGGGCCGCGTCGGGCAGCCAGGCGGGGTGGACGGTGACGGCGACGGCGTTGTCGGGGGTCATGGCTCCGGGGTGGGGTCGGTGGTCAGGACGGTCCCCGCGCCGGTGCGGCGACCAGCGGCGGGACGAGCAGGGTGGCGAGCGTCGGCTCCCACAGCGGTGCGGTGTGCCAGCGGGCGGACAGCGCACCGTCGGGGGCGCGGGTGACCAGCAGCCGGTGCGGCGACGCCGTCGCGACGACGTGCGCGCGCACGGTGCCGTCGGGCAGCCGCTCGGCGCGCGCGGCGACGGGGACGACGCCGTCGGGGACGGGGTCGCTCGGGGCGCCGGACGCGACGTCGCCGGGGCGCATCGTCAGCGTGCCGCGGGTCCAGGCGTCCGGGCGCAGGTCGACGACGCCGCCGGGCCGGCCGTCGCCGGCGGGAACCGTGAGCCGCCACCCGGCGCCCTCGGCCGCCCCGGCGTTCGCCGCGTCCTCCAGCGACCAGCCGGCGACGTCGAGCGCGGGGGCATCCGAGGCGACGTACCGGTCGCGCGCGGCCCACGAGTCGCGCTCGGCGACCAGCGCCTCGTCCGACACCGCGCCCGCCGCCTCGCCCGACGACGCCGCGGCCGGCACCAGCCCGAACAGCACGTCCAGCACCCGCTGCGTGTCCATCGCGGACCCCTGGTACGCCACGACCACCCCGGACTCCGGCACCACGAGCGTGAACTGCCCGTACGCCCCGTCCATCCGGAACCCGACCCGGCTGCGCCAGACCCCGTACCCGTACCCGAGCGCCCAGTCGTCGCGGGCGGTGTCGGGCTCGGCGCTGGCGTGGTCGTCGGCGAAGGTCTCCGCGGTCGGCACGAACGTCGTCGCCAGCGCGTCGACCACCGCCGCCGGCAGCACCCGCGTCCCGTCCGGCGCCACGCCGCCGGCCGCGAGGGCCGCCCCGAGCCGGGCCTGGTCGTCGACGGTGAGGTGCAGCCCGGAGAAGCCCTGCTCCACCCCGGCGAGCGGCCGCCACCAGCGCGGCCCGATGCCGAGCGGGTCGAGCAGCCGCGGCCGCAGGTACGCGGTCGGCTGCTCCCCGGCGACCGCGTGCACGACGCGGCCGAGGGTGCAGGTGGCGGGGGAGGAGTACGCGAACCGCGTCCCGACCGGGAACTCCGGCGGCGTGCTCAGCAGGACCGCGGGATCGGCCGGCATGACCGACGTCTGCTCGCGGCTGTGCCCGGTGGACATGGTGAGCAGGTGCCGCAGCGTGAAGCCGTGCGGGTTCGGCAGGTCGAGGTGCGCGTCCACCGGGTCGGACAGCGACAGCCGGCCCTCGGACTCGAGCAGCAGCACGGCGAGCGCCGTGACCGACTTCGACACCGAGTAGACGAGCCCGGCGTGCCCCGCGTCGTACGGCGCCCAGGTCGCGCGGGCCAGCACGGCCCCCCGGCGCGCGACGACCAGCGCGTGCGGGTCGAGCCCGTCCAGCGCCTCCAGCGCCTCGCCCCACGCGCCCTCGAACGCGGCCCCGGTCACGCCCGGCCTCCCGACGCCGACCCCGACGCGGACCCGGCCCCAGCCGGCGGCGCCGTCGACGACCGGATCACCAGCTCCGTCACCAGCTCCACCTGCGTCGACGGCGGCTCGCCGCCCGCGGCGAGCGTCAGCAGCATCCGGGTCGCCATCGACGCCATCTCCCGCAGCGGCTGGTGCACGGTCGTCAGCCCGGGGTCGAGCCACTGGCTGATCGGCAGGTCGTCGTACCCGACGACGGACAGGTCCTCCGGCACCCGCAGCCCGAGCTCGCGCGCGGCGCGCAGCACGCCCAGCGCCTGGTAGTCCGACCCCGCGAACACGGCGGTCGGCCGGTCGGGCCGGTCGAGCAGGTCGCGCCCGTGCCGGTAGCCGCTCTCGGCGTCGAAGCCGCCCCAGCGGATGAGCGCGGGGTCCCACGGCACGCCGAGC
>NZ_DASQCJ010000244.1:0-26098 GCF_035634735.1 Cellulomonas sp.
CGGTGCGGGGTCAGGCCAGGGGCGGATGGCCCGGGGCGCCGGTGCCGGTGGAGCGGCCGGTCACGCCCGGACCCGCGGCGCCCGGCGCGCCCGCGGCACCCGAGGCGTCCGAGGTGCCGGGCGTGCCGGCGGTGTCCTGCCGGAGCGCCGGGCTCGACTGCGCGGCGAGCAGGTCGCGGATCTCCTGCAGCAGCAGGATGTCCTCGGAGGGGCGCGCGGGCTCCGCCTCGATCCCGCGCTTGCGGCGCTCCGCGAGCTTGTTGAGCGGCAGCACGATGACGAAGTAGATCGCCGCCGCGGTGATGAGGAACTGCAGCAGGGCGTTGAGGACCAGGCCCAGGTTGATCGTGGCCTCGTTGATCGGCCCGATCTTCCAGATCTCGGAGATGTCCGGCTTGCCGAAGATCATCGCGATCAGCGGGGAGATCAGCCCGGTCTGGATCGCGGAGATGACCCCGCCGAACGCGGCGCCGATGACGACACCGACGGCGAGCTCGATCGCGTTCCCGCGGGAGATGAAGTCCTTGAACCCCTGCAGCACCTTGCCGGCGCCCCTGGCACCCTCGGTCGCGGTGCGCAGGCCCTTGTTCAGTGCGTCGCTCATGCGGTGAAGACCCCCGGAGTGCTGCGGCGATGTGCTCGCATCATCCCACGATGACCGCGCTGAGCACCCGGGAGGCCGCCGCTCCGCTCAGGGCCACGGACTCCTCGGGGTCGACGGCGAGCAGCACCGGCGTGCTGTCGGTCGTCGTCGCGCCGCCGCCCAGGAGCCCGCCGCCGGAGCCGCCGTCGTCGGCGTCGCCGCCCGGGCGCGCCAGCACGACCGCGGCCCGCGCGAGCCGCGTGGCCTCGTCGCCCTCGTGCAGCGCGGCCGCCACCACGTCGACCCGCATGCCCGGCGCCAGGACGTCCGCCACGCCGGCGTCCGCGAACCGGACCGGCACGACCACCGTCCCGGGCGGCCCGGTGGCGGTGTCGTCCACCAGCAGCCCGGCCACGAGCGGCAGGCCCGCCGGCACCGCGACCGCGAGCCGTCGTCCGGCCAGCACCTCCACCGCCGCCGCCCCGGCCGAGCCCGCGCCGGCCCCGTCGTCCCCCGCGCCGGCGGCGCCCCCGTCACCCGCCGCGCTCCCGTCCCCGCCGGCACCCGTGTCGCCGCCCGCGTCGGCTCCCGTTCCGGCTCCCGCGTCGCCCCCTGGCTCGCCCCCCGACCCGCCGTCGTCGGCCAGCCCCGCCACCAGCCCCGCCGGTAGCAGCGCGCGCGGCACCTCGGCGAGCCGCACGTCCCCGGGCGCCAGGACCGTGCCGAGCGCCAGGTCCCGCGCCGCGACCGGTACCCGCGCGGTCGGCGGGTCCGCGGGCCGGAGCAGGCCGACGGCGACCAGCGCGGCGAGCCCCCCGCACAGCGCGGTCAGCGGTCGGCGGGCGCGCCAGGCCAGGAGGCGGAGCCGGCGGCGGACGGCCTCGGGCAGCGGGTCGGTGAGGGGCACGCGGCCGATGTTAGGCAGCCCGCGGGGCGGCGCCGGGCCCGCCGGTCGACCGGCTGGGGACGACGCACGTCCGCGCGGGCTGTGCAGGACTCGGCGCCCGCTCGGCGCGCGGGGTCCGGGCCGGGGCCGCGGCGGGGCGGCCTCCGGGCGTCAGCTCGCGGCGGGCTTGGCGGCGCTCGTGGTCGAGGACGACGACGTCGACGCGGCGGGCGCCGAGGCCGGCGTGCTCGTGGTCGACGAGGTCGACGACGACGCGCTGGAGGACGACGCGCTCGAGGACGACGAGCTGCTGCTCGCGGACGTCGTGGAGCTCGAGGTCGACCGCGAGTCGTTGCGGTAGAAGCCCGAGCCCTTGAACACGACGCCGACGGAGGAGAACACCTTGCGCAGCTTCCCGCCGCAGGCGGGGCACTCGGTGAGCGCCGCGTCGCTGAACGACTGGTGGATGTCGAAGGCGTGGCCGCACTCGGTGCAGGTGTAGGCGTAGGTGGGCACTGCTGTCTCCCGCGGATGACGTGACCTGGGCGGACGGGAGCCGGTCGCCGGGCGGTCCCGCCCGCGCCCCTGGCACTCCCTCTGTCCGAGTGCCAATGATACGCGCGCCCGCGATATTCCACGTCGGGCGTCCGCGGCGGCCGGGCGATCGGCCCCGCGCACGCCCGCGGTCAGCCCCCGAGCCGGACCCAGCGCTCCGGCGTCGCGACGATGTCGACGGTCCGGTCGTGCGGCTCGTGCGGCAGCGGCCGGGTCGCGGCGTCGTACAGCTCCTCGGCGAACACCAGCGCGACGATCGGCGTCCCCGGCCGGGCGTGCGCGAGCGCGCGGTCGTACCAGCCGCCGCCCTGCCCGAGCCGGTTCCCGGCGGTGTCGACGGCGAGCGCGGGCGCGACGATCACGTCGACCTCGGCGATGGCGTCGGCGCCCAGCGACGGGCCGGACGGCTCGGGCGGGCGACCGGGCGCGCGCTCCAGGAGGTCGTGCCGCCCGGCGAACCACGCCCACTCGCGCTGCAGGCCGGCGCCGAGCACGGGGAGCAGCACCCGGGCGCCGCGCGCCGCGAGCGCGTCGAGCAGCGGGCCCGTGTCGGGCTCGGTCGGCCGGGCGCTGTACGCGGCGACGACGCCGGCGTCGGCCAGGGCGGGGATCGTCTCGACGACGTCGACGAACGCGTCGGCCGCGGCGGCCCGCAGGCGGGGCGACCGGGCGCGCCTGGCGGCGCGGATCGCGGCCCGGAACTCGTCCTTCACCTCGGTGATGCTGCTGCCGTCGGAGACGTGCGGGTACGGCTGGGCAGCGGCGCTCATGGCACCCAGTCTCGCAAATCGGCCCGGTGCCGGGTAGGACCAAAGGGGTTGCGCGGCGCGGCCGGTGGGCGGCGGGCGGTGCGGGCCGGGCATGATGCGGGCATGAGATCCGTCCAGGACCAGCTCGCGGCGGTGCTCGCCGCGGTGGGACCGGTGGCCCCGCTCGACGTCGTGCTCGCCGACGCGGCCGGCACGATCCTCGCCGAGGACGTCGTGGCGCCGGCGGACGTGCCGGCGCGGCCGGTCGCCGCGCGCGACGGCTACGCGGTGGCGACGGGCGACCTGCGCGGCGGCGTCCCGGGCGCGCCGCTGGTGCTGCCCGTGGCGCACGACGTGCTCGCGGGCGACCCCGCGGCGCTGCGCCTCGCACCCGGCCAGGCGGTGCGGATCGCGTCGGGCGGGCCGGTGCCCGCGGGCGCCGACGCCGTCGTGCCGGCCGAGGACACCGACCGCGGGGCCGTGCGGGTCGCGCTGCACCGGGTCCCGGCGCCGGGCGAGCACGTCCGCGCCGCCGGGACCGACACCGTCCGCGGCACCGTGCTGCTGGCGGCCGGGACCCGGCTCGGCGCCCGGCAGCTCGCGACCGCCGCGGCGGCCGGGCGCGGCCGGCTCCGGGTGCACCCGGCCCCGCGCGTCGTGATCGTCTCGATCGGCTCCGAGCTCGCCGAGCCCGGCACCCCGCCGCGCGACGGCGGCGTGTACGAGGCGGCGGGCCACGCGCTGGAGGCGGCGGTCCGGGACACCGGCGCGACCCCGGTCCGCGCCGGCGTGGTGCCGGACGACCGCGCGGTGCTCAGCGAGGCGCTCGAGGACCAGCTGGTGCGCGCGGACGTCGTGGTTACGACCGGCGGGCTGTCCGAGTCGCAGCACGACACCCTCGCCGACGTGCTCGCGCCGCTGGGGACGGTGCGGTTCGACCAGGTGGCCATGGCGCCCGGCTTCCGGCACGGGTTCGGCACCCTCGGCGACGGGCCGCACGCGGTGCCGCTGTTCGCGCTCCCCGGCCACCCGGTGGCGTCGCAGGTGGCGTTCGAGGTGTTCGTCCGCCCCGCGCTGCGGGCGATGGCGGGGCACACCGACCTGTTCCGGCCGTCGGTGACCGCGCGGGCGGACGTGGGCTGGCCGTCGCCGGAGGGGGTGCGGCAGTTCGTGCCGGCCGCCGTGGTCGGGACCCCCGGCGAGGGCTACCGGGTGACGCCCGTCGGCGACCCGGGCGTGCCGTCGATCACCGGGTTCGCGCACGCGAACGCGCTCGCCGTCGTGGGCGAGCAGGACTCCGCCGTCGTCGCCGGGCAGGTCGTGCACTGCCTGGTGCTGGAGGGCTGATGCCGCGCGGCTGGCCCGTGGCGCTGACCGACGGCGACGTCCGGCTGCGCCCGCTGCGGCGCTCCGACGAGGCGGCGTGGATGCGGCTCCGCGCGGTGAACGCGGCCTGGCTGGAGCCGTGGGACGCGACGTCGCCGGAGCCCGTGACGGGCCGGCGGCCGACGTTCGGGCAGTTCGTCCGCACGCTGGACCGGCAGGCGCGGTCGGGCACGTCGCTGCCGTTCGCGATCGACCACGCGGGGGAGCTGGTCGGCCAGCTCACCGTCTCGGGCATCACGTACGGCTCGCTGTACTCGGCGTCGATCGGCTACTGGGTCGCGCAGCAGGTCGCGGGGCGCGGGATCACGCCGACGGCGGTGGCGCTCGCGACCGACCACTGCTTCACCGCGCTCGGGCTGCACCGGGTCGAGGTCAACATCCGCCCGGAGAACCGGCCGTCGCTGCGGGTGGTCGAGAAGCTCGGGTTCCGGGACGAGGGCCTGCGCGAGCGGTACCTGCACATCCAGGGCGCGTGGTGCGACCACCGCACCTTCGCCCTGACGACCGAGGACGTCCCGCGGGGGCTGCTCGCGCGCTGGCACGCGCGCCGCTCGTCCGACGTCTGACCGTTCCGTCCGCTCTGCCCAAGTTCGTCCCGGAATCGGGCGGGTATGGCAGGCTGTCCCCGGCGCGCCGAATGACATCCGTGTGATTTTCACGCGGCACGCCGCTCGACACGCCGCGACGGGTCCGGGGCCGGTGCCTGCGCCGCACCTACCGTCGTGGAGTGTACGAATTCGCCGGACCAGCCGCCCTCGTGGTGGTCGGCCTGTGGATCGCGTACCTGGTGCCGCACAAGCTGCGGCACCGGCAGCAGCTGCTGGAGTCGCGGACCGACGACCGGTTCTCCGACGCCCTGCGGGTGCTCGCCGTGACCGGCCCCGAGGGGTCCGGCCGCCGGCGGCGCGCGGAGGTGGCGGGGGGAGTCCGGCAGGACTGCGGCCCGGTGGAGAAGCGGGCCGGGTTGCTGACCCCGGGGACGGGGAACCGGCTCGCGAGGACGGAGAGGGGAGGGGCCGAGGTGGACCGACCGCACGGGACCCAGGACAGGATCGGCGCCGACGCCGCCCGTCGTGCCGCGCAGCTGCAGGCCGCCCACGCCGCGGCGACCGCCCGCCGGGGCGCCGCCGCGCGCCGCCGCGGCGCCCTCGCCGGCGTGCTGCTCGCCGCCACCGTCGTCGGGTGGGTCGTCGCGGGTGTCACCGCGCTCGGCGTGCTCGCCGGCGTCGTGCCGACCGTGCTGCTCGCCGGGGTGCTCGGCCTCGGCCGCCGCGCCGTCGTGCAGGGCCGCCTCGCCGAGGACGAGTGGCAGCGCCGGATCCACGAGGCCACCGCGCCGCTGCGCGAGCGCGCCGCGCGCCCGGGCCGCAAGGGCGCCGCCGGCCGCGCCGTGCACCCGTCGCTCACGGAGACCCAGGCGATCGAGCGCGTGCGCGCCGACGCCCCGGTCCGCACGTCGACCCGGGTCCGGGACGGCGGGCGCGAGGGCGACTCCTGGACGCCGGTCGCCGTGCCGCGGCCGACCTACGCCACCAAGGCCCCCGCGCCGCGCCGCGAGCCCGCACCGCTCGGCGAGGTCGAGGGCTCGACGCACGCCGCTCCGGCGCGCCGCACGACGGCGACCCCGGACGAGGCGGCCGCGACCGCCTCCGCCGCCGAGGCGCCGGCCGTCGCGGCGACGGGCACGGACGGGTCGGCGGCGGCCGCGCCCGGCGCGCCCGCCGCGCCCGCGGGTGCGACCCCGGCCCGGGCGCCCGCGTCCGCGTCCGCCGACGCTGCCCCGGCCCGCACCCCCGGGACGACCGCTCCGGCGTCCGAGGAGCCGTCCGGCTCGATCGACCTCAACGCGGTCCTCGCCCGCCGACGGGCGGCCGGCGCGTAGGGCCGCGACCAGCGGTGTCGTGAGCACCCCGGAACGGGTGCTAGGCTGATCACCGCTTCAAGGGGCTGTGGCGCAGTTGGTAGCGCGTCTCGTTCGCAATGAGAAGGTCAGGGGTTCGAATCCCCTCAGCTCCACCTGAAGGCAAGGCCCGGGATCATCGATCCCGGGCCTTCGTCGTTCCCCGGGCCGGTGTCGTCGCCGCCCCGCCCACTCAGGCCCCGGCCCCGACACCACCCAGCGGGGCGCGGCGCGAGCACCTAGGTCGCTCCGCCCGGACCGACCGCGCGCCACTCAACGGCCCGCCCGGCGGCCGGTGGGGGCCGGGTCCGGCGCCATCCTCGGACGGCGCCCGGGACGAGCCCGCGCGGTGGGACGAGGGAGTCGCGGATGGACGGCATCGCCGATCTGGTGGGGCAGGTGAGCGACGGGCTGTGGACCTGGCTCCTGGTGCCGGTGGTCGTCGGCGTCGCGCTGTACCTGACGATCCGGTCGGGGGTCGCGCAGCTGCGCTGGATCCCCGAGATGTTCCGGACGATCGGTGACCGGAGCACCCGCGACGCCGACGGGCGCCCGCAGTCGGTCTCCGCGTTCCAGGCCTTCACGCTCTCGGCGGCGTCCCGGGTGGGCGTCGGCAACATCGCCGGCGTCGGGACGGCGATCGCGATCGGCGGCGCGGGCGCGGTGCTGTGGATGTGGCTGATGGCGTTCCTGGTGGGCGCGAGCAGCCTGTTCGAGTCCGCGCTGGCGCAGCTGTTCAAGGTCCGCGACCGCGGGTCGTTCCGCGGCGGCCCGGCGTACTACATCGAGCGCGGGCTCGGCAGCCGGCGGGCGGCGGTGCTGTTCGCGGTGATCCTGGTCGTCTGCTTCCCGTTCGCGTTCAACTCGCTGCAGGCCAACACGTTCGCGGCGACGGTGGTCGGGGTCAGCGGCGGCGACGCCGGGCCCGGCTGGGTCCCGTGGCTGGTGGGCGCGTCGGTGGCGGCGCTGACCGCGCTGGTGATCTTCGGCGGGCTGCGCCGGATCGCGCACGTCTCGCAGGCGACGATCCCGCTGGTGGCGCTGGTCTACCTGCTGGTGGGGCTCGTGGTGGTGGCGATGCACGCCGACCGCGTCCCGGACGCGCTCGCCGCCATCGTCACGGAGGCCTGGGGCGGCTCGCAGGTCGCGGGGGCGACGCTGGGCACGATCATCATGACCGGCGTCCGGCGCGGCATGTTCTCCAACGAGGCGGGGCTCGGCTCCGTGCCGAACGCCGCCGCCACGGCCGCGGTGACCCACCCGGTCAAGCAGGGCCTGGTGCAGACGCTCGGCGTCTACTTCGACACCTGGCTGGTCTGCTCGATCACCGCGTTCATCATCCTGGTGCCGGGACCGGACCTGACCGACGCCCCGCGCGGCGTGCACCTCACGCAGACCGCGCTGGCGGACGCCCTCGGCTCGTGGACCGGCGTCCTGCTCGCGGTGATCATCTTCCTGCTCGCGTTCACGTCGATCCTCGGCAACTACTACTACGGCGAGTCGAACCTCCGGTACATCTCGGCCCGCCGGTCGACGCTGCAGACGTTCCGGGCGCTGGTCGTCGTCGTGGTGCTCGCCGGCTCGGTCGCGAGCGCCGACCTGGTGTGGAACCTCGCGGACGGGCTGATGGCGGTCATGGCGCTGATCAACCTGGTGGCGCTGCTGCTGCTGTCCCGGCTCGGGCTGGCGCTGCTGCGCGACTACGGCGACCAGCGCCGGGCCGGCCTGGACCCGGTGTTCACGCGGGACCGGCTGCCGCCCGGGGTCACCGGCGTCGAGTGCTGGGAGGACGAGGAGACGGTGCGGGGCGGGGGCGCGGCGCCGCGCGGCACCGGCCGGCCGGGCGGCCGCAGGGGCCGGGCCGGCCGTGTCGGTGGTCGGCGCTAGCGTCGGCGGCATGCGGGTGATCTACAACACGGCGACGTCGCTCAGCGGGTACATCGCGGACGAGCAGAACTCGCTCGCGTGGCTGTTCGCGGTCGACTCCGCGACCCAGCCCGACCACGAGGCGTTCCTGTCCGGCGTCGGGGTGCTGGTGTCGGGCTCGACGACCTACGAGTGGGTGCTGCGCGAGGAGGACCTCGTCGCGCACCCCGAGAAGTGGCCGGCCTACTACGGCGCGCGGCCCTACTACGTGTTCACCAGCCGCGACCTGCCCGTGCCCGCGGGGGCGGACGTGCGGTTCGTCCGCGGGTCGGTGGCGGAGGCGCTGCCGGCGATCCGCGAGGCCGCGGGCGCGCTCGACGCCTGGGTGATCGGCGGCGGCGACCTCGCGGGCCAGTTCCTCGACGCCGGGGCGCTGGACGAGGTGCAGCTCAGCGTCGCGCCCGCGGCGCTCACGGGCGGGGCGCCGGTGCTGCCGCGTCGGGTCGGCCCGGACCGGCTGCGGCTGCGGTCGGCGGAGCGGTTCGACCAGTTCGCGCACCTGACGTTCGACGTGCTGCCGCCGGCCTGACGACCCGCCCGGGGCCTGGACACCGGCGGGCGCGGTCGGCCCTCGATGGCAGAATGAACCGGTGCCTGAAGCGATCCCGTCCCGACCGGGCCGGTGGTCCCGGGCCTGGTCCGCGACCAAGACGTGGGTGGACCCGCTCGTCGTCATGATCGTCGCGGTGTTCCTCCTGGGGCTGTTCGCCCCCGCGTCCGGCGGCTTCGCGACCGGCCTGGACCACGTGACCACCGCCGCCGTCGTGCTGCTGTTCTTCCTCTACGGCGCCCGCATGGCGACCAGCGAGGTCTGGGACGGCCTCAAGAACTGGCGCCTGCAGGGCGGCATGCTGGCCTCGACGTACCTGCTGTTCCCGGTCCTCGGGCTCGCGGTCCAGGTGCTGCCCGACTCGCTGCTGCCGGCCGACCTCAAGACCGGGCTGCTCTACCTCTCGCTGCTGCCGTCGACCATCCAGTCGTCGGTCGTCTTCACGTCCATCGCGCGGGGCAACGTCGCGGGCGCGATCACCGGCGCGACCGTGTCGAACGTGCTCGGCATCGTCCTCACCCCGCTGCTGGTGGGCGTGCTCATGTCGCGGGCGGGCGGCCCCGTCGGCGGGTCGGCGGGCTCGACCCTGCTGCAGCTGCTGCTGCCGTTCGTGCTCGGGCAGATCCTGCAGCCGAAGATCGGCGCCTGGGTCCGGGCCCACAAGCCGGTCACGCTCATCACCGACCGCGGGACGATCCTGCTCGTCGCCTACGGCTCGGTGTCCGAGGCCGAGGCGTCGGGCGTGTGGGACGACCTGACGGTCGGCGTGCTCGTGGTGCTCGTCGCGGTGTGCGCGGTGCTGCTCGCGGCGATGCTGGCCCTCACGTGGAGCGGCGGTCGCGCGCTCCGGCTGTCCCGCGGCGACCGGATCGCGCTGCTGATGTGCGGGTCCAAGAAGAGCCTCGCGACCGGCCTGCCCATGGCGAACGTGCTGTTCGGCCCGGTCGCGGCCGCCGGCGTCGCGCTGCCGGTGATCGTGTTCCACCAGCTGCAGCTCGCGACCTGCGCCGTGCTGGCGCGCCGGCTCGCGGCCACCGACCCGGAGCCCGACCCGGTGGTCGCGCGCGCCTGACGCGAGCGACCCGCGGCCGGCGGCCGTCAGCGCGGCGCGCCCGCGCCCACCGGCTGCCGCTCGTCGGGCCCGGGGGCGCCCGGCTCCGGTGCGGGGCCGTCCGGGCTGTCGGGCCCGTCCGCGCCACCGCGCCCGCCGGGGCCGCCCGACCCGCCGCGCCCGGTCGGCCCGGCGGTCCCGTCCGCGCGCCGCCGGAGCGCGCGCCGCACCGCCAGCACCGCGGCGAGCACCGCCGCCCCCACCGCCAGCCAGGGGAGCAGCACCCCGAGCACCGTCACGACCCCGCCCAGCACCGTCACCAGGGCCGACCAGCCCGCCGCGAGCCCGCCGAGGAACCCGGACGGCGACCCGTCCTCGGCCGGGTCCGGCTCCGCGGCCGTGGCCGTCCCGGGCGGGGTCCAGATCGAGATCCGCAGCGTGGACAGCGCCACCTGCTCGGCCATCCGCGCCCGCTCCGACTGCAGCTGCTCGAGCGACGCCTGCCGGTCGGTGAGCGTGCCCTCGGCCTCGAGGACCTCCTGCCGCGTGGTCGCGCGGTCCAGCAGGTCCTCCATCCGCGCGACCGACAGCGTCATGGCCCGGATCCGGGCGTCGAGGTCCTGGGCCGCCGCGGTGACGTCGTCCGACGACAGGTCGACGTGGTCGACGTCGCCGATCTCGTCGAGCGCCTCGAGCAACCCCGTCACGCCGTCCGCGGGCACCCGGACGGTCAGGTCGGCGGTGGCCTCGGTGCCCTCGTCGGCGCGCGCGGCGGTCTCCCGCCGGGCGTCGACACGGCCGCCCGCCGCCTCGACCTCCGCCACGACCGCGTCGGCGGCCGCGCGCGGGTCGGGGCTGACCAGTCCGGCCTCGCCCGTGGTGACGACCTGCCGGCCGCCGGCGTCCGCCGCGGACAGCCCGACGCCGCCGGTGCCCGACGCGACGTCGCCGGCCGCGGCCGCGCCGGCCCCGGCCGCGCCGGCCTCGGCCGACCCGCCGGCGTCGGCCCCCGCGTCCCCGGCCGCGCCACCCGCGCCACCGGCGCCGCCCTCCGCCCCGCCGACGACCCGCTCCGAGCCGCCCTGCGGGTGGTCCGCCGTCGAGGCGGCGTCGTCCCCGCCGGCGCTGCACCCCGCGAGGAGCAGCCCGGCCAGTGCGAGCCCGCCGAGCACTCGCGTCACGTCCGTCCCCGTCGCGCGGCCGGTGGTGCGGCCGCGGCCCGTCCCTGGTGTCCGCATGGCCCGGACAGTAGGGGCGCCGGGGTGGGCGCGGGGGGCCGTCACCGGCACAGATGCCCGATCGTTGCCCGCCGGGCCCCGCCGCGTCCGTCCCGTGACCTGCCCGCGTCCGCCCCGTGACCCTCGGCCGCACCGCCCGTGCCCGCGCCCACCCGCGGCACCCCCGACAGTGGAAGGTTCTGACGGACACGCCGACGGCGTGTCCGTCAGAACCTTCCACTCCAGGCAACCCGGGCGGCGCGGCAACCCGCGCGGCGCGGCAACCCGGGCGGCGCGGCAACCCGCGCGGCGCGGCAACCCGGGCGGCGCGGCAACCCGGGCGGCGCGGCAACCCGCGCGGCGCCGCCCGGCCCCGCCCGGTGCCGCGAACAGCCCCCCCGAGGGGCCGCGCGTCCCGGCCCGGGACCGCACCCCGCGCCCCGCGCGCAAAACCCGTCCCGCGCGCCGCCCCACGGGAACGGACGAACCGGGCACACTGGTGCGCGGGGGCCGGGCCGTTGCGCGCCCGTGTTCAGACCCGCCGCCCGGAAGGACCGTCGTGCCCGCTCCGACCACACCCCTGCGACTCGTGCCGGCACCGCGGCTGGTGCGCGAGGCCGAGGGTGCGCCGTTCGTCGTCTCGGCCGCCACCACCGTGACCGTGGGCACGGGGCCCGCGGAGGTCGCGCTGGGCGTGCTCGCCGCCGAGCAGCTCAGCCGCATCTCCGGCAGCACCGTCGAGGTGCGCTACCGCGACGTGGCCGAGCCGACCCAGCCGGGCGACGTCGCGTTCGTGCTCGACCCGGAGCGCCTGTCCGGCGAGCAGTACCACCTGGACGTGGCGTCCGACCTGGTCCGGGTCGCCGCCGGGACGCCCGAGGGGCTGATGCGCGGGCTCGCGACGCTGCACCAGGTGCTGCGCCCGCACGACGGGACGTTCGCCGCCTGGCCCGTGCACGTCGAGGACGAGCCGGTGCACGGCTGGCGCGGGCTGTCGGTGGACGTGGCGCGGCACTTCTTCGGGCCGGACGACCTGCGGGTCGTGGTCGACCTGATGGCCGCGTACAAGCTGAACGTCCTGCACCTGCACCTGTCGGACGACCAGGGCTGGCGGCTCGACCTGCCCTCGCGGCCGGAGCTCGCGGCGCGCTCGGGCGGGACCGCCGTCGACGGCGACCCGGGCGGCTTCTTCACGACCGAGGAGTTCGAGGCGCTGGTGGCGTACGCCGCGGCGCGGGGCGTGCGGGTGGTGCCGGAGATCGACGTGCCGGGGCACGTGAACGCCGCGCTGCACGCGTACGGCGAGCTCACGCCGTCGGGCGAGCCGGCCGAGGCGTACACCGGGATCGAGGTCGGCTTCAGCCGGCTGACCGCCGACCTGCCGACGACCGAGCCGTTCCTGCGGGACGTGTTCGGCGACGTCGCCGCGGTGACGCCGGGGGAGTACGTGCACATCGGCGGCGACGAGGTGCACACGATGGAGCGCGACGAGTACGCGCGCCTGGTGCGGATGGCCTCGGACGCGGTGCGCGCGGCGGGCAAGCAGGTGGTCGGCTGGCAGGAGATCGCCACGACGCCGCTCGAGCCGGGCACCGTCGTGCAGTACTGGGACACCCGGATGGACCCGGCGCCGATCGTCGCGGCGGCGCAGGCCGGCGCGCGGCTGCTCATGTCGCCGGGGTCGAAGGCCTACCTCGACATGAAGTACGACGCGGGCACGGCGCTCGGCCTGGAGTGGGCCGGGCACATCGAGCTGCGCGACGCCTACGCCTGGGAGCCGACCGCGCTGGTGCCGGGGCTGCCCGAGGGCTCGGTGATCGGCGTCGAGGCGACCGTGTGGACCGAGACGCTGCGCAGCCTCGACGACCTGATGACGATGCTGCTGCCGCGCCTGGCGGCGGTCGCCGAGGTCGCGTGGACGCCGGCGGACCGGCGGGACTGGGACGACTTCGCGACCCGGGTCGCGGCGCACGGGCCCTACTGGGACGCCGAGGGCTTCGCCTGGTACCCGAGCCCGCAGGTCGACTGGCACGTCGACCTGTCCTGAGCGGGACGCGGCCGGGCGCCGGGGCCCGGCGTCAGATCCAGGACCGCAGCCACATGTGGACGTGCCAGAAGTCGTACGGCACGACCCACGCGGTCCAGATCGGGTAGAAGAACGCGCTGACCGCCACCACGACGACCAGCACCGCCGTGGTGGCGACCAGCCCCCGGCGGCGCTGCCGCTCGTCCCGCGCCTGCACCAGCAGCGCGAGCCCGTACGTCAGGGTCAGCACCACCCACGGCGTGAACGCGATCGAGTAGAACGTGAAGATCGTCCGCCCGGTGTACTGGAACCAGGGCAGCCAGCCGGCGGCGATGCCGGACAGCACCGCGCCCGCGCGCCAGTCGCGCCGGACGAGCAGCCGGTACAGGGCGACCAGCAGCGCGAGCGCCCCGAGCCACCAGATCACCGGGTTGCCGAGCGAGGTGATGGCCTGCGAGCACGCGTCCGCCTCGCACAGGTCCCGCGCGGCCGACCCGGTCAGGCCGGAGACCTCGGTGGGGTAGTAGAACGACGTGGGCCGCCACTGGATGATCCAGCCCAGCGGGTGCGCGGCGTAGGCGTGCTCGGCGGTGAGGTGGGTGTGGAACTGCCACATCTCGGTGTGGAAGTGCCACAGCGACCGCAGCGCCGGCGGCAGCCAGGTGACGCCCTCGCCGGGGTTCTCGACCGCCCACTGCCGCAGGTAGGCGCCGGGGTGCGCGAACCAGGACGCCCAGGTGCCGAGGTACGTGCCGGCCGCGGTGAGCACCATGATGAACCCCGCCGGGACCGCGTCCCGCCACAGGGTCGCGGGCAGCCACGCGCGCACCCCGACCGACCGCCGCGCGGTGGCGTCCCAGGCGACCGACAGCAGCCCGAACACGGCCAGGAAGTACAGGCCGGACCACTTGGTGCCGATGCACAGGCCCAGCAGCACCGCCGCGGCGAACCGCCACCACCGCCAGCCGAGCCGCGGGCCGAGGCCCAGCTCCGCCCCGGAGTCGAGCACCGCCGCCGTCCGGGCCGCGAGCCGGCGGCGCGCCTGGTCCCGGTCGAGCAGCAGCGCGCCGAACGCGGCGAGCGCGAAGAACATGACGACGTTGTCCAGCAGGCCGGTGCGCGCGTGCACGATCGCCTCGCCGTCGACGGCCATCAGCAGGCCGGCGACGGTGCCGAGCGCGGTCGACGCGAACAGCCGGCGGGCGATCCGGGCGACCATGAGCACCGCGAGCGTCCCGAGCACGGCGCTCGCGAGCCGCCAGGCGGTCGCGGACCCGATCCCGCCGCCGAGCTGGATGCCCAGTGCGATCAGCCACTTGCCGACGGGCGGGTGCACGACGTACTCCGGCGACGTGCCGAGCGCGGAGCCGTCGCCCTGCGCGAACAGCGCGTTGGCGTCGTCGCCCCAGGAGCCCTCGTAGCCGAGCCGCAGCAGGGAGTACGCCTGCTTGACGTAGTAGGTCTCGTCGAAGACCAGCTCGTGCGGCCGGCCGAGGTTCCAGAACCGGAGCACGCCGCCGAGCAGCGTGACCGCGAGGGGCCAGAGCCAGCCGGTCAGCCGGGCGCGCCGGGTGGCGTCGAGCAGCAGGGTGCGGGCGCCGAGCAGCTGGACCAGCAGCCGGTCGTGGGTGGAGAGGCCGGGGTCGTCCTCGCGGTCGGGGTCCTCGCCCGCGCGGACGACCAGCGTCCCGGATGCCGGCGTCGGGACCGCGTGGCCGTGCCTGCCGGTGCCCTCGGGCGTCCCGCCGCCCTGGTTCGCGGCGGCGTCCGTCGCGGGCGCCGGGGCGTCGTCCGCACCCGGCGGGACGACGGGCGGGAACCGCCGCTCGGACCCGTCCGGCCCGGCCGCGGGGTCGCGGGGTCCCGGCACGTCGGGCTCGGGGTCGGGCTGCGGCACGGTCGCCATCGTAGGGGCGTCGCCTGGGCGGGACCTGCGCGGTCGGGCCGCCGGGTGTGCCGGAGGGGCGGCGCCCTGGGGCGCCCGCGGTCGGCCGACCGCCCCGGAGGTGGCAGGCTGGCCCGCGTGACCCCTCAGGCTCCCGGCACCGGCCGGCTCGTGCTCGCGGCGACCCCGATCGGCGACGTGGCGGACGCCTCGCCCCGGCTGCGCCGGCTGCTCGAGGAGGCCGACGTCGTCGCCGCGGAGGACACCCGGCGGCTGCGGGCGCTCGCCGCGCGGATGGGCGTCGCGGTCGGCGGCCGGGTGGTCAGCCACCACGAGCACAACGAGGCCGCGACGACGCCCGAGCTGCTCGACGTCGTCCGGGGCGGCGGCACGGTCGTGGTGGTCACGGACGCGGGCATGCCCGCGGTGTCCGACCCGGGGTTCCGCGTCGTGGCCGCGGCGGTCGAGGCGGGGCTGACCGTCACCGCGGCGCCCGGCCCGAGCGCGGTGCTGACCGCGCTGGCGCTGTCCGGGCTGCCGACCGACCGGTTCTGCTTCGAGGGCTTCCCGCCGCGGAAGCCGGGGGAGCGGCTGCGCGCGCTGACCGCGCTCGAGCGCGAGCCGCGGACCATGGTGTTCTTCGAGGCCCCGCACCGGCTGGCGGCGACCCTGGCGGACATGGCGACGGCGTTCGGCGCCGAGCGGCCCGCCGCGGTGTGCCGGGAGCTGACCAAGACCTACGAGGAGGTCGTCCGGGACGGGCTCGGCGCGCTGGCGGCGTGGGCCGCGGCGGGCGAGGTGCGTGGCGAGATCGCGGTCGTCGTGGCCGGGGCGCCCGCGCGCGAGGTGGCCTCCGAGGCGGACCTCGTGGCCGAGGTGCTGGCCCGGGCCGACGGCGGCGAGCGGCTCAAGGACGCCGTCGCCGAGGTGGCGCAGGTCGCGGGCGTGCCGAAGCGCGACCTGTACGCGGCGGCCCTGGCGGCGCGCTCAGGGCGCTGACCGGCCCGCCCCGGGTCCGTCAGCCCCCGTGCACCACGTCGAGCGCGGCCCGCAGCGCGCCGATCTCGACCTGCCCGGGCGCGGACGCCGCCCCCACCGTCCCGAACGTCGCCGCCGACCCGAACACGCCCCCGGCGACCCGCGAGGCCACGCCGGTGCCCGCCATCGACATCGTGATGACCGGCCGGTCGGTGCGCCGCGCCGCGTCCCACGTCGCCGCCAGCAGGGTGAGCACGTCGCCCGGGTCCCGCGGCATGACCGCGATCTTGAGCACGTCGGCGCCGCGCTCGGCCATGAGCAGCAGCCGGCGCACGATCTCCTCCCGCGCGGGCGTGCCGTCGAAGTCGTGGTTCGACGCGACGACGGGCACGCCCCCCGCGTGGGCGAGGTCGACCAGCGTCCGCACGGTGCCGGGCTCCCGCATGACCTCGACGTCGAGCAGGTCCGCCGCACCGGTGGCGAGGACCGCGCGGTAGACCGCGACGTAGGCGTCGTCCGTGACGTCCGCCAGCCCGCCCTCGCGCGCGGTCCGGGTCGTGACGAGCAGCGGCAGGTCGCCGAGCGCCTCCCGCAGCGCCGCCCCCGCCGCGGCGGCGGCCGACGGCGTCGCCCGGCCGCCGTCGAGGTGGTCCACGCGCCACTCGACCACGTCGGGCGCGACGGCGACGACCGCGGCGGCCTGCGTGAGCAGCTCGTCGACGGTGCCGCCGGTCAGCGGCACGATCACCTTCGGTCGGCCGGTGCCGATCGCGGTGCCGCGGACGGTCACCGGGACGGGCGCGGGCGCCGGGGTCGGCGCGGGCGCCGCGGTGCTGGTCATGGGTGGGGTCCTCCTCCGCCGGACGCTCCGCCGGACACTGCATCATGCCGGTTCGCCGCGCGCGGCGCGTACCCCCGCACCGCCGGGCGCACTAGCGTCGGGCCATGGAGTTCCGTCGCATCCCCGGCCTGCCGCCCTACGTGTTCACGATCATCGACACGCTCAAGGTCGAGGCGCGGCGCGCCGGCCGCGACGTGGTCGACCTCGGCTTCGGCAACCCGGACCTGCCCAGCCCGCAGGTCGCGGTCGAGAAGCTGGCCGAGGCGGCGCACAACACCCGCAACCACCGGTACTCGGCGTCCCGGGGCATCCCCAAGCTGCGCCAGGCGGTCGCCGACCACTACCTGCGCCGGTTCGGCGTCACCCTGGACCCGGACACCGAGATCATCTCGACGATCGGTGCCAAGGAGGGATTCAGCCACCTCATGTGGGTGCTGCTGCAGCCCGGCGACGCGGCGCTGGTGCCGACCCCGTCGTACCCGATCCACATCTGGGGCCCGTACTTCCCCGGCGCGGACGCGCGGCAGGTGCCGATCGGGGACGGCACGGACGGGGCGGGCTACGTCGACCGGGTGATGGAGGCGTGGGACCTCGGCTGGCCGAAGCCGCGCGTGGTCGTGCTGTCGTTCCCGCACAACCCGACGACCAGCACCGTCGAGCTGCACGACCTGCAGCGGCTCGTGGACTGGGCGCGGGAGCGCGACGTCGTCCTCGTGCACGACCTGGCGTACGCCGACATGTGCTTCGACGGCTGGACGCCGCCGTCGATCATGCAGTGCGTGGGGGCGACCGAGGTGGCCGTCGAGCTGTACTCGATGACCAAGTCGTACTCGATGGCGGGCTGGCGGGTGGCGTTCCTGGTCGGCCGGAAGGACGTGGTCGGCGCGCTCGCGAAGCTCAAGTCCTACCTCGACTACGGCACGTTCCAGCCGATCCAGATCGCCGCGACCGTCACGCTCAACGAGGCGACCGAGTACCCGGCCGAGCTGTCCGCGGTCTACGAGAGCCGGCGGAACGCGCTGGTCGACGGGCTGGCCCGGATCGGCTGGGACATGCTGCGGCCGCGCGGCACGATGTTCGCCTGGGCCCGCATCCCCGAGCCGTACCGGGACATGGGGTCGATCGAGTTCGCCGAGATGCTGGTGCGGGACTGCGACGTCGCGGTGTCGCCGGGCGTCGGGTTCGGGCCGGGCGGCGACGGGCACGTGCGGTTCGCGCTGATCGAGAACGAGCAGCGGATCGGGCAGGCGGTGCGCGGGCTGCGCAGGGGGCTGACCCGGCTGGGCTGACCCCCGCCCGCGCCGCCGGGTCCGCGGGTCCCCCAGGGTCCGTTCAGGGTCGCCTCAGGGGCGTACCGGATGCCGCCCGTGCGCCCCGGCCTGGGAGGCTCGGACGTGACGGCGCGCGGGACCTCCCCCGCGGCCGCGGCAGCACGAGGGGACGGACATGCGCGGCACCAGGACGACGGCGGCCCGGGCGACGACGGCGGCGGCCGCGGGGGCGGCGCTGGTGCTGGGCCTCGCGGCGTGCGCGGGCGGCCCGAGCGGGCCGACCGTGACCCGGGAGGTCGAGATCGAGGACGTGACGGCGGTGCAGCTCGCGACGGCGGGCGACCTGACGATCCGGCGCGGGTCCACCCCGTCGCTCACGGTCACGGCCCACGAGGGCACCCAGGACCGGCTGGTCTCCGAGGTGCGGGACGGCGTGCTGGTGCTCGACTCGCGGGGGTCGTTCGGCGGCGGCTCGTGGGGCGACGTGTCGTACGAGCTGGTGCTGGGCGAGGTCGGCGAGCTGGTCGTGTCCGGCTCCGGCGACGTGACCGCGGACGACGTCACCGGCGACGCGGTGCGGCTGTCGGTCGAGGGCTCCGGCTCGGTCGACCTGACGGGCGTCGACGCCGAGAGCGTCGCGCTGCGGGTCGCCGGCTCGGGCGACGTCGAGCTCGACGGCCGGACCGGCTCGCTCGCGCTCGGGATCGAGGGCTCCGGCGGCGTCGACGCGGACGGGCTGCGCGCCGACGAGGTCGACGTGTCGATCGAGGGCTCCGGCGACGTGGAGGTGCACGCGACCCGGCGGCTGGCCGTGCAGATCGAGGGCTCGGGCTCGGTGTCCTACGCGGGCGACCCGGAGGTCACCCAGCAGATCGAGGGCTCGGGCGACGTCAGCCGGGGGGACTGACCCGGCCGGTCACAGGACGTCCGACCCCGCCACCAGGCGCGCGCCCGGGACCGGGCCCGACGCCGTGAGCACGGAGTCCGCGACGCCGGCGGCGGTCATGGCGGCCGCGATCACGAGCGCGTGCTGCCGGCTGCGCGCGAGGGCGGCCACGGTCGGGCCCGAGCCGGAGACGACGACGCCCAGCGCCCCGGCGTCCTCGGCGACGGCCAGCGTCTCGACCAGGCCGGGGGCGAGCTCGACGGCGGCGTCCTGCAGGTCGTTGTGCAGCAGGGCGCCGAGCGCGGGCGCGTCGCCGGCCCGCAGCGCCTGCAGCAGTGCGACGTCCGCGGCCGCGTCCAGGCCGTCGCGGCCCGCGGCGAGCTGGTCGAACTCCTCGTAGACCCGCGGCGTCGACAGGCCCGCGTCGCGGACGCCGAACGCCCAGTGGTACTCGCCGCGGCTCAGCGCGGCGGTCAGCAGGTCGCCCCGGCCCGAGCCGACCGCGGTCTGGCCCATGAGCAGGAACGGGACGTCGGAGCCGAGCTCGGCGGCGACCTCGTGCAGCTCCTCGCGGCTCAGCGCCGTCCCCCAGAACGCGTCGCAGGCGAGCAGTGCGGCGGCCGCGTCGGCGGAGCCGCCCGCCATACCGCCGGCGACGGGGACGCCCTTGTGCAGGTGCAGGTGCACGCCGTCGTCGATCCCGGTCCGGGCGGCCAGCGCGCGGGCGGCCCGGAGCGCGAGGTTGCTCGCGTCGGTCGGGACCAGGTCGGCCTGCGGGCCGGAGACGGTGACGCGCAGGTCGGGGGACGCGGAGGCCACGACGTCCTCGTAGACCGACACGGCCTGGAACACGGTGGCCAGCGGGTGGTAGCTGTCGGGGCGGCGCGGGCCGACGCGCAGCGACAGGTTGACCTTGCCGGGCGCCCGGACGCGGACCTCACGGCCGGTGCGGGGGGCGAGGCGCAGGTCGGTCACGGGAACCACTGTGCCAGGTCCGGGCGCGTCCGGCGCGTCCCGCGGGCGACGGACCGGCGGGCGGCGTCGGGCGAGGTCAGCCCGCCGCGGGGGCGCGCAGCTGCTCGGCGACCCGGGCGAACGCGGCCACGTCCACGGCCTCGCCGCGGGCCTGCGGGTCGACCCCGGCGGCTTCGAGGGCGCGGGTCGCCGCCTCGGACCCGCCGGCCAGGGTCGCCAGGGCGGAGCGCAGCATCTTGCGCCGCTGGGCGAAGGCCGCGTCCACGACCGCGAACACCTCCTCGCGGGTCGCCGTGGTCGCCGGCGGCTCGCGGCGGTCCAGGCGCACCAGCGCGGAGTCGACGTTCGGCACCGGCCAGAACACCGACCGGCCGACGGTGGCGGTGCGGCGCGCCGCGGCGTACCAGGCGGCCTTGACCGACGGCACGCCGTAGGTGCGGCTGCCGGGCGGCGCGGCGACCCGGTCGGCGACCTCGGCCTGCACCATGACCAGCACCCGCTCGAGCGACGGGAACTGCTCGAGGAAGGTGAGCAGCACCGGGACCGAGACGTTGTACGGCAGGTTCGCGACCAGCGCGGTCGGCGCGCGGCCGGGCAGCGCGCGCACGTCGAGCGCGTCGCCGCGGACGACCGTGAGCGAGGGGTGCGGCGGGGGACCGGGGTCGGCGCCGCCACCCGCGGCACCGGGCACCGGCACGTCGGGCAGGTCCACCGTGTCCACGACCGCGCCCGGCACGTGCCGCCGCACGGTGTCCGGCAGCAGACCCGCGAGCACCGGGTCGATCTCGACCGCCACCACGTCGGCGCCCGCCTCGAGCAGCCCCAGGGTCAGCGAGCCGAGCCCCGGGCCGACCTCGACCACGCGCTCGCCCGCGACCACGTCGGCCTGCCGGACGATCTTGCGGACGGTGCCGCCGTCGAGCACGAAGTTCTGCCCGAGCGTCTTGGTCGGGCGGATGCCGGCGCGCTCGGCGAGGGCGCGGATCTCGGCCGGACCGAGCAACGGCCCCGCCGCGGGTGCGACGGGGCCGGTGCTGGAGGACATGCGGGCGAGCCTACCCGGCCGCCCGCGGGTGCGGCGTCAGCCGAACAGCCGCGACCCGCACACCGGCCACTGGCCGGCGCCGGAGCGGTTGTACAGCATCTGCGCGCGGGCGGTCTGCTCGTCCGCCGAGGCGTCCGAGGGCAGCCCGGTGCCGCCGACGGCGTTCCAGGTGGCGACCGAGAACTGGTACAGCCCGTGGTACTTGCCGGACGCCGAGACGATCGACGGGTTGCCGCCCGACTCGCACGCGGCCAGCGCGGCCCAGTTCAGGCCCGCCGCGTCGCCGCCGCCGACCGCCGGGGTGCCCGCGGCGGGCGCGGAGGACGACGCCTTCGGGGTGGTCGCGACCGGCTTCTTCTTGGTGCCGATGTTGGTCACCTGGTCGACCGGCGCCTGGGTCACGCCGTCGGACAGCGGCTCGCGGCCGGTCTCGACGCCGTCGACCGTGGTCACGCGCTCGACGACGGTCCGCACGCCGGGGACGCCGGCGGTGGTGACCTTCGAGTCGCCCACGTACAGGGACGCGTCGTTCTGCTCGACGGCGTTGAACGGCACCTCGTGCGTGGTGGTGACGTCCTGGATCACGACCCGGTTCACGATCACGGTGACGGTGCCGCCGGCGCGCTGCACGCTGACCCGGTCGAGCGGCTGGAGCGTGACGTCGAGGGCGTCGAGCGCCTCCGCGACCGTGGTGCTGCCGTCCGGGACCGGGTGGGTCGCGCCGTCGATCTGCACCGCGGCGGGGCCGTCGAGCGTCAGGTCGAGCGACAGGTCCGGGCGGCCGCCGGCGGCCGAGCGGGACGCGACCAGGCGCACGTCGTCGCCGCGGGTCGCGAGCATGGTGAGCGCCTCGTCGGCGGTGAGCGCGGTCGTCCAGACCGTCTGCTCGGCGCCGTCGGCGCTGATGGTCACCTGGTGCGCGTGCCGCACGACGACATCGACGCCGTCCTGCAGGGCGCCCGACGGGGTGACGGTGTCGCGGGAGCCGAGCTCGAGCTTCTGCTCGGCCAGCAGGCCGTCGACGCTGCCGGAGAACGTCGAGACGGTGGTGGTGACCCCGTCGACGTCGAGGGTCACGGTCTTGTGGGCGTCCGCGACGGCGACGCCGCCGGTGGCGAGCACGACCACGGCGGTCGCGGCGCCGATCAGGCGCACGCGACCCCGGCGCGACCGGCGGTCGCCGTCGGGCTCGGTGCCGGCGGACCCGGGGTCCGTGTTGTGGACGATGCGGGTGCGGAGGGCGGCGGGCGTGGCGGCGAGGCGCGTGCGGGCGCGACGGAGGAGGGAGGTCACGTGGTTCCAGACGACGGCGGTCCCGGGCACGGGAGGCGGGTGCTGCGCGCGTGGGCGCCGCCCGCCGGTGCCCCCGGGCCTGACGGCCCCGCGGCTGCGGCGGCACCTGGAGGGAGGTGCCGCACCCGGCGGTCCCGGATCCCCGATCCGGCGGTCATGCCCCGCGCACTGCTGCGCGGGTGCGCTCGCGGGGGGAGGGCCCCGGTCTGTCACGAGCGACACGCGACCGTAACCCATTCGTGACCATGTGCCAAGTGCTCGGCGCGAGGTCCCAGGTCAGCGGTCCGGGCGGCAGGGCCCCGTCAGTACCAGCCCTTGGCCTGGGACGCCGACCACGCGCCGCACGGCGTCGAGTAGCGACCGCCGATGTAGTTCAGGCCCCAGGTGATCTGCGTCGCCGGGTTGGTGCGCCAGTCCGCGGCGACGCTCGCCATCTTCGACCCGGGCAGCGCCTGGGGGATGCCGTAGGCGCCCGACGAGCGGTTCTCGGCGTCGACCCGCCAGCCGCTCTCCTTGTTCCAGAGCTGCACCAGGCAGGCGAACTGGTCGTCGCCCCAGCCGCGCTCGGCGGCGAGCTGCTTGCCGATCTCCTGCGCGCTGCCCGGGGTGACCGAGACGTCCACGCCCGAGGCGAGCTCCATCGTGCCGACCTTGACGACCTGGGTGACCGGCTCGACGGTGATCGCCGAGGCCACCACCTGGCGGTCCACCACGGCGCCGCCGACGGTGGCCGTGCTGTACGTCGTGGTGCGGACGCCGGCGCGCCCGGGGGTCGCGACCTTGCGGGTGCCCGTGACGAGCGTGGGGTCCTCGACCTCCTGCTCCTCGAACGGCACCGCCTCGGTGACGGTCTCGCCGGTCGTGGCCGCGCGGGTCACCATGACCACCAGGCCGTCGGTCGCGGTCGCGTCGAGCGGGACGGACACCCGGTCGCCCTCGTTCAGCACCAGGCCGATGTCCCGCAGGGCGTCCCGGACGGTCCCGCCGCTGGTCAGGCCGTCGATGACCTGGCCGTCCACCGCGAGGTGGATCGTCTTCTGGGTGGACACCCGCAGCACGTCGCCGCGCTCCAGGTCCGCCGACCGGGACGCGGAGAGCAGCGTCTCGTCGTCGCGCAGGCCCAGGCCCTCCACGGCCTCGCCGACCGTGAGCGCCGTCGTCCACACGGTGCGGTCCTGGCCGTCGACCTGGACGTCGATCTCCCGGCCGTGCCGGACGACGATCTGCGCGCCGTCGCCGACGGTCTCGCCGAGCCCGGGGGCCACCAGGTCGCGGTCGCCCACCTCGATGTCCCCGGCGGCGAGCACCTGCCCGACCGTGCGGCCGAACGCGCTCACCTCGGTGGACACGCCGTCGACCTCGACCGTCACGGTCTTGTGCAGGCCGACGAACGCGGTGGTCGCGCCGGCCACCAGCGCGAGCGCGAGGCCCTGGGCGCCGTACCGGAGCGCGCGCGAGCGGCGGTCGGTGCGGTGCGTCGGGCTCGACGCGAGGACAGCGGACGTCTCGGGCGCAGGCACGCGGGGGGCTCCAGCAGGTCGGGTCGGCGGGAGGGAGGGACTCACGCCGGTACAGCCTCCCGACCGTAACCGATTCGTGACCGTGAGGGGAACCCGGGATCCGCGCGATCACCCCTCCGGGCGGGGGCGGGCGGGCCCGGTCACCAGGTGCCGTAGACGCGCTCCGCGGTGGCCGCCAGCGCCGCGCAGGCGTCGGCCAGGGGGAGGTCCCGCTCGGCGGCCAGCCGCCGGACGGTGTGCGGGACCAGGTACGGGGCGTTCGGGCGGCCGCGGAGCGGGTGCGCCGTGAGGTAGGGCGCGTCGGTCTCGACGAGCAGCAGGTCGAGCGGCAGCGCGCGCACCGCGGCGCGCAGGTCGTCGTTCGCCCCGTACGTCACCGGGCCGGCGACCGACGCGTACCAGCCCTCGCGGGCGCACACCTCGGCGAGCGCCGGCCCGCCGGAGAAGCAGTGGAACACCGTGCGCTCGGGAGCGCCGTCGCGGAGCAGCACGTCCACGACGTCGTCGTGCGCGTCGCGGTCGTGGATCTGCAGCGCCAGGCCGATCTCCTTGGCGAGCGCGACGTGCGCGCGGAACGCCTCCCGCTGCACCGCGCGGCCGCGGGGGCCGGCGCGGAAGAAGTCGAGGCCGGTCTCGCCGATCGCGCGCACCCGGCCGTTCGCCCGGGCGACTTCGGCCACCCGGGCCAGGGCGCCGTCGAGGTCGACGTCGTGCCGCGGCTGCGGGGCCGGGTCCAGCCCGTCGGGCGCCACCTCGTGCACGCCCGCGTGCAGCACGGCCTCGTTGGGGTGGATCGCGACGGCGCCGAGCAGGGCGCGCCGGCCGGGGCGGAGCGGGGCCGGGGCGTCCGCCAGGTCCGCGGCGGCGTCGCCGTCCACGCGCAGCACCGCGTCGGTCCACGCCACGGCGTCGAGGTCGCAGCCGACCTGCACCACGCGCGGCACGCCGACCGCGGCGGCCCGGTCCAGGTGGTCGTCCAGCGTGGCGGGGGCGGGCTCGTCGCCCGCGTCCGCGCCCGCCTCCGCGACGACGCCCAGCACCGACTCGAGGTGGGTGTGGTCGTCGACGACGGGGACGGGCAGCGGCTCCGGCGACGGGGCCCAGCCGGTGGGCCGGTTGCGGCTGCGCGCCACCTCAGCCCTGGCGCAGGCGGTCGAGCTCGGTCTCGACGACGTCGTCGTCGAGCTTGGTGAACACCGGCGTCGGCTTGTCCACGGGCGTGCCCGGCACGACGGCGCGCGGCCGCCACGCGGGCACGGTCTCGCCGAGCCGGTAGTCGCCGGTGATCACCGGGTACTGCCGGGACGCGTCGTCCAGGTCGGTGACCTCGTCGATCCGGGGGAGCGGCGAGAACGTGCCGGTGCCGCCCAGGGCCTCGTGCACGGCCTGCGCCGAGTGCGGCAGGAACGGCGAGAGCAGGGTGTTGCAGTCGCTCACGGCCTGCGCCGCGGTGTGCAGCACCGTGCCCAGGCGGACCGGGTCGTTCTTCAGCTTCCACGGCTCGGTCTCGGAGATGTACCGGTTGGCCTCGCCGACCACCCGCATCGCCTCGCCGATCGCCGCGCGGTGCCGGTGCGTGCCGATGAGCTCGCCGACCCGGCCGAAGGCCGTCGTGGTGGTCGCGAGCAGGTCCTCGTCGCGCGTGGTGCGCGGGCCCGGCTCCGGGATCGCGCCGACGTTCTTGTGGATCATGCTCGCCGTGCGGTTGACCAGGTTGCCCCAGCCCGCGACCAGCTCGTCGTTGGTGCGGCGCTTGAAGTCCGCCCAGGTGAAGTCGGCGTCCTGGCTCTCCGGGCCCGCGGTCGAGATGTAGTACCGCAGCGCGTCCGGCTGGTAGCGGCTCAGCATGTCGCGGACGTAGATCACCACGCCGCGCGAGGAGGAGAACTGCTTGCCCTCCATCGTGAGGAATTCGGACGACACGACCTCGGTCGGCAGGTTCAGCTTCCCGTAGACGCCCGGCTCGCCGCCCTTCGACCCGCCCCCGGCGTAGCCGAGCAGCTCGGCCGGCCAGATCTGCGAGTGGAAGGTGATGTTGTCCTTGCCCATGAAGTAGTAGGACAGCGACTCCGGGTCGGTCCAGAACTGCCGCCACGCGTCGGGGTCGCCGGACCGGCGCGCCCACTCGATCGACGCGGACAGGTAGCCGATGACCGCGTCGAACCACACGTAGAGCCGCTTGGACGGGTTGTCCTCCCAGCCCGCGAGCGGGATCGGGATGCCCCAGTCGATGTCGCGGGACATGGCGCGCGGGCGCACGTCGTCCAGCAGGTTCAGCGAGAACTTGAGGACGTTCGGGCGCCACTCGGTGCGGGTGCGCAGCCAGTCACCGAGCGCGTCGACGAACGCCGGCAGGTCCAGGAAGAAGTGGTTCGACTCGACGAACTTCGGGGTCTCGCCGTTGATGCGGCTCCGCGGGTTCTTCAGGTCGATGGCGTCGAGCTGGTTGCCGCAGTTGTCGCACTGGTCGCCGCGGGCGCCGTCGTAGCCGCAGATCGGGCAGGTGCCCTCGATGTACCGGTCCGGCAGCGTGCGGCCGGTCGACGGGCTGATCGCGTTCATGGTCGTCTGCTCG
>NZ_DASQCJ010000245.1:0-2496 GCF_035634735.1 Cellulomonas sp.
GCTCCAGGGCGCCGAGGGGCCGTTCGTCGCGACGACCGACTACGACCACCTCGTGGCCGACCAGGTGCGCGAGTGGATCCCGGGCCGGTACGCCACGCTCGGAGCCGACGGGTTCGGGTTCTCCGACACCCGCGCCGCCGCCCGCCGGCACTTCAAGATCGACGGCCCGTCGACCGTGGTCCGCGTCCTGCAGCAGCTCGCCCGCGAGGGCAAGGTCGCGGCGGACGCCCCGGCGCAGGCCATCGAGCGGTACCGGCTGCACGACGTGACCGCCGGCACCTCCGGCAACGCGGGCGGCGAGTCCTGACCGGACGCGCCTAGGCCGCACGAACGGGCCCCGCACTCCCTCTCAGGGGGGTGCGGGGCCCGTCGCCGTCCCCGGCCCGCTCGCACGGACGCCGAGATAGGACCGTCGCGCCGAGATCGGACCGTCCACGGCCCTACCTCGGCGCGCGCGTCCTATCTCGGCGACCAGGGCCGGGTGGCGGGGACGCTCGACGGCGGCACGCCGGCGGCCGGACGCGCGAGAGCCCCGCGGACCCGGGTGGGTCGGCGGGGCTCTCGGCGGTCCGAGGGTCGGGCGCGGGGTGCCCGGCGGGGCGGCTAGGCGCCCGCGTGCCGCTCCGCCTGGTCCACCAGCCGCGCCAGCTCGCGGCGCATCTGCGCGATGTCGTCCTGCTTCGGGTAGAGGTCCAGGCTCGCGAGGTGCTGCTTCGCGTCGAGCGGCCGGTCGGCCTCGACGGCGGCCAGCACCAGCTCGCGCCCGACCTCCGGGTCGTGGTCCTTCGGGTGCCAGTGCCCGGTGCCGAGGCCCAGCGCCTCGACGGGCAGCCCCGCCTCGCGCAGCAGCCGCAGGCCGGCGACCAGGGCGGCGCCCGAGGGGTCGCGCTCGGCGGCGGTCGTCAGCCGGCGCAGCGTCCCCTCCAGGTCGTCGCGCACGGACAGCCGCGCGACCTCGACCAGCGGGTACCAGGCCCGCGGGTTGCCGGCGAGCTCCTCGCCCAGCGACCACACGGCCAGGTCGGCGGCGCGCTGACGCTCGGCGTCGTCGGCCTCGGCGGTCAGGGGGTCGTCGTCGACGCCGGTCACGGCGTGCCGGCGGACGATCTCGGCGAGGGCCGCGAAGGCGCGCTCGTCGTTGGGATCGTCGCCGAGGCGGGACCTCAGGGCGTCCTCCTGGGGGACGTCGCCGTGCCGGGGGGCAGCCGTCGGCCGGCGCGCCCCGATCCGGGACGCGGGCGCAGGGCGGCCCAGCAGGCGGCGCAGTCGGGGCAGCAGAGCCATGACGCGACACTATCCGGTGCACTCGTCCCGCACCGGTCGAACGGCCCGCCACCCGGCCGACCACGCGCGCGGCCTTTGTCGGTTCCCCACAACGGGGCCCTATGCTCACCGCATGCCTCAGCCCCGCCGGACGCCCGCGGCCCCCGCCCCCGAGGACGCCGCACCGGCCCCGTCGCCCGCCGCGGCGACGACCACGGCGACCCGCGCCACGCCGGCCGCGGCCCCCGACGCGCCCCCGGCCCCCGCCGACGCCCCCGAGGCCGCCGCCCCCGCCGGCGCGACCGCAGCCGCTCCCGCCGCCCCCGTCGACGGCCTCTCCCCCGCCCGCACCCGCACGCGCGCCGGCCGCATCGCCACCGCGCCGGACGCGAGCAACGGCGAGACCCTGCGCCGCGTCCGCGAGGGCAGCGGCGTCCTGGCCGCGGCCGCGATGCGCCGCCTGGACGAGGACCTCGACTGGTACCGCGCCCTGCCGGCCGACGACCGCTCCTGGGTCGGCCTCGTCGCCCAGGCCGGCATCACGGCGTTCGTCACCTGGTTCGCCGACCCGTCCCGGCCGCCGCACGGCGTGGGCGAGATCTTCGCGACCGCCCCGCCGGAGCTGACCCGGTCCATCTCGCTGCAGCACACGCTCCAGCTGGTCCGCGTCGTGGTCGACGTCGTGGAGTCGCACAGCGACCGGCTCGCGGCGCCCGGCGGCGAGCGCGACCTGCTGGAGGCGGTGCTCCGCTACTCCCGCGAGGTGGCGTTCTCCGCGGCCGAGGTCTACGCCCGCGCGGCCGAGGTCCGCGGCGCGTGGGACGCCCGGCTCGAGGCGCTCGTCGTCGACGCCCTGCTGCGCGGCGACGTCGACGACTCGCTGCGGTCCCGGGTGGCCGCCCTCGGCTGGAGCGGCCGCGGCAGCACGCTCGTCGTCGTCGGCACCACCGCCTCCCCCCTGGACGACGTCCGCACCTCCGACCTGCGCCGGGCCACCCGCCGCGCCGCGGACGACGCGCTGGTCGGCATCCAGGGCGACCGGCTCGTGGTGTTCCTCGGCGGGACCGGCGACCTGCGCGAGGCCGCGGCGTCCCTGCTCCCCCGGTTCGGCCCCGGCCCCGTGGTGCTCGGCCCGACCGGCGCGGACCTCGCCGACGCCGCCCGGTCCGCCCGCGCCGCGCTCGCCGGCCTGGCCGCCATCGCCGCCTGGCCGCAGGCGCCCCGCCCCGTGCT
>NZ_DASQCJ010000246.1:0-4708 GCF_035634735.1 Cellulomonas sp.
GGGTCCGCCCCTCGCGGCGTGCGGGGCACGTGCGCGGGGGCGCCGGGGTCCGGGCGTCAGGCGTCGAGGATCTCCCGCAGCGTGGCGACGCCCTCCGCGGCGCCGTCGACCCGGAGCACCGTCCGCCGGTCGTCCGCGAGCGCCGCGAGCATGCCGCGCAGGTAGCGACGGTCCCGCGGCCCCGCCTCGTGGATGCGGTCCGACGGCGCGACGACGGTCGTGAGCACGGCAAAGTCGGCGCGGTGCCGCGCGCGGTCCGGGTCGAGCACCACGGTGTGCGCCGCCGCCTTCGCGACCAGGGCGCCGAGGAGGCTCGGCCGCCGCACCCGCCCGACGACCCCGGCGACGTCCACCGCGACGGCCGCGCTCCGGTCCAGCGCCTGCTGCGCGGCCGGCGTCCCCAGCGTCGTGCCGCCGTGCACCCCGCGGCGTGCGGCCGCCCGCTCCCCCACGCGGCGCGGGATCAGCACGTCGATCTGCGCCGACCCGCGGGTCCAGCGGTGCTGGTGCCCGGCCGGGCTCGTCCCCGCCGAGGTGAAGCCCAGGTCGACCAGGACGCTGGTGAACCGGTGCAGGATGCGGCCGTCCGCCCGGACGTCCAGGACCGCGTCGAGGTCGTCTGTCGGCCGCGCCGGGGCCGCGCCGCGCTCGGCGCAGTGCAGGTGCACCATCTGACCGCCGACCAGCGTCCAGCAGCGCGGCAGCCGGTCGTGCACCTCCAGCAGCGCGTGCCACCCGTCCGTCTGCGCGACGGTCATCGGCGGCAGCGCGATCGTCACGCCGCGCGCACCGCCTGGGCGATCAGCTCGCTCGCGCGCGCGAGCTCCCGCGGGCCGTCGTGCTCGGCGAGGTCGGCGGCGAGCACCAGCGGCGGGACCGGGTCGGCGGGGAGCACCGCGACGACGTGCAGGACGACGTCGGCGCGTCCGGTCGCGGGCCGCAGGAGGTGCCGCCGCCGGACCGCGTCCAGGTCGTCTCGGCGGACGTAGCCCTCCGCGAGGTCGGCCGCGCTGATGGCGGCGCGCGGGTCGGAGAGGCCGGAGCGGACGACGGCCGGGTCGGCCAGCACGCCCCCGGGCTCGCGGGTGGCGAACAGCAGCCGGTCGCCGCGCGCCGCGGCCCACGAGGCGAGGAGGGTCGCCGGGGACGGATCGGCCCGGAGCCGGTCGCGACGCTCGCGCCACCGGCCGGGCCGACCGCTGGGCGCCTGGTCCGCGGCCAGGAGGAGCCACGCCTCGGTCGGGCTGAGCGGCCGGCTGCGCCGCGGGGCGATCGGGAGCGAGGCGCCGTCGACGAGCCACTGCGACCCGACGCGGCGAGCGCGGATCCGCCCGGCGGCGACGAGCTGGCGCACGCGGCGGTCGCTGACGCCCATGGCGTCGGCTGCTTCGCGGACGGACACCTCCACGGCCACATGTCTACCGGCAGCGGAAGGGATGCGGCAACGCCAGTTCTGCCGCTCGATCGCGCGGGACTGAGCGCGACTCGGCCGTCGGCGAGGTTGCGCCCACCCCTCGTCCCGTTACGTTCGAGGTAAGGGGCGTGCAGAGCGCCCCTCGCGGCTACCACCGATCGAGCAGCGGTCGGGCCGACCCGCTGGAGGACCACCGTGAACACGACCCCCACCCGCCGCCCGCGCACCCGCGCCCGCACGTTCGCGCTCGCCCTCGCGGCCGGCGCGCTCGTCGTCGGGACGTCGGCGTGCACCGGCGGCACCGCGGAGGCCGAGGACACCACCGACACCGCGCCCGCGCCGGACCCGGTCGCGACGACCGACGACGACACCGGCGCCGACGACGACGCCACGGCGGGCGGCGACCTGCTCGCGGGCACGAACCAGGTCGACATCCAGACCTACGGCGGCGAGTGGGTCACGACGACCGCCGAGGGCGGAGTCACCACGGTCGCCGACCCCGCCGAGGCCGGCGGCGTCTCGACCACGTGGGTGTTCGAGCCCACCGGCGAGGCGTTCCAGGTGCGCACGACCGCCACCACCGACGGCCAGTCGTCCTGCCTGAGCCTGCCCAGCGACGACGTCGTGACCGTGGCGCCGTGCGACCCGGCCGCGCCGGACCAGCAGCTCGACGTCGCGACGCTCGACCAGCCGGACCAGGTGAACATCTCGTCGGCCGCAGGCGTCGTGGTGGCGGACCAGGAGGGCGGGCTCGCGCTCGACCCGGACCCGTCGAGCCCGGCGAGCGTGTTCACGCTGGTCGACCGGGGCGCGGCGGAGGGCTGACGGGCCCGGGCCGCGCCCGCCTCACCGTCCGAGCCGGTCGACCTCCGCGGCGGCCGCACCGAGCGACAGCCACGGCGCCTGCCGGCGCACCTCGCGCGTGCCGGCCGCGGGACCGCCCCGCGAGGTCGCGGCACGGATGGCGTCGGCGTCGAGCGCCGGTTCCTCCGCCGGGCGCCTGGCGGCCCGCTTCCGCAGGTCCGCCCGGCGGAGGAGCACGGAGATGGCGGTCACCAGGGCGAGGAAGCCGAGCACCAGGACCACGAGCCCACCGTCCACCCGGAACGCCACGAGGAGGACGGCGGCGAGCGGCACCCCGATCGCGACGGGGACGATCCACGCGAGGCGGCGGCGTCGTCGGGCCTGCGCCTCGCGCGAGAGCGCCCCTGGCACTCCGCTCACTATTCCCGAGCCGGAGCCCTGCGGCTCGTCATCGCACTGTCGAGCCACGTCGTCCTCCGTGTCGGTGCGACGCCAGCTGGACGCGCATCACCACTCGTCGTCGTCCCGGGCCGCTGTCACCGGGCGCGCCGCAGGGAGCGAGTCCCGCCCGCCGGCCCCGGCCGCCGCGCCGAGGTCCGGGCGCGCCGCGCCCTCCTCGACATCGATCTCCGGCGCGAGCAGCCCCGACGAGCCCCGCCGCTTGGCGTCCTTCGCGCCGCCCGCACCGGCACCACCGCCCATGGGGGCGCCCGTCATGCCGCCGCCGGACCGCGCGCCGGACGCCGCGCCGCCGGCCGCACCGGTCTGCGCGCCCTGGCCGAGCGTCGACGTCGAGCCCGCGAGCCCCGAGCCCGACGCACCGAGCCCACCCGTCGCGCCACCGGCACCGACCCCGCCGACACTCACGCCCGCGCGTCCACCGGCACCGACGCCGACGCTGCCGAACGCACCGCCGGCCACGCCGCCGCCGAGCCCGCCGGCGCCTCCGGCACCACCGGCGCCGAGGCGGCCGAGCGCCGCGCCGCCGAGCGCCCCGCCACCGATCGCGAGGCCACCCGCGAGGCCGCCGGCCCCGGCCCCGATCCCGCCGAGACCGCCGCCGCTCCCGGTACCGCCCACTGCGCCGCCGACCTGCACGCCGCCGGCACCCGCCCCGCCGCCCCCGGGCACGACGCCTCCGACGCTGCCGTCCGCCGAGCTGCCGTCACCGGCCCCGGGCACGTGACCGCCACCGACGCCGCTCCCCGAGCCGCCCGACCACCCGGGGCCCACGACCCCGCCGCCGCTGCCGCCGGTGCCCACGCCGGACCCACCGCCGCCGATCACGCCGACGCCGCTGCCGCCGGGCTGCTGCCACGTGGGCGAGACCGCGCTGCCGCTACCGCCCGTGCCGCCGCCGTAGCCGCCGACCGTCCCGCCGGTGAGGCCGCCGGTGACGCCGCCGCCGTAGCCGCCCGGTCCGACCGCGGACGACGATCGCCCGGTGGTCGACGAGCTCCCGGCCGGGGAGTCGTCGATGACGAAGTCCTCTTCTGCCCCCACCGGCATGGCGATCAGACCGAGCCGACCGTCGAGCGCGGCGAGGGCCGCGGACGCCTTCTGCTCCCGGGCCTGCTCGCGTTGCGCCGCCAGCATCGCCGGCGTCAGCCCGGTGGTGTTCCCCGCGGCGTCGAACAGTCCTGCCTGGGTGAGCTCTCGCCGCTCCGCGGGGGTGACGGTGCCGCGGGGCAGCTCGTGATAGCTGTCCTGCGCGTCCGCGATCGCCGCGCGCGCCTCGCCCGCCGCGGACGCCAGCGTCGTCAGATGGCGGGAGAGCGTGGCGATGTCCTCGGAGAGCGAGGACAGGGTCGACTGCGCGGCCTCCCCGGCCTCGCCACGCATGAGGTACTGCAGGCCGGCCGAGACGTCGCTCAGCTGTGCCGCGGTGCCCTCGGTGGTGCTGCCGCCGGAGCCCAGCGTGTCCTGCTGCCGCTGCACCGCTCCGAGGTCGGCGTCGAGCGTGCGACCGAGCTGTGCCGCGTACTCACCCATCGTGTCCCCCTGCGTTCGTGGTCGGGTCAGGCTGTCTCCGACGGCCGCGTCGGCGCACGAGGACGACCGCGGTCACGGCGCCGGCGAGGACGACGAGCGCGGCGGCACCCAGCGCGATCGGGAGCGCCGAGGACACGTCCGTCGGCTCGTCAGCCGCGGCCACGGGCTCATCCCGCTCCGCTGCGGCCGGCGCCGTGGGAGTCGGTGTCGCGTCCGGATCGGCCTCGCCGAGCGCCGCGCGCACCTGGTCCATGGACGGGACGGCGTTCTCGTCGTCCGCGAGGAACGGGTTGACGTCCGGGTAGGCGCTGGGATCGCTGTCCAGCATCTGCCGGACGTTCACCATGCCGTAGCCCCACGCCACGTCCTCGACCGCCGGCTCGTGCTCGGTGCCGCCGGTGTTCCGGATCAACGACTGCATCATCTGGTTCGGGGTCGCCTCGGGGTACAGCGACCACGCGAGGGCGAGCGCGCCCGAGGTGAACGCGGCGGCATCGG
>NZ_DASQCJ010000247.1:0-7078 GCF_035634735.1 Cellulomonas sp.
AGGGAGGTCGACTTGCCGCAGCCCGAGGGGCCGACGAGGACGAGGAACTCGCCGTCCTCGATGTGCAGGTCGAGGGCGTCCACCGCGGGACGCTCCGTGCCCGGGTACACCCGGGTGGCCTTGTCGAACGTGACCGTAGCCATGATTCATCGATCCCTTCACCGGCAGGTACGTGCCGGACGATCCGTCGTGAAGAGTGTCAGAGTGTCTTCGCTGACACGGGTCGAGGGAGGTCGGGTGACCCCCCTCGGTCCACCGACATCCAACCACACCTGGCTGACCTGCGGGTGAACTCGCGGGCGGCCTAGTTGAGGACGACGACGTCGGAGTCGCCGTAGCCGAGGAGGTCGCCGCCGTAGGGCCACACGCCCTGCACGTCGGCGGGCAGCCGCGTCGCCCACGCCGGCGCCCCGGAGGCCAGCGCGAACGCCGCCAGCGCCCGCTGGGACGCGGCCGCGGGGGCCCGGGCGTCCGCGCGGCCGGACGCGGTCGGGGCGTCGCCGACCGTCAGGCCGGCTTCCGCCAGGGCGTCCGGGCGCGCGAGCACCAGGACGTACCGGCCGTCGGTCATCACGGAGGCGCCGTCGCCGGACACCTCGACGACGGTGCGCCAGACCTCCCGGCCGGTCGCGACGTCGAGCGCCCACACCCCGTCGGTGTCCGCGCCGTACAGGGTGCCCTCGAGCAGCACGGCGGCGGGGTCCGACCAGCGGGGGTGCGGGGACGACCAGAGCTCGGCGCCGGACTCGGCGTCGACGCCGACCAGGACCCGGCCCTCGGAGGTCGACGTGGCGACCAGCTCCACCCCGGGCACCGAGCCGTCGTCGACCGACAGCCACAGCGGCTGGCCGGGCAGGTCGGTGAGCGCGGCCCCGTCGTCGTCGAGCAGCCGCGCGCCGGCGCCGCCGCTCGCCAGCAGGTGGCCCGTGCGGGAGACCGACAGGTAGTCGGCGCCGGCGGACTGCAGGCGGCCGTCCTCGGCGTCGAACGACCAGGACCCGAGCTCCCCCTGGACGAGCACCCGGCCCGGCGCGACGGAGACGCCCGGCGGGTAGTGCAGCCGGTCGGCGGCCGCGGGGTCGGTGAGCGGGACGTCGGTGCGCCACAGGGGCGCGGCGGCGCCGTCGTCGGGCCCCTCGCGGTCGGCGCCGGTGTCCCACGCGGAGACCCGCAGCGTGCCGTCGGAGAGCGACGCGAGCACCTGGAGCCCGTCGGCGGCGCCCCACCCGGACATGGGGGCCACCTGGCGGTCCGCGCGGAGCGTGCCCGTGGCGGCGTCGACGGCGACCAGCCGGGCCGCGCTGGGCGCGGTCGGGGACCACGAGCCGGAGTCGTCCGCCGCGTCGGCCGGGCCGCGGTCCAGCACCAGGCAGCGGACGACCTCGACGGGCTCGGCGTCGGGCACGCACGTCGGGTACTCCATGCCCACGTCCGGCTCGGCGCGGGCGCCGTCCTCGAGCGACGTCGACCAGACCTGCGTCCCGTCCCGGTCGAGCGCGACCAGCTCGCGGGCGGCGTCCCACGGCGGCGTCGCGACGCCGACCCGCAGGTCGCCGACGGGCACGCCGGACAGCACGACCGACGCGGTCTCCTGGCTGTACCGGTGCGCGGCGGGCAGGCCGGGCGCGACGGTCCGCAGCACCCCGGCGACCTGCTGGCGGGCGGCGACCCGGCCGTCCTCGCGCGCGTCGAGCAGGGCCTGGGTGCCGACGACCGCCAGCGCGGCGACGACGGGGACCGGCCACCAGCGGCGCAGCACCCGCCGGCGCCGGGCCACCTGCCGGGCGCGCGCCGCCTCCGCCGCGGGGTCGTCCGCCTCCGGGGCGAGCGGCAGATCGGTGCCGACGTCGACCAGCTCGACGTCCTGCATCGACTCCCGTCGTCGCCCCACGACCGGAACCTACGCCCGCGGGGTCGCTCCGCGCGCGGGATCGGCTTCCCCGGCCGCCGCGGAGACGTCCGCCGCCAGCCCGGCCAGCACGCCGGCCAGCGACTCCGGGTCGGGGACCCGGTACCGGGCGGCGGTCGGGCCGTCGCCGACCTTGACCGTGAGGTCGTCCGGCCCGAGGGCCTCGAAGGCGTGCTCGTCGGTGACGTCGTCGCCTGCGGACAGCACCGTGCCCGCGCGGAGCTCGTCGCGGAGCGCCACCAGCGCGGCCCCCTTGTCGGCGTCCAGCACCGACACCTCGACGACCTTCTTGCCGTGCAGCGTCACCGAGCCGAGCCGCTGGCCCACGCCGAGCGCCTCCCGCTCCGCCGCGTCGCCGGTCCCCGGGTCCGCCATGCGGGTGTGCACGACGACGGCGGCGGGCTTCGTCTCGACCCAGACGCCGTCCCGGCCGCGGGCCACCGCCTGCATCTCGCCGCCGAGCCGGGTCAGCCGGTCGGACTGCTCGTCGGTCAGCGTGAGGACGTCGCGGTCGAGGCCGTGCTCGCCGACGCGGGCGCGCTCGGCGCCGTGGCTGCCGATGAGCACCGTGCCCGCGGGGACCTCGGCCAGCCGGTGCAGGTCGGCGGCGGGCCGGCCGGACACCAGCGCGAGGCGGACCGCCTCCGGGTGCGCCGCGAGGTCCCGGAGCGCGGCGACGGCCTCCGGCAGCAGCCGGGACGCCTCGGGGTCGTCCTGGAGCGGCGCGAGCGTGCCGTCGAAGTCGAGCGCGACCAGCAGGGGCCGCCGGGCGGGGTCGGCGACCGCCGCGCGCAGGGCGGCGGCCAGGTCGTCGGTGCCGGCGGGCTCGCCGGGCGGGGTGGGTGCTGCGGGCACGGCGGGGCTCCTCAGACGTGGCGCTCGCGCACCGGGACGGCGGTCAGCACCGACAGGAACGACTCCGACCAGTGCGCGACGTCGTTCTCCAGCACCCGGCGGCGCAGCCGGCGCATCCGCTTGCGGGCCTCGCGCGGGTCGATGTTCGCGGCGTGCTGGATCGCGTTCTTCAGGCCGGCGATGTCGTGCGGGTTGACCAGGATCGCCGCGCCGCCGAGCTCGTCGGCCGCGCCGGTGAACTCGCTGAGGACCAGGGCGCCGCGGTCGTCGGACCGCGCTGCGATGTACTCCTTGGCGACCAGGTTCATGCCGTCGCGCAGCGCGGTCACGAGCATGACGTCGGCCGCGAGGTACAGGGCCGCCATCTCCTCCATCGGGTAGGAGTGGTGCATGTAGTGCACCGCCGCGTGCCCGAGCTCGCCGTGCTCGCCGTTGATCCGGCCGACCTGGGCCTCGACCTCCTCGCGGAGCTGCTGGTAGGCGCCCACGTTCTCCCGGCTGGGCGAGGCGACCTGCACGAGGGTCGACTCCGGCACGGTCATCCGGCCGTCCTCGAGCAGCTCCTCGAACGCCTTGATCCGGTGCCGGATGCCCTTGGTGTAGTCGAGCCGGTCGACGCCGAGCAGCAGCACCTCCGGGTCGCCGAGCTCCGCGCGGATCTCCTTGGCCCGCTGCTGCACCTCGGGGGTGCGGGCGAGCCGGTCGAACGCCTTGGAGTCGATGGAGATGGGGAACGCCGCGGCGCGCACGTGCCGCTCGACCCGGCCGTCGCCGTCGGTCAGCGTGATGACCTGGCCGCGGGTGGTGCGGTCGGTGAGCCGGCGGACCACCCGGACGAAGTTGGCCGCGTCGCCGCCGCGCTGGAACCCGATGAGGTCCGCGCCGAGCAGGCCCTCGACGACCTGGAGCCGCCACGGCAGCTGCGCGAAGATCTCGAGCGGGGGGAACGGGATGTGGTGGAAGTAGCCGATCCGCACGTCCGGGCGCAGCTCGCGCAGGAACTTCGGGACCAGCTGCAGCTGGTAGTCGTGCACCCACACCGTCGCGCCGGGCGCGGCCTGCGCCGCCGCCGCGTCCGCGAACCGGCGGTTGACCCGCTGGTAGGCGTCCCACCACTGCCGGTGGAACGTCGGGGGCTGGATCACGTCGTGGTAGAGCGGCCACAGCGTGTCGTTCGAGAAGCCCTCGTAGTAGAAGCGGAGGTCGTCCTCGGTCAGCTTGACCGGGACGAGCCGCATGTCGTCGGCGTCGAACGGCTCCAGCTCGAGGTCGGCCGAGCCGCCCCAGCCCACCCACGCGCCGTCGGACTGCTGCACGACGGGCTCGAGGGCGGTCACGAGGCCGCCGGGGGAGCGGGTCCAGCTCGGCGCGCCGTCCTCGCCCACGGTCACGTCGACCGGGAGGCGGTTCGCGACGACGACCAGGTCATAACCAGCAGAATCCACTGAAGTCCATCTCCTTGGTGTCGCCTCGACCTTAACGTGACCGAGGCGTGCCCGCCCGGGGAGCTCCGCGCGTCCTGCCGCCGCCGGCGGGGTCCGTGCGGGTGCCTTCACGGGTCCCGCCGCGCGGCGGCACGACCCCCGCGCGGCAGGCGGCTACCGTGCCCGCATGGAGCGCATCGGGCTGTCGCCGGGCGCCGAGATCGGCGGGTACACCATCCTCGCGCCGCTCGGCTCCGGCGGCATGGGCACGGTGTACCGCGCGGTCGACGGCGGCGGGACGCCGGTCGCGCTCAAGCTGCTGCACCCGCACGTCGGCGCCGACCCGTCGTCCCGCGAGCGGCTGCGCCGCGAGGTGCTGGCCCTGCAGCGGCTGCGGCACCCGGGCGTCGCGGCGGTGCTGGACGCGGAGGCCGACTCCACCGAGGCGTTCCTCGTCACCGAGCTCGTGCCCGGCCTCGACCTCGCGGAGCACGTGCGGCAGCGCGGCCCGCTCGACGCGGCGGCGCTGCACCGGGTGGGGGACGGCCTGCGGGACGCGCTCGGCGCCGTGCACGCGGCCGGCGTCGTGCACCGCGACCTCAAGCCCAGCAACGTGCTCGTCACGCCCGACGGGCCGGTGCTCATCGACTTCGGCATCGCGCAGTCCGTGGACGAGACCCGGGTGACCTCGACCGGGTTCGTCGTCGGCACGCCCGGCTACCTCGCGCCCGAGCTCGTCGACGGCGCGGAGCCCACCCCCGCCACGGACTGGTGGGGCTGGGCGGCGCTGCTCGCGTACGCCGCGACCGGCCGCGCGCCGTTCGGCACCCGGCCGCTGGAGGCGGTGCTGGTCCGGACCCGCAGCGGCGACGCCGACCTGGCGGGCCTCGGGCCGGTGACCGCCGGCGCGCTCTGGGACGCCCTGGCGGCCGACCCCGCCGACCGGGCCACGCCCGACGAGGTGGTGGCGGCGCTCGCGGAGGCGGCGCGGCGCGGGGAGGCCTACGACGCGGAGGCGGCGGACGCGGCGCTCGCGGCCGGGTCCCGGGGCGGCGCGCCGCGCGGGGGCACGGCGGCCGGGGGGACGGTGGCGCTCGGCGCCGCGACCGTCGCCCTGGGCGCCGCGGACGCGACGCCGACCGTCGCGCAGCCGGCCGGGACCGGGCCGCTGCCCGCGGGGGCCGCCGCCGCGACCGGCGCGACCGCGGTGCTCGGGCCGGACGGGACCGCGGTGCTCGCGGCCGAGCAGGACGGGACCGCCGTGCTGCCTGCCCCGGGCCGGCCGTGGGACGAGCCGGCGCAGGACGGCAGCACCCGGGCGTTCGGCGCGGACGCGCCCGCGCCCGCGCCGCCGTCGGTGCCGCCGCGCCAGGCCGCGCCCCCGTCGTGGGACGCCACGGGGGAGGACGACCGGTGGGCGACCGGGGAGTCGCCGACCCGGGCCTGGGACACGCGGCCGTACGCCGCGGGCGGGCCGGGCGACGACGGCGGGGCGTACGGGGCCGACCCGGGGGCGCCGGGGGCGTACCCCGGCGGGTACCCGGGGGAGTGGCCTGGCGGCGGGGACGACGGAGCTCCGCCCGCGCCCGAGCCGCCCCGCCGCACCGGCACCCTGCTCGCGCTGGCCCTGCTGGCGCTCGCCGGCGCCGCGCTGCGCCCCGGCGCCACCCTGCTCGCGCTCGTGCCCGTGGTGCTGCTCGCCCGGACGGTCGGGTCGGTGGCGGACGCCGTCGGCCGGCGGCGGGAGCGGGTCGGCGCCCGGCGCTCGGACGCGCTGCGCGCCGTCGCGTCGAGCCCGTGGCACCTGCTGCGCGCGTTCGTCACCCTGCTGCCGTCGCTGCTGGTGGCTGCCAGCCTCGTCGTGATCCTGCTCGGGGTCGGCTGGTGGCTGGTCGGGTCGGGCGCCGTCGAGGGCGGGCCCCTGCGGGCGGTGGGCGACGCGCCCGCGCCCGAGTCGGTGGCCGCGCTGCTCGTGGTGGCGGCGGCGGCCGGGCTGGCGGGGCTGTGGTGGGGGCCGGCGGCGCGCACCACCCGCGACGGTGCGCGCTGGCTGCTCGGCGGCGTGGCGCCCGGGCGCGGCGGGGCGACCGTCGTCGTGCTGCTCGCGCTGCTCGGGGTCGGCGCGCTGGTGGCGCTCGCGGCGACGGGGGCGCTCGTGGACTGGGTGCCGTTCGCCGAGCCCGCGCTGCCGGTCGGGGCCTGACGGGCGCTCCGCCGGCCGGCCGGGGCGGACCGCGGGCCTGGCACCGCGCGGCCGCACCGGATCCCCGCACGCCCGTCACCGAAGACCCGGGTCCGGCCCAGGTGCACCCCGTACGCTGGCCGGCATGACCGGGACCGCCGACGCGCGCCAGCCTGGTCCCGTGCTGCCCGGACCCGGGCGGCGCGGACGCGGCCCCGGGTTCCCCCGCGCCGCGCTGCTGCCGCTGCTCACCGCGGTCGCGTCGCTGGCCGCGCTCGGCGGCGCCGCGTGGCTCGGCGCCGTCCGCACCGTGGTGCACCCGTGCGTCACGGTCGACGGCCCGCTCGCCCTGCTGGGCGTCCGGCTCGCGGTGCTCCAGGACGCGGCCGGCTGCCCGACCGGCGTCGCGCTGACGCCCGCCGCGTCGCACGGCGCGGTGCTCGCGCTCGGGCTCGTCCTGCCTGTCGTCGCCCTGCACGCGGCGCTCGGCGCGCTCGGCCTCGGCCTGGCCGCCCTGCTGCTCCGCGCCGCCGGCCCCGTGCGGGCCGTGCTCGGCGCCGTGCTGCACGCGCTGCCCCGGGCGGCGCACCCCCGCCCGGCCGGGACCCCGCGCCCCGCGCCCGCGGGACCCTCCCACCACCCGCGCCCGGCCGTCCTGGCCCGCGCCCTGCACCCGCACCGGGGTCCGCCCGCGGCGTCCCACGGGGC